>DATKAF010000134.1:0-2421 GCA_035498395.1 Anaerolineales bacterium
ACCACGTCGCCGTCTTTCAGGATCTCATCCTCCAGGATCATCTCCCCATCGCGCGTGGCGATCACCGATTCGACGAGGATATTGCACTTCTCCAGCGACGAGAGGAGCGTCATACCGGGCTTAACCTCGTATTCCTTGTCACGCAGGATCAGTCTTACCATTGGCTTTCCGAAGGAGTCATTCTACCATGCCCGCATGCCGGTCTGTTCCCGGTGCGCCTTGACGTTCGGATGGCTTCCCTGTACCATGTAAACATGCGGATCGGCATGATGGCAGACGTTTATAAACCGCACGTCAGCGGGGTGACGCACTATATCGAGCTCAACAAGCGTTACTTGGAGAAGGCGGGGCACAATGTCTTCATATTCACGTTCGGTGATCAGGATCACGAGGACGACGAAGCCAATGTTGTCCGGTCGCCCGGGCTGCCGTTGGTCGACACAGGCTATTACTTGTCTTTCAGTTACAAGCGCTCGGCCAAGAAGCTGCTCCAGACGATGGACCTCGTGCACGTCCAGCACCCCTTCCTGAGCGGCCGGCTGGCGCTTCGCTACTGCCAGCCGCTGCGGATCCCCACGGTGTTCACCAACCACACGCGCTATGACCTGTACGCGCAGACCTATCTTTCGATCGTGCCCAACGAGATCAGCGACAGCCTGCTGCAGGCTTACATGCCACCGTTCTGCGATGCCATGAACCTGGTGATCTCCCCCTCCGCCGGCATGGTCGACGTGCTGCGCAGCATGGGTGTCACCAGCCCGGTTGAGATCATCCCAAACGGTGTAGAGCTGGACCGGTTTTACCGCGCCGAGCCATTGTCCCGGGAGGATTTTGGCTACTCCCAGGAGGATATCCTTCTGGTATATGCGGGTAGGTTGGCATCCGAGAAGAACCTGCCGTTTCTGCTCCAGGCATTCTCGGGGCTGGCGCAGGCGCTGGAGCATGTACACCTGCTCATCGTGGGAGGCGGCGCCAAGGCGCTCGAGACCGAGCTCCAGAACCTAGTCGCCGAGCTCAACCTGGGCAAGCGCGTAAAGTTCACGGGGATGATCGCGTACGACGCGCTGCCTTCCTATCTGTTGATGTGCGATGCGTTCGTGACAGCATCAGTCACAGAAGTGCACCCACTATCGGTGATCGAAGGAATGGCGTGCGGCCTGCCGGTTGTTGGAATCCGGTCTCCCGGCGTGGGGGATACGGTAGAGGACGGCCGAACCGGCTTCCTGGCGAATGAGGATCTGCCGGGCTTTACCGCCAAGCTAATGCGGCTATGCATGGATACAAAGCTCCGCAAGGAAATGGCCGAGGCGGCGCGCAAGGCATCCACCCTCTATGCGATCGAGCGGACGACACGCCTGCTCCTGGAGCACTACGAGCAACTCGTGTATGCAGCAAGGCCGCGTCGCGAAAGCTGGGCCGTGCGGCTGCGCGGCTTCTTTGAGACCTACCGGTGACAGGCAGAAACCAGGCCATCGGACGGTGGGGCGAGCAAGCGGCCGCCGACTATCTCTGCGAGCACGGGTATCAACTCGTCGCACAGAACGTTCGCACACCTTACGGCGAGATCGACCTTGTTGCACAAAAGGACGGTATCACGATTTTCGTCGAAGTAAAGGCGCGAACCAGCCGGTCGCTTGGGCCGCCAGAGATGGCCGTGACCGCGCGCAAGCAGGCCCACATGCTGGCGTGCGCTGGGCATTATGCCCAGCAAAATGGGATCGACCATTGGCAAATCGATGTGCTGGCGGTCGAGAAGACCGGCGCGGGGGTCGAGATCGTGCATTTTGAGAATGCGATTTCGTGATGCACGCAGCATATGGCATGCGCCGTGGCGGCTGATCCGTCTTCCGGGACACACGCGCCGATGAATCCTGAGCCCGAGCCCGCTATGGTCTTTCTTGTTGGGCCGACGGCCGTCGGCAAGACCGAAATCGCGATCCAGCTCGCCGAAATTCTCGACGGGGAGATCATCTCGGCCGATTCGCGGCTGTTCTACCGAGGGATGGATATCGGGACGGCAAAGCCAACACCGCAGGACCAAAAACGGATCCCACACCACCTGATCGATATCGCCGACCCCGACCAGACCCTCAGCCTGGCCCTATTCCAGCGCATCGCTCGGGAGGTCATCGCTCAAGTACACGAGCGCGGCAAGCTACCTCTGCTGGTTGGCGGGACGGGGCAGTACGTCCGCGCGGTGACGGAGGGTTGGGAACCGCCCGAGGTTGCACCGGATCCCCGACTCAGAAATGAGCTTGCGAAGCTCAAGGATGAAAGAGGCGCCGGCTGGCTGCATGACCGGCTGGGGCAGCTCGATCCTGAGGCTGCTCAGAAGATCGATCCGCGAAATGTGCGGCGCACGATCCGCGCCCTCGAGGTGGTCCTGACAACCGGCAGGCGCTTTTCGGATCAGCGCCTGCG
>DATKAF010000135.1:0-7116 GCA_035498395.1 Anaerolineales bacterium
AGCCTGTTCCGTGGCGGCAGTGCATTTTCCACCTACGGCACCAACTCGACACCTCACAATTATGTTGGCGGATGTCGAACACTGGGCGGTAATGATTACAATCCGCAATGTTCTGACGGTGCGTCAGCGCATATAATGACGGTGTTCCATCCACTGCCGCGATCCATACCCCAACCGGACCATGAATAACCACATAAGATCCTTCCCCGCAGCGTTTCGCTTCCTTTGTTCTCTGACCGCCATGCTGGCCGCCCTTTGTGCGGCAAACCCCTTGCCAGTGCACGCCGACTCGGTGCTTCTGCAAGCGCGGCAAGCCATCCTTGTTCCGGGAACGGTCGAGGTGACCAAGCCGATGCAGGAGGCGGTGGTCCGCGCGTTGCAAGAGGCGACGGAGCTTCCGACGGCTGCAAAGTACTTTGCGATCACCGATGTGCGGCAGGAGGGGAAATGGGCGCTCGTCTCGGTGGCGGGGCTGGCTCGAGTGCATGCCGGGCAGAGCTGGAACCTGGAGAACGACAGTGCGTGGACCGGGCTTGTGCTCGCACAGCGGGCATCTACCGGGAAGTGGACCGGCGGCGTGCAAGGCACACGCGGCTTCTCTTCATTGATGGGCGGCGTGCCCGGTACGCTCCTAAGCCCGAAGGCGAAGCACGATCTGGCCGCGCGCCGACCGGCTTCCGCCGAGAGCGCTCCGACCGGCGCCGCTTACACGTTCCCATGGAAGGCCGGGACATCCATGCTGTACGGACAGCATGGGGTGCATGATAACGGCTACGCCAGCGTGGTATCCGGCTGGAAGGCCGTGGATATGATGTCCGATGGGAAAACGGCGGCTGGACATGCAGAGAACATGCTCCTGGCTGCCGAAGCAGGAACGATCAGTTACCGGTGCGTGGACAGTCACAACATGGCGATCCACCTGGGCGACTTCTTTTACACGCACCTGTCCAACAATACGGCGAATCAGACTGCACTCGTTGTAGGCGCTACCTTCGCCCAGTCTGCCGAGCTGGGGCCACTGAGGACCGGAAATTTCAACGGGCCCTGCGGTTGGGCGGACCAGCCCTCCGGGTGGTTCCATGTGCACTGGGGATTCCCGAATGCCAGCCTCCAGGTGGAGGACTGGACGCTGAATGTCTCCACGCAGAAGTGGAGCAACGGCACGACGACGATCACACCGGGCAACGGCTGGATCATGGCAGGCGGCACGCGTCCATGCCCGGCGCCGGTGCTCACAGCACCAGCAGATGGAACGGTCTCCACCAGCCAGACGGTCGCGTTGAGCTGGCAGCCGATCAGCGGGTGCGCGTTCAACGGCTACATGCTGCGCGTCAAGACCGTGCCGACCATGGACTCGGACGGGATCACAATGGTCGATACTGTCCGTTATCAGTCGTCAGTGACGCAAACGATCTCGTCCGACTGGAACAAGCAGGACCTATACTGGGGCGTCAAAGCTGCCAACGCGCCGTTCGGCGCGAGCTGGACGGTCGGCCGGTTCCGGATCGACCCCGGTAATGCAGTTCCCAGCGATTACGGCTATTGCGTCGACGAAGGACAGAGATGCGCGTTCAGCGGCCTGGCCCTGCTCTATTACGGCGCGAATGACCACTTTATCGGCCCGCTGCCGTTCACCGATGGCGTCGAATGCAACAGCAGCGTGTTTGGCGACCCCGGCTCGGGCGCGACCAACCAGTGTTTTATGCGTGGCGGCCGCCCGGAGGGTTCGACGTGGTGCATGAACCAGGGCGGTACTTGCAGCGTCGGCGCGAGCAATGTGGCGACGGTCTATTACGGGGTAAACGGGCAGTACTTGAGCCAGACGAACGTGATCGACACGGTCGCCTGCACGACTACTGCGTTCGGCGGGGACCCGTTCCCGGCGCTGGCGAAGTCCTGTTATTACGTCGTGACCGGAGAGGCCACGCCCGTCACTCAGACATTCGTCTCCGATGCAGCGCAGGACGGCTGGGTCCTGGAAGCCGGACCAACAAGCAACACGGGCGGGAGCGCGAATTCAACGGGGCCCTACCTCCGCCTGGGGGATGATCTCCGCAACCGCCAATACCGGGCCATCATGTCCTTCCCGACGGACGAGCTGCCGGATAATGCCCGGATCATCTCGGTCACGGTGAAGATCAAGAAAGCGAGTCTCACAGGAGGCGATCCGTTCGGCTCGCTGGGAAACATCGTCGGAGATATCAAGAAAGGGGCGATCGGCGGAGACCCGGCGCTGCAAACCGACGATTGGCAGGCCTCGAGCCAGTTAGGCGCGCTCACGATCCCCAACGCGCCGTCCGGCGGCTGGTATTCCGGCAAGCTGAACTCCGGCTATTTTGCTTCCGTGAACCGGGCGGGCATCACGCAGATTCGGCTGCGGTTTGGAACCGGTGACAACGGCAACCTGACCTCGGATTTCCTGATGTTCTATAGCGGCAACTACGCAGCGGCTCCGGCCAATCGCCCCATGCTCGTCATCACGTACTATGCCTTGAATTGAAGCCGGGGTTTCTGGAATACAATAGGGAAGGCTCCCATGAATAGATTCCGCCTATCCCTCTTTGCGCTTCTGCTGGCCACAACCGTGGGCCTGCTCATCTTTACCAGCGCGGCCACCACGGCCAGCGCGTCCACCCTGCACCCGCGGTCCATCACCAATGGAGTGTGCTGCTCGACCGGTTCCGTGGCGGCGCTGCGGGTCCGCGACCAAAGCGGCACGCAAGATACACAGGCCAACTACGTCAATTTCACGACGCCCGGTCACATCTACCGCGGCTACCGGACCTATGTTCTACCCGGCACCATCTCGCGCTCCAGCGTGCTGAGCATGCAGGTCATAGCGAACTACAAAGGTCCGGCCGTTTCCGGGCAGGTTTGGACGTGGTCGGTGTGGAATTGGGGCACCTCGACGTGGACCAGGATCGGAGGGAACGGCGCGGCGCGGGCCAATACATGGAGCGTGCTCACGTTCACCGTATCCAACCCGCGCCTCTACATCAAGACGGGCACGCGCGAGGTGCGCGTCCGGCTGGCGTCGAACAATGACTTGGGCGATGCGAAGCTGGATTACGAGGCCGTGCTCCTCACGTATGGCAGCACGCCGGCGCCAACCCCCACACGGGGGCCAAGCCCCGATATCTCCGGCTGCACGCTGTTCCCGGCGGACAGTGTTTGGAACACGCCGGTCGATACCCTGCCGGTGGACTCGCATTCCAGCAGCTGGATCAATTCCATCGGCGCGAACTCGCCGTCCTTCCACATGGACTTCGGTTCCGGGACGTGGGACGGAGGGCCCATCGGCATTCCGTACAATGTGTTGGATGGAACGCTGGTCAACAAGCACACTGTCCAGTTCACCTATGCGGACGAGTCCGATCCCGGCCCGTATCCTATTCCAGCGAACCCGGCGCGTGAGTGGGGCAGCGATCACCACATCCTCGTGGTGGATACGCACGACTGCACGCTGTACGAGCTGTTCAACGCGACGAATACCGGCGGGACCTGGTCTGCCGGCTCCGGCGCGATCTGGAGCTTGAGCTCCAATGCGCTAAGGCCCGCGGGCTGGACCTCGGCGGACGCGGCAGGGCTGCCGATCCTGCCCGGCCTGGTCCGCTACCAGGAAGTGCAGGCCGCGCTGATGCAGGCCGATCCCGCACAGGAGATGATCCATCACGCGCTGCGGTTCACGGCAGGCTCGACGAACAGCTACATCTGGCCCGGGCGACATCTTACATCTGGAAAGCCCAACACCCTGACCAATACGCCGCCGATGGGCGCCCGCTTCCGCCTCAAGGCCGGATACAACATCTCGGGCTTCGCGCCCGAGATGCAGGTGCTCCTGCGTACCATGCAGACCTACGGCATCATCCTGGCAGACAACGGCACCTCGTGGATGGTCAGCGGCGCGCCCGACGAGCGCTGGAACAATGATATGCTGCACACGCTGGATGTGCTGCACGGCAGCAACTTCGAGGCGGTGGACGAAAGCTGCCTGATGGTCAACAAAGACTCGGGACAGGCGAACTTGAGCAAGTGCCCGTAAGACACGCCGCCGGTTGTAACCAATGCATATCAGGCCGCCCTCACTATGGGGCGGCCTGATTGTTATTCGGCGAGATCGTGAGCTACAGAATCTTTTCGACGGAGTCGGGCGGTTTGACCACGCAGACTTCCCATCTGGCGCAACGCCTGGCTGCGCCCGCCGCCCCAACCACAAAGAAGAAGTCCTCGCCCGGCTCTTTACTGTTCGTGGGAGCCATTGTGTTGTGCCTCTTTGGAGCCTGCACCGGGCTGGCGGCGCTGAGCAGGCCCTCCGCATCGACTTCGGCTCCGGGCGGTACACCTCCTCCAGCTTCAGGTCCCAACTTCGGAATGTTCGTAACGTGCGGTCTTTTGCCCGCGTTGCTCGGCCTGGGAGCGTTCGCAGGCTGGTTCTACAATCGTCCGAAGGAAAAAGAGAGAAAGAGGCTTGAAAAGGAAGCCATCGCAAACGAGCATAAGAGATGGGAAGAGGCAAAGGCTCGGTGGCAGAAGCTGTACTACTGAGGACGTGACGACCTTGTTTTTATACCGGGTGAGAAGAATTCTGCATCCGTGACCGACATGGTCAAGTTCCTCTATTCTGCTCCCGAAAAGCCTGTGGTCCCTGAGAAGCTGCCTGAGCCAACTTAGCCGCCGATAGCACCAGAACGCAGGGTTACCGGCCAGCAGGTACAAGACCGCGTGATCGACTAAATCCGAGAGCGCTGCCTACCAGGCAGCGCTCTTGATTGCTCCAGGGCGGCCTGGGCGACAAAAATGTAGCGTACAAGTGCTTCACAATCGAATCTGCCTGTCATTTTTGCAAGGTGGGCGGTCCGCGCTGGCGCGAGTTTCTTGCTTTTCTGTAAAGCACCGTGGTGCAGTGCTTCTTATCCCTCATAATGGCTGAACGAGGTGAGACCAGGAAGTCCCCGCCTCGCAAGCACCCCGGGCGCGATACCCGGGAACCATATCCGGTACAAACTTGCATCAAGAGGCTGGCAGATATAGAATGATCTTAGAACTCCGACTGATGGAGGGGAAACTTGCATGGAAAGGTTCGATATCTGCCCGGCCAGTAAGGAGTTCAGAATGAAGAAGCTCTACCGATGGATCGCCCTGGCCGTCATTGTGACCATGGCGATAGCCCATAGCTCCGTACAGGCGGCATCTGGCGTCGCTGCGTTTCCCGGAGCGGAGGGCTTTGGGGCGGGCGCGGTGGGGGGGCGCGGGGGCAAGGTGTACGAGGTCACGAATACGAACGATTCGGGGGCGGGAAGTCTGCGGAACTGCGTGCAGGCGTCCGGTCCGCGCGTGTGCGTGTTCCGGACGGGCGGGCTGATCGTGCTCAAGACTGCGCTGTCCGTCCGCAATCCGTATATCACCATCGCGGGACAGACGGCGCCGGGCGGCGGGATCACGCTGCGGACCGCGTCCGGGGGCGATGTGTTCTCGACCAGGACCAGCCAGGTTGTCATGCGATATCTGTCTGTGCGCCCGGGCCCCGGGGGCTCGAACCACGGCGACCAGATCGCATCCAACGGAGGAACTCTCAGCAACATCGTGCTCGACCATATGACCTACAGCTGGGGCGTCGATTCGGATGTCGAGACGTGGTACCGCGTGTCGAACCTGAGTCTCCAGTGGTCGATCATTTCGGAGGCGCTGGATTGCAGCACGCACCCCAAGGGCTGCCACAGCAAAGGTGTGATGATCGGCGGATACGCGGGCAGCGAGAGCAATAACTCCCGGGGCTCCGAGAACATCTCTCTCCTCCACAACCTGATGGCGCACGACGGAGAGCGCACGCCGCTCATGCAACTATGCGGCAGCGCGCAGGTCATCAACAATATCACCTACAACCCTTACTGGACCTTTGCGCATCAACAGGACGACTGCGCTGTTTCGTCCGTCAACCGCATCAACTGGATCGGCAATTACCACAAGAAGGGCCCCGATACCACTTCCAGCACCGACCTGAAGGTCATCCCGGCGGATTCGGGCAGCTATTCGGGCGGGGCGCAGGTATATGTGCTCGGCAATATCGGACCGAGCCGCACAAGCAATTCACAGCCGGACAGCGACTGGGTGGACTCCGGAAGCCGCAAGTTCATCGTGAGCACGCCGGCCACGGCGCCCGCCGTGACGACGACCGATGCACAGACCGCCTACACCGAGGTGCTTAACGACGCTGGCAACAGCCGGGGGCTCGACTGCGAGGGCAACTGGTACAGCCGCCGCGACGCGATTGACACGCGCGTCGTGAACGACGTGAGGAACGGCACCGGGCATATCATCGACAACCCATCGCAGGTTGGCGGCTGGATCACGCCCGCGAGCGGTACGCCCTGCGCCGACAGCGACCACGACGGCATGCCGGATGTCTATGAAACGAAGAACGGCCTGAACCCGAACAATGCTGCCGATGGGCCGGTGGACGCCGATGGCAACGGCTATACCAACCTGGAAGAGTACCTGAACGGTGGCGACACCGTCGCCCCGCCGGCGGACCAGACTGCTACACTGGTATCCAGCGGCGCGCAGGATGGCATGGTCCTTGAGTCGTCCGAGACGAGCAATGCGGGCAACTGGGCGAACGCCGGCGGCACTGTGTTCATGCTGGGCGACAGCGCCACGAACCAGCAGTACCGCACCATCCTCTCATTCAATACGAGCGGGCTGCCCGACCATGGGGCCATTGTCTCTGTCGTGCTGAAGATCAAGCAGGCTGGGACTGCCGGGGCGAACCCGTTTGGTGCATTGGGGAGCATCGCGGTGGATGTGCGCGCAGGAGCGTTCGGCGGCAATCCCACGCTTCAGGTCAGTGACTTCCAGGCCGCCGCCAGTAAGGCCGGGGCGTTCTCCATGCCCAATGCGCCGTCCAGCGGTTGGTACACCGGCACGCTAAGCGCCTCCTCCTTCGGTTACATCAACCTGACGGGCATCACGCAGTTCCGCCTGCGGTTCGCCAAGGACGACAACAACAACCTTGCGGCTGACGACCTCAAGTTCTACAGCGGTAACTATGCGGCCAACCCGGCCTATCGGCCCAGGCTGGTGATCAAGTACACGGCGCCTTAGCCGCCGCGCGGCGCC
>DATKAF010000136.1:0-2547 GCA_035498395.1 Anaerolineales bacterium
GCTGCGGGGCCGTGGCAGCATCAGCCTGATCCTTCCCGCCTCCAGCTTCGCCGAGGCCGCCGCCGCGCTGAGGGCACGGCATTGCGGCGGCATCACCCTCATCCCGCTCTGGCCCCGCGCCGGCATGGCCGCGAAGATGGTGATCCTCACCGCCCGCAAGCACAGCAAAAGCCCGGATGCGGTGCACCCGGGCCTGGTTCTGCACGACGAGCACGGCATCACCCCCGAGGCCGAGGCGATGCTGCGCGGCAGTGCGGCGCTGCTCTAGCTGAGCGCCAGCAGGGCCGCGAGCGGGTCTTCCAGCTCGTTGATATTGGCGACAAAGTAATTCTCGTGCCGCGGCGGCTCGCCGGGGTTGCGCACGCGCTCGGAATAGACGTTCAGCGTTCCATCCCAGGCGATACGCAGATTGAAGGGACGCGGCACCGGTCCTTCGGCGATCTCCCATTCCTGCCCGTTTTCGCCCGGCGCTATCTCAGTGGAGGCCGGCACCAGAGCAGCATCGTCTGGCGCCTCGACGGCTTGCCCTGGCACCAACGCGAGCTTCGCCGCCGCGGCGGCCCGGTCCTCGGAGTCGTAGCCCTTGCCGCCGGGCGGCAGTAGGAGGATCACCTCCTCCGGGTGATAGCCGCGCAAGGCCTCGGCCAGTTCAGCCCACTCGGCGGAAGAAAGGAATTCCTCCTCGCGGAAGGCGGCGGAGATCTGCGGCATATCGAAGGTGTTGCGCACCTCCACCTGCCAAGCCAGCTTTTCCGCGAGCAGGGTGCGGATCAACTCGGGCATTTCCTTCAGGTTGGAGCGATAGGCCATCACGCTGTACCGAATGCGAGGCGCCCCAGCCGTCGCGGCGAACACCTCCAACAGCTGGCCCCAGTTCTCCATGAAGATGGAAAAACGCGCGCCCTTGCGCATCTTCTCGTACACTGGCGGGTTCAGGCTCTCCAGCGACACGTTGATGTGGCTCATACCGGAATTGGCCAGAGCCTCGAAGTAGGATCGAGGCTGGCGCTTGGCGAGGTTGGTCGTGAAGAACAGCTTGTGCCGGTATTCGCGCGGCACCATCCCGATGAACTCGGTCAGGCGCGGATGCAGCGCCGCCTCATGCAGGCAGGAAAGCCAGAAATTCCCGTCGGTGACGAACGGGATCAGCCGCAGGGCGGAGCGGAACGTCTCCTCGCTCATCGCATAGGTTTTCTTCGTGTCCGCGTAGTCGTACACGCAGAACGGACAGCGCAGATTGCAGTTGTTGACGATGTCCATCGCGACGTAATGGATCGGCTCGAACCGGCTGTTGAGCTGGGGGGAGGCTTGCAGCACATGCGTGGCACCACAGACGCGCACGAGCACGCGCTCGCGCTCGGCCTCGGAAATCTGCGCGCTGAACAGCACAAAGAAGCTATAGGCACCGTCTCCCACGCCAATCTGGCGGAGGACGTCACTGGGCTGATCGGCGGTGATATGCGCGAGGATAGTCTCTCCTCCGTCCTCGCCCGGCAGGATCACCTCGACAGCCACACGCCGGGCAGCGTCTGACAGATCGCGCACCCAGCCAGCCACGTGGCGCACACTGCACTCATCCACATAGCCCTGAAATGGCCCGCCCACGCTGGGCGGATCCGTCCGCAACGCTGGCGCCAGCTCCAGCCGTTGCACCGCCCCAGCGGGGCGGACAAAAACGCGGTCACGCTCGGCTTCGGTCAGCGGTACGGCGTATTCCGCCAGGAAAGCATAGCGCCCATCGCCCACCCCGACCTGCATCAGCAAGTCGCTGGGTGTATCGGCCACACCGGCGGCCAGCACGCGCTCCCCCGCGGCATCGGACAGAACGACCTCATAGGCCAGACGCCGGGATGGGTCATTGAGGTCGCGCAACCAGCCCTTTACATGGAGCGTGCTGCGCTCGTCGATATAGCCCTGGAAATGCGGCGCCAGCTCCGTGATCGCATCCATATCTCTTCTCCTTTGCCGGCGCGGCGCGCCCCTCTCCTGTCAACGTCCATGACAAAACCGAGATGCGTGCTCGTTCAGCCGGTGAGACATGGATGCAGCATCATGTTCTCCCCAATGGCCTCTTTCAACTGTTCCATCAACGGAGGATATTCGGCATGGTCGATAGCGGGCGCTCGCTTGACCCTGCGGGGGCTTCGTCCAACACTAATTTGCCCATGAAATTTGATCCTGGCACGTCCAAGCCGAAGCGGGACGCACTAGAGGTCGGGGGGCATCGCCGCCGCGCTGACGATCTACGCGCTCAGCGCCGTGGTCGCCTTTGTCATCGACCAGCCCCTGCAGCGCCTGCTTCGCCGCCTGCCCATCTAACACCGATTCGCCCCAATCAGGCAGCTTGACGCCCTGCCCTGCCCGCCCCACCTTGCGAACATAAAGTGAACAAAATCTCCACCCCGAAAAATGACTCGTGGCAAATCTTGGGGTTGGGAAAAATCTTCACAAGCTCGATGTAGTAGCGATTGCGCGACGCCCTGACTATATGTTGTTATGTCCCTCGCTTTAGAAACTGGAAGCCGGCAGATGAACATGATGACTAAA
>DATKAF010000137.1:0-6265 GCA_035498395.1 Anaerolineales bacterium
TTTCGCTGGCGCTGGTTACCGATCAATACCTGCAGTATATCCACAGCCTCGAGGAGATGCACGCAGACGACATCTCGGCCTTCCTCGTGATGGCCGCGCGGCTGCTGCAGATCAAGTCGGAGGCGCTGCTGCCGCGTCCACCGGTGCGCGCCGCCGGCGAGGAAGACCTGGCACAGTCGCTCGTGGATCAGTTGAGGCTCTACAAACGCTTCAAGGAGACAGCCCTGTGGCTGGATATGCGGCAGGAAGCGGGTCTGCGCACCTATCTGCGAGTTGCGGCGCCCCCGAAGATCGAGCCAAAGCTGGACCTAACCAATGTCACTCTCGAGGCTCTCCAGAGAGCTGCGCTAACCGCCTTCTCGAAGGCACAGCGGAAGGAGCCGCTGGACAGTGTGATTGCGGCGCCGAAGATCACGATCCGCGAGAAGATCAGCCTGATCGGGCGAACGCTTAAGCAGCTTTCCAGGGCTTCGTTCCGAGCTCTGCTGGGTCGGAAGCCGAGCCGACTGGAGGTAGTGGTGACATTCCTGGCCCTGCTTGAGCTTATCAAGCGCTACCGGGTGGAGGTCTTCCAGGAAGCCCTGTTCGGTGACATCGAGGTGCAGCGCCTGGAAGATTGGGGCGACGAGGAGGAGATCGACCTAGAATTCGAGTAGTGGATCACTTCGGGGAAAGGGGAGTTTGAGCGTACCGTCACTACGGCTTCGCTGAATTAAGGGAGCGTTCCCAGTATCGCATCCAGAGCCAGTAGAAGAGCAGCGCCAGCGCCGCGCCAACGCCATCGAATAGGAACACGTCCACCAGCGATGGATGGCGCCCTGGAACAAACGACTGGTGAAACTCGTCCACCAGGGCGTACAGGACCGCTAGGAACCATGCAATGATAAATCGATGCCTCGTGCCTTCCAAAGCCCTCAAGAACAAGATCGCCAGGAAGGCATACGCGAGCATGTGGCCGCCCTTCTTCACCACGACGTCCCACGAGCCGAATGCCGGGAGTTCCTGTGCGGGCGTGGCAGAAACAAGGAAGATGGCGAGCATCCAGAGCAGCGCTAGAAGACAGCGAACAAGTCTTGTCCGTCCCTTCATTGTCGGCAATTGTAACCGCTCGGATGCATACGGCCCCTGTGCTATACTGCTTTTCTTGTCGGAGGAGATTAGATATGCAGAATTCCGTCACGGCGTGGACGACTCTCGCGGTCGTGCTTATGGTAATACTGGCTTGTACAGGGGCCAGCGTTCCAACTTCTTCGCCGGATACGATCTCGACCATCGTGGCTGCCACCATGGCGGCGGCGCCGACGATCACGGCAGTGCCGTCTGCCTCACCAACGGTCGTGCTTCCAACCCTGCTGGTTCCGACTCTCCCGCCAACTGAGGTCTCGGGCCCGCCCACTCTGCCTGCGGTCATCGTTGCTCCCACGCTCCCGGCCGCAACCCGAATCACATTCTTGCCAGATGCCACGCAGGGAGTCGTGACCGGCACGATTAGCCCGGGACAGACAATCAACTATGTCCTACAAGCCTCGCAGGGCCAGATCATGATGGTGAACGTCGATTCAACCAACCATGATGTGACAGTATCCATCAAGACGCAAGGCGGCACGAGCATGTTAGGTGCCTCGGCCCACCAATCGACCTGGCAGCAGACGTTGCCGCAGACCGAGGACTATTACTTGACGCTTCACGGTGGAGCATCCGCGGAGAGCTACATCCTCTCGGTCGTCATCCCTTATCGCATCAAGTTCCAAGCTGGGGCCGACACGGTCAAGCTTAACGGCAGCACGGCCGGCGGCTTCATCGTCAGCTACGCCGCCTTTGCAGCCAAGGGGCAGAAGATGTCTGTTGAACTGGGCGATCTTTCGGGCGAGGCCGCGCTGACAATCTATGGGTACACGGATGGAACACCTTACGTCCGGTACGTCAGCGAGCACACCAGCTTCACGTTCAGCCTCCCCTCGACGCAAGACTACATCATCGAGGTGGTACCGAAGGCTGGGAGCACAGTCAAGTACTTGCTCAACGTAAAAATCCTGTAGCAGATGGCTTCTGACCTTCCTTAAGACGTCGTGCTTGACTCCCGGTTCGCGCAGGAGTGCCTATGCGCAATCTGATTAAGGCACGGGCGGACAGAGCGTGGTGTCCGTCGAGATGATCGACGAGCGGGCCATCTCGTGCCCTCCTGCATCTAAGGCGGCCACTTGGAAGTAGCAGTCCCCGCCCTGACCGAGAGCCAGCCGCGACTGGGTTTCAAAATCCACCTTCTTCTCCTCCTCGATTTTGAGCAGCACTGTGGATGTTTTGCCGCCAAAAACCCGGTAGCCGGCTACATCTGTCGCCCCGTTCCACGAATAGCCGAGAACGAGAGCGTTACCGTCGGTCTTGAATGCAAGCGCGGGTTGGGAGGTAGGAGAACCGTGCCACGGAAAGAGAAACGCCCGGTAGCTCACGTACGGCTGATCGAAGGTAAACTCGAAGACCGTCCGATTGTAAGGTGTCAGCTCGGTCATAGTGAGGAAGTTGTAGCCCGATTTTGTATACGGCGCGCCCCAGGAGAGAAATGTGTTCCCGTCCGGCAAGCGCTGCACATTGCCGAGATACGTGGCAAAAACCGGAGACGATGGCGTATAGCTCCAGACCTGCGTTACAGCCCGGTGGACCTCGTCGATGCGGTATTCGACCCCTCTCGAAGGTGCTGGATTCTCCGGCGTACCGTGATTGTCGAAGACGGTGATGTCGCCGTTCGGAAGCTGCCTCACATCGTGTTGATACGCAAAGGGCACGGAGTTCGTGAATTGGAACATGCTAGCTCGGCCGCCCAGGCGCCAGATGATATCGCCTGTATGAAGGTCAATCTTTGTGATCTCGCTGAGATTCCGGCTCGATAGCAGCAGGTTCCCATCGTTGGCGAGGGCCAGGGAATTGCCGTGTATCAGGTCGATATTCTGCGCCAGAAGACCAGCAGTGGAGTCGCCGTACGAAAAGTGATCCCAACTGCGCCATTCAAAGATGACATTCCGGGAGGGATCCAGCTCCTGGATCACGAGACCGGTGACGATGGCATCTTTCTTGCCGCCAAATATCACACGACTCATGTCAACCCGCTCCGCATCATAGATCATCAATAAGGCATAACCATTCGGCAGGAGCTGAAAGTCATGCAGGTCGGCGCTGTAGCCATCCTGCGCCTCATAGCTGCCCGCCGGCTCGTAATGTGAATCCAGGAGGTGTACCGTTGAAGTCTTCTGGTCATAGTAGGACAGCAGCCCGTTCGGTTGAAGCTTGAAGTCCCATGCGTCCAGCGCGTCGGCTGCGGAGCGATAGTAGATTAGCTGGCCGCGGGTGTTCAGGATAAGCAGGTAGGAGCCAACCGTTGATTCGGTCCAATAGAATGGGGCCACCAGGATGCTGTCGTCATCGGAACTGATCCGCGAAAGGGTGAAGTGAGGGATGTCCTGGGGGACTGTCAGAAAATCGGGGAAGGCACTGCGCGGGGGCTTTGGCGGAACCGGCGGCGACGAGAGCTGGCTGCTACCCGGCGTGCCGGGCCGCTGCTCGATGGCCACCGTAAACGAATATGAAATGGCCGGATAGCTAGTCTGGGCATCCAACTGGAACGGCCCGATCGCAACGGAAACCTTCTCGCCTGGCGTAAAGGTCGAATCGGGCCTGAAGACGATTGTCTGCCGGTCGTCTGCCAACACCAACGTCCCCGTGTGATCGCCGCTCACCGAGCCCCGTACAGTCAGGTCGAGTCCTGCCAAATCTTCGTCGGTAAGGGCAGGCCCATACCGGACGATAATGCTGGCCGCCCTTGAGACGTACTGCGCATCCTGGAGAGGCGAATAGTACTGCGGCGCAGGCGAGACCGGCAGCCGCGTTGCGGGCAGAGATTCGGTAACATGCGTGAGCGTGTTCGGCGGAACGCATGCAGCAAGTGAAACAACAGAAATGGCCACGGCCAGAAACAGCCGCAGGGTCGTTCGGGTATTCACATTTCCTCCGGAGTGAGGGGAAATTGGCAGTACAGAAGCTCGGTGAAGCGCAGCAATGCAATTTTAGAACAGAACGGGAAAAGATTGCAAATGGATTCTTAGCGCGCTCTCATGACGCTCGCTCCGCCGTGCACGCGGTCTCAGGCTACAATACAGTTCATCTTCCCTTGTAAAGGCGGTAGAGGTCCTCGATGTCGAATCACCTGGTCGATTCCAGCTCCCCTTATTTACTGCAACACGCACAAAACCCCGTTGACTGGTATCCCTGGGGGTCAGAGGCGCTCCAGAAAGCCAGGACCGAGAACAAACCCATCTTCCTGAGCATTGGGTATGCGGCTTGTCACTGGTGTCATGTGATGGCCCACGAGTCGTTCGAGGATCCGGAGACAGCGGCCGTGATGAACGAGAATTTTGTGAGCATCAAAGTGGACCGCGAGGAGAGACCGGACCTCGATAACATCTACATGTCTGCCACGCAGGCGCTGACAGGCTCCGGCGGCTGGCCGATGTCGGTGTTCCTGACGCCGGACCTGCGCCCGTTCTACGCGGGGACGTATTTCCCAAGCGTGCGGCGGTACAACCTGCCGTCGTTCAAGGAACTGCTGCTCAGCTTGGCCAACGCATGGCATGAACAGGCAGGTGAAGTGGAGGGCGTGGCCACGCGCGTAGTCCAGCACCTTGAATCGACAACATCAACAAGGCACCAGCAAGCGATGCTCACGGAATCGGAGCTCGCAGTAATCTGCAAGGACCTCGTCGACAGCTACGATTGGGGATATGGAGGCTGGGGCAGCGCGCCCAAGTTCCCACAGCCGATGTTGATCGAGTTCCTGCTGCGGCGGACGGCTACCGGGCAAGATCCGGGAGGCGGGGCCCTGAGGACGGCGCTCCATGCATTGAAAGCGATGGCGCGGGGCGGCATGTACGACGTGGTGGGCGGCGGCTTCTCGCGCTACTCAACGGACAATTTCTGGCGAGTCCCCCACTTCGAGAAAATGCTGTATGACAACGCATTGCTGGCGCGCGCATATCTACACGCATGGCGGATTACCGGAGATGCCTTCTTCAAGAGAATCGCCGCCAGCACGCTGGAATTTGTCGAGCGCGAGATGCGCCATCCGGATGGCGGTTTCTACTCGTCGTTGGACGCCGACACTGAGGGACAGGAGGGCAAGTTTTACGTCTGGACGCAGGACCAGGTACGGACGGCCATCAAGGACGGCGCGGATTTTAAACTCTTTGCGGCCGCCTACGGGTTGACGCAGCGCGGCAACTGGGAAGGCAGGACGGTTTTGCAGCGGTCACTCGATGACGCCTCACTAGCAGCGCAATTCAAGATCTCCGACAAGGACATCTCGATGATCCTGGCGCGGTGCCACCGCAAGCTGCTTGAAGAGCGTTCCGGTCGCGTCCGACCTGCCACGGACGACAAAGTCCTTACAGCCTGGAACGGGCTCATGCTGCGGACGTTCGCCGACACCGCCCGGCTGATCGGAGACAAGACCCTGGCAGAGCGTTATCGACAAATAGCAGTAGACAACGCGAGTTATCTCTTGAAGACTCTGTACCGCGATGGGCGACTGTTTCGGAGCTGGCGGCTCGACCAGGCAGGACCCGTTGCATTCCTCGAGGATCATGGCGCGTTGATCTGTGGGCTGCTGGCGCTGTATGAAGCGGATTTGGATGAGCGCTGGTATCACTCCGCCGTGGAGATCGCAAGCCTGATGATCGACCGGTTCGAAGACCCTGATGGAGGTTTCTTCGATACAGACAGCTCCGCCGAATCACTCCTTATCAGGCCAAAGAATCTCAGCGACAACGCTACGCCCTCCGGGAACGCGCTGGCGTGCGAAGCACTCCTGCGCCTCGCGGCGCTCACAGATGATGGCGAATATCGCGATCGCGCGTTCCGCGCGATCGCGGCAGTTGCCGAACCCGCCCGGAGCTTCCCGATGGCTTTCGGCTATTGGCTAAGCACGGCGGATCTCGCTTCCGGCCGAGTACAACAGGTTGCAGTCGTGTTTCCACAATACGTGACGAGCGCCCAGGCACTGCTCGACGTAATCAACGCAGAATATCGGCCCAATATGGTCCTGGCCGCCGGCAGGTATCCACCGGCGAACAGCGCTCCGGCCCTGTTACAGGAACGCCCACTCAGGGAGGGAAAGCCTGCCGCTTACGTCTGCGAGCAGTTCGTGTGCAAGCTTCCTGTGACCGATCCAGATGAGCTGAAGCAGCAACTGGATTAACTGAAGTGGGCTCCCGGATCG
>DATKAF010000138.1:0-6275 GCA_035498395.1 Anaerolineales bacterium
GGATCGCTCCTGCCGGCAATGTCCAACCCCTTTATCTGGGGCGCTTTGGCGGGGATCAGGTTCTTCTGGACTTTACCCGCCAGCTCCAAGGCCTTCTTCTGCTCGGTCAGGTCCGCCACAAAGGCCGCATGTCCCATCTCGACACCGTCGGCGTCCCGCAGGGTGTTGCCGTGGATCAACACTGGGACCCGCCGTCCATCTTTGGCGACCAGCGCCCCTTCGACTGTGCGGTAGTCCATGGCGAACAGTCGCTCGCGGCTGCCGGCAATGAACTGGCGGAATTCGTCCGCGGCCAGGTCGAAGGCGCTCTTGCCGAGAATTTCCTCCCGCCGATAACCGAGCATGCGGCAATAGGAGTCGTTCACTTCGACGATCCGATGCTGGCTGTCCCTCAAGACGAAGCCTTCTCCGGCGGTTTCCACGATGCGCCGAAATTTCTCCTCGCTTTTGCGGAGTTCTTCTTCAGCGAGCCGGCGCGGGGTGACATCGACCATGATGCCCTGGTTGTAGACCTTGCGGCCCTGATCGTCGCGCACAACGGAGGTCTGATCCTCCACCCAGCGCACCTCGCCGCCGCGGGTCAAGATGCGGTAGGACTGGGTGTACTCCTCCACGTCCGCCTCCGCGAATTGCTTGACCTCCTCGAGCAGCCGGTGCCGGTCCTCGGGGTGCACGATCTGCGAGAACCTGATCTTTCCATCGATGAAGTCACGGTCGGAATACCCGAACTGGCTTATGTTACTGGAGACATAGACCAGGGCGGGCTGTTCGCCGGCCAGACGGCGGAAGAGCACGACCGGGCTTCGAGCAATGATCATCTCTGCCACGCGCAGGGCTTCCTCGGTCTGGTCACGCAGGGTGCATTCCCGGCGCAGCGCCCGGGTTTGCTCATCGCAGCGCCTTTCAAGTCCGCTACACTCGGCCTGCAGAGCCTTCAGCTGTTGCTTGAGCTTTTTCGCCTGGCCCGCCTGCTGGCGCAGCCGGGCGAGCTCGGCGATCAATTCGCTCTTGGTTTTGCGCTGGTCGGTGGTCATATTGGATAGCCTCGCACGTCATCGTGTTTGAATTACGGGTCTTCGCTTCTCAAGGAAAGCGGATATGCTCTCCTTGGCAGCCTCAGTGCAGGCGGTCTCGCCGAAACTGTGGAATGGATCTCAAGTGAAGATCGTAAAGATCGGGTACGTCCATAAAGATATAAGAATCTATGTATCGGTGAGCGTGATGGCTCGGTCTCGAGAGATCTTCTCGCCTCTCCTCACCGAAATGCTCACCGCAGGCTGGGAGATGTTAAGCCTCTTCGCCACTGCCGTCGCGCTCATCCCGAGCTCCCGCACCGCCCAAAAGCAGAGAAGACTTCGGGCCTCAACCACCCGGGGCCGCTTGCTGCCAGTCGGAATTTCCTCAGGGCTTACGCCGCAGAGCTCGGCGGCGTGTCGCAGGAGCTTACCGAAGTCATAGCCTCCAGCCTGAAGCCGGTACCGGCGCTCCAGACCTTCCTCGCATTGCTCCAGCACCTTGACCACGAAGTCACTATCCCCGAGAATTCGTTCGTCCCCTTTAAGGCGCCCTTCCCCTCTCTGTAAAGCCTTCGCCTTCGCCCACCCACCAAGACTCCTGATCAGCCCCCCACCCGCAAGCTCTGGTCGCCTTCCCTGCCCTGTCCCCTCCTTCACATAGGCCCGGTACCTTCTCCGGGCTTCCGTAACCCTTCCGCCAAACTGACCGAGCACATAGGCGACATCCTGCCACGGCCGCTTTTCCTTCCCGAGGAGAACACTGTGGCCAGCGTAGGGAAAGCCCTCGAGCTCCTTCACGTCCCTGACCAGCCGGGCCCTGAGCGGATTCAGGTGGATGTAGCGGACCAGCTCCAAAAGGTAGGGATGTTCCTGACAGAGAATGGACTTGTAGCGGTTCTGAAAAAGATAGCCGTGGCGGCGGTGTCTGCGGTTAAAGCTCACCACATAGCCGGTGAGCAGCCTCGCCATCACAGTAGCGATAGGAACAGTTCCTGTTCTCAAGAGAAGGTGAACATGGTTGGAAAGCAACGCCCAGCCGTAGCAGGCAGTCGAGGTCTCGACAAGGATCCCTCCCAGACGATCAAGGAAGTTCTCCCTGTCGGCATCGTCCCTGAAGATCTTCCTCCTCTCGATGCCTCTGATCAGCACATGGTGCAGCGCCCCTGGGGCGTCGATCCGGGGTTGTCGTGGCATAGTGCCACTTTAGAAGGTCAGAGGTGGAATAGCAAGTTATGATTTTATGGTCGTCCCCAATCTCCTTTGGCGATCGTCTTATACAGCTGCTCCATATTTTTGGCGAAACCTGCCGTGTCGCATAGCGGGTAGCCGGCGAGCCGGCCTCGCATGCCGCGGCGCAGCTTGGCAAGGAGGTTGGGCGTTTCTGCAGAGTGCGCCCAGGCGACAGCGCGAGCGATATAATCATCGAGATTGTGAGCGACGAATTTAGCTAGTCCGGCCGCCTTGTTTATGGACGTGCTCTGCCGTGCAGCCCAGCGCTCCCCGGGGAATGTGAGAACCGGCACCCCCTGCCAAATGGCTTCCGATGTGGTTGTTCCCCCGTTGTAGGGAAAGGTGTCCAGGGCTATGTCCATGCGGCCATAGGCTGCCAGGTAGTCAAAATGCTCGGCGGGTCCTTCCATCACGATACGATTTCGTGCAACACCGCGGGCTTCGAAGCGCCGTGCCTGGAGCTCGCGGTTCGACTCACAGCCCAACGTAGCGTTCTTCAAGAATAGCCGTGTGTCTTGGGTTGAATGCAGGATCCGCGACCAGGCGTCGACCACAGGTTCTGTGATTTTATATTGCGAGGCCAGGCATCCAAAGGTCAGGCTGCCCGAAAAGAGCATCGGGGGATCTACAACATCTGGTATGGGGTACAGCACCTCGAATGTCAAATAGCAGCCAGGGATCCGAAGGATCTTTTCTGTGTAAAACCCCTCTTCCTCGGGCGGTATCACCTCATTATCGCCGATCAAGTAATCGTAGCAAAGCATTCCCGATGTAGCATACAGGTTGAACCATCCGACGATGATGGGCGCAGGCTTCTGTGCCACCACCGCCAGCCGGTCGATGCGGCTGTACCCGTTCAGGTCCACCAGGAGATCCAGCTTGCACTCTTCGATCCGCTCGGCGGCCGCCCTGTTGGAGAGATTTGTGATGTCATGGAACAGATCCGTCGGGTGGTTGCGATAGCAATCGCGGCAGGCTGTCTCCGGCGCATCCGAGAAAATGTGGATCTCGAAACATTCGCGGTTATGATGGTTGATAAGCGCCCAAACAGGCTTCATCCAGTTGCGTGACTGAAAAAAGGACGACAGATAGCCGACTCTCAACCGGCGTCCCTCGTGCGGCGCACGCTCGAATTTCTTATGGGGATCGACAGGGGGCAAATGGATTTCCGCCCAAGAGCGTCGTGCTTCAAGGATCGTTCGGTTGTCTGCCTTTGGGCTACCCGGGATGATCGTGGCGATGGACGTACGCGGCAGGAATGATTTTCCCAGCCCGAGCGCGGTGTGGAAATGCTCGATTGCCTCATCGGCGAACCCGAGCCTGTGGAGCGCCCTGGCCAGGTTGTGATGCGATGCCCCATCGTTGGGAGCAAGGGAGAGAGCCTTCTGGAAACAGATTAGCGCAGAGGCGTCATCCTCTTTCTTTTCCCAGGCGCATCCTTGTGCAAACCATGCCGCGTGAAAATGCTCGTCAAGCCGGATCACCTCCTGGTACGCGGCGATCGCTGCGTCAAGCTTCCCCAGATTGTGCAGCTCCTTGGCTTTCTGGAAGATTTCGGATAGCGCCACGTCAATATCTTCAGGTTATTCCACCCTGCGCCTCAAGGGGATTCCGTAGCTTATCTCTATCTGATTCTGATAAGAACTTGCTTTCGACGGGACGAAGTATAGGATGCAAGAGCCATGTGGGTCAAGTGTCAGCCATCGCTACATGTCGTGGCTTGAGGGTTTTCGACTGCTTCAGAGGTGGGATAGCAAGTTATGATTTTATGGTCGTCCCGAATCTCCCGTTTATTGCCCTCCCGCCGTCTTCCGCACAGGCGCTAACATGCCAGCTTTGTCCACAACCGCCAGCGCATCGAGCAAACGCAAAACTCTCTTTACGTATCCTTCATCTTTGTTGATAGCCCGCGCAGCGCGGTAGGCTTCCGCTGCTGCTGGCAGGCACTCCAGCTCACCGCACAGTGCCAACCCGGCTAACGTCAGCCCTTTGGCGTCGAGCACTCTATGGAGCTGCGCTTTCTCTCCCAAAATTTTATCCACATGGACTAAGGCTTCATGAAAGGCTTGTTTTGCAGCGGGGCGATCATCTTGCAGGAGAGCGATCATACCCAGCAGGGCCGCGACATGATGGTTGTTCGGTGGATAATCATAGCCGCGTGCCTCTTCAGCAATAGTTCGCGCGGCGATGAAGTCGCTTTGATACAGACGCGCGCACGCCAGGCCCCAGCGGCTCTCATTCTGCATTTGTACATTCCCGACCTCGTCGACAATTTGGATGGCCTGGTCGTAGAATTGAACGGCCTGTTCGTATTGTTCCTCGTCAGACCGGTCGTCCCCAATATTGGCCAGCCAAGCCGATTCTAAAAAGCGATCCCCGATCTCCCGTGCGATGGCGAGGGCCTGTTCGTGATAGTCGATGGCGCGGGCGGTCTGGCCTAAGTCACCGTAGCGGCTGCCCAGGTTGCCGAGGTCAATGCCTTCTCCGCGGCGATCCCGGATCTCGCGGTCGATGACGAGGGCCTGCTTGTAATAGTCGATGGCGCGGGCGGTCTGGCCTAAGTCACCGTAGCGGCTGCCCAGGTTGCCGAGGTTATTGCCTTCTCCGTAGCGATTCCCGACCTCGCGGGCGATGGCGAGGGCCTGCTCGTAATAGTCGATGGCACGGGCGGTCTGGCCTAAGTCAACGTAGCAGCCGCCCAGGTTGCCGAGGTGAGTGCCTTCTCCGCGGCGATCCCCAATGTCGCGGGCGATGGCGAGGGCCCGCTCGTGATAGTCGATGGCGCGGGCGGTCTGGCCTAAGCCATAGTAGCAGATGCCCAGGTTACCGAGGCCTCCCGCTTCTCCCTGGCGATCCCCGATCTCGCGGGCGATCCGCAATGCTCCTTCATAGCAGCCAATCGCTTTCTGATACTGCCCCATGGAGTAATGAGCCGTGCCAAGGTTGCCTAGGCTACCCTGTTTCAACTTTAGGTCGCTGATCTCGCCCTGCAATCGTTCGTGCAGTGCAATCATCAAACGGTAGTGGCCCCACAGCAACAGGTAGTCAAAGCAAATTTCCGACAGCACACTGGCTGCGGTGTCATAGTCTTCGCCCGCGTAGCGCAGTTCAAACTCGTTCAACTGCGGGGTCAGGTCGTCCAGCTTCTTCCACGTTTCGCGCGGCTGGCGAGCTTGCTTGAAGTACTCTGCGCCGCGGTGGAGCAGGGCATATTGAGTATAAGGCGCTAATCGCGGAACGCGCTTAGTGCGCGAAGACGGTGTCTTTACCGCTTTAGCGTCCTGCTTTTTACCTTTGGGGATACGAGACAGGGCATAGGCTCGGTCGGCAGCGTGTTGGTAATAGCGGCTGCCTTCTTTGCGCACGAATTGCATATTGACCAGCCGATTCAACACAGGCGCGCTGTTGATGCTGGACTCGTAGGGCTGCAGCAGGTAATCCACGGCCGCAGGCGTGACGGGCCGCTCGTAGACGGCCAGCGCTTCCATCACTTTCTGCGAGGTAGGGTCCAGGCGGTTGAAGGCTTCGCCCACGAGCGCTTCCACGACATCATCCGGCAAGGGCTTGGACAGCACTTCTTCAAGCGTGGTGTAGCGGTCGGCAGAGAGGATGCCGTACAAGGCCACCAGGGCGCGCGGATAGCCCCGCGTATGGACGCGGGCGCGATCCAGCAAGGCTGCGGGCGCATTCTTCAGACCCACTTTGCCGTCGGCGTCCATCTCGCGCAGAATGTTCTCTGCAAATGGCGATTCCAGCCCTTCGTCCAGGTGAATCTGGCGCTGCCGGCCGGGGTGGACCAAAAGCAAATCGCGCGGGCTGATGCGCGTGGTTAAGATCGCTTTGACGGCATGGGGCGGCGCTATCAACAGCGCGCGCAGCGCTTCGTCCAGTTCGGAGTCCTTGATGTCATGCGTTTCGGGATCGATCAAGTCTTCCAGGTTGTCCAGCAGCACCACAGTACGCCCCTGCGGAAACTCGGCCAGCAGCGCGTGCAGCTTGGCCTCGGTGCTGATTTTGGGATCTTTGTAC
>DATKAF010000139.1:0-8822 GCA_035498395.1 Anaerolineales bacterium
TATGGATCAGTTCGGGGTCCATTAGCAGGTCGGCGCCCCGGCATTCGTCCGGACTGTAGGTCGAGTCACCGGTCCGGTGTATGCGCAACGGTCCGGCGCCTAAATCAGCGATGCGTGCGGCGTGCTCCTCGAATTCATCTACACGCGACAGATCCGCCGTGACGTAAAGATAGCCGCGGCGGTTCATGCGGAACATGTTGCCACTCTGCTGGGCAAGCTCATCCAGGATGTCAATCGAGCGGTTCATGAGCGCAACCATCGCCGCGTCCGGCCACCAGTTTCTATAGCACTCAGTTGACCGGTCGCTGGTGAGACTAAGAGGGGGAAGTGGATCGAAAATGAGAATATCTTTGGCGCCCGCCCTCGAAAGGTGGTATGCCGCGCTGATCCCCGCCATGCCCGCGCCGCATATGACAACGCCTGCCTTCCGACTCACTGGTGTACCTTTCTTCTCAGGTCTTCCCAGCTTGGCTCGACAAGCACGGCGCCGTCCGGAAAGATGATCGTCGGCACGCTCTGATATCCGTGATTGACGTCGCTCACGAACTGCGTGGCGGCTTCGTTGCCTTCAATGCCCACTTGCAGATACGAGATGCCATTAGCTTCGAAGAAGGCCTTGGCTCGCAGGCAATCGGCGCAGATAGTGGTGGTATACATCACGATCTGCGATGGACGGAGACTGTAAGGATCCGGCATGGCGGGATGATTGGCAGCGGTTCGAGCTTCAGTTGACCGCCACGACCGAGTACTCTCCAAGTGTCTTCAGATACTCGCGGATCGCCAGGGCTGCGGATGCGCCTTCTCCGGCGGCCGCGGCCGCCTGTTTGGTCGAGCCGCTGCGCACGTCGCCGGTGACGAACACACCTTCGTAGCTGCTCATCATGCTGGGCGCGATGATGAATCCGTACGGATCGAGTTCGGCCTTGCCGTGCACCAGGTTGCTGTTCGGCATGACGCCGATGAACACGAACACGCCATCGTACTGAACGTCCCTCATCTCGTGGGTTGCCAGATCCTCAACCACGACAACCTCCAGCTTCTTGCTGCCGCGCAGTTCGCGGACGACGTGATTGAGAATGACATGGATGCTCTTCTTCTCCGCGACCTTGTCCTGCAGGATGCGGCTCGCCTTGGGCTGTGGGGAGTTGACAAGTATATCGACCTGGGTCGCGAGCTTGGTCAGGAACAATGCCTCTTCGAAGCCGCTGTTGCCGCCGCCCACGACCAGCACTTTTTTGCCTTGATAGAAAGCGCCGTCGCACGTGGCGCAGAAGTGCACGCTGATGCCCAGCAACTCTCCTTCGCCGGGAACGTTGAGTCGCCGGTAGCTTGCACCGGTTGCGAGCAACAGCGCCTTGCTATGATAATGGACATCGGAGCCGACTTCTGCGATCAGGTATTGCCCGTCACGGTCGATCGCCTGTACGTCCTGCGCCTGGAGGATCTCCACGCCGAACTTGCGAGCCTGCCGCGCCAGCCGCTCGGCAAGGTCTCCGCCGCGAATGCCCTTGTCGAAGCCGGGGAAATTGTCGATGGTTTGAGTGATGCCAGCCTGGCCGCCGAGGCCGGCCTTCTCGATGACCAGCACGTCAAGCCCTTCTCGTGCCAGGTACAGGGCGGCAGTCAGGCCGGAAGGCCCGCTGCCGATCACGATCGTGTCATAATACGAACGCTGGGCCTCCGTCTTGAGGCCCAGTTTCTGCGCAAGCTGCGCGTTCGACGGTTCGACCAGGATCTGCCCATCAGGGAACACGATCGTTGGGATCATCCTCTTTCCCCCGTTCACCTTCTCGACGAACTCAACGCTCTTTGGGTCTTCGTCGATGTCGATATTGTTGTACTGGATGCGCTGTTCGCCAAGGAACTGCTTGGCACGCTTGCAGTCAGGGCACCACGTCGCGCCGTAGACCATGACCGATGAAGGCTTCAAGCTGTACAGGTCGGGGTTCTTCTTCGCGGGCATACTTCTCCTACGGGAGCCTAGATAGCGAAAACTGTCACGTTCTTACATGAAATGGTACCAGGTTTGGCGACTAGGTCCGCTCCTGCGCGGCGCGCTCCAGGATGGCAAAGCCTTGTTTCAACACCGATTGAAGCTGGGCTTCGCCGACGGTCTCACCGCCCTCCAAGAGCTCCAGGGCGCGGAGCAGGGAGCCGCGCACGCCGCTGGCCCGGTGCGCCCAGTAGGAATCGACGGACACCCGCTCCAGGCGGGCGAGGACCAGTTGGACGAGCTGCACATCCTGGCGGGATTGCATTGCACTCCGGGGCCGCTGCCATCTGGCGCAGCTTAAGGCGAGTTACCCATCAGTTTCCGACATTCTGGGCTGCACATGCGGAGCAGGAGGCGCCCCCGGAGAGGGTCGAACTCTCAACCACCAGATTCGAAGTCTGTTACTCTATCCATTGAGCTACGGGGGCGTTGCGGAGGAGATTTTACCGCAGTCCGGTGCGCATCGTGCCCTTTGGCTGCTGCCTGCTTGCACGTAAACTCGCTGAACCGCAGCGACACCGTGATAAACGGCATATTGAAATCCCTTCGGGCTCTTCCTATAATAGGAGTGGAGAAGAAGAGCTCAGTTGTTCGTGATGGGAGGCTCAACATGGCTCGAAAGACTCAGTTTTTGCTCGCCTTGCTTGCGCTTGTATTGGTCCTTTCATTCGCTGCTCCCGGCAAGGCTTTGGCCTGGTACGGCTGCGGCTCTACGTACACCGTCCAATGGGGCAATACACTCTACAGCATTGCCCGGAAGTGCGGTACGACGGTTTCTGCCATCCAGCAAGCGAATCCGGGCTTGGGAACCTACATCTATGCCGGTCAAGTGCTCTACATGCCGGGCTACTACAACTCGGGTTACGTGCCGCTGGCTTCCAGCGGGACGTATGTCGTCCAGCCCGGCGACAGCATGAAGAAGATCGCGGCGAAGTTCGGCGTGTGCGTCTCCGATCTGATTGCGGCCAACCCGCAGATCCCGAATCCGAACATCATCTACGCGGGACAGGTGATCTACATCCCGGCAAGCAGTTCATCGAACTGCACGTCCAGCTACTATCCGCCCACGTACTACCCGCCAACCTATCCGTCATCGTACACGGTGCAGTGGGGCGATACGCTCAGCGGCATCGCGTACCAGTCGGGGACCTCGGTGTACTACTTGATGCAGGTCAACCCGCAGATCGCCAACCCACACTGGATCTACGCCGGGCAGGTCATCCGCATCCAGTAGCACGGGCTAGGCCGGAGGTCACTCTGGTCGGATAACAGCCCATCTGCCGATGCGTTGAATGAGTCGTGAATGCGACGGGAGTGATATAGCCGATGCAGAGGACGACCAGAGACCACTCTGAGATCCAGAGTTGGGCGCAAAAACATGGCGGCCAACCGATGGTCATCGACCATCCGCGCGCCCGGGCCGACCGGCTGGGTATCCGGATCGATTTCCCGGGTGAGAGCCACGCAGTACTGATGAGCGAGACGCGGCCAATCACATGGGACGAGTTCTTCCGCATCTTTGAGGATCAGGAACTCCTGCTGAGTTACGACGACGAGCCGATGGGCGACGATCCCACCGAGTGGTACCACTACGAGAAGCGGCAAGCAGGCTAGAATCCTGGATGCGGGAACGAGACTCAGCCCGCGATCTGTGGACATGTGAAAGGCGCACCCGTTGCGGGTGCGCCTTTCGGTCAATCCCGAGGCTCACGGCAAATCCGCGCCTCAGGCCCGCGCGACAACAGGACGGGGTGCGAACCGTTTCGGTGCATGACATGACCCGAAGCGATATAATTGGTTCGCTGCCAGCCGGTAAATCTATTACCATCACCACCGACCGCCAATGATGATCGCGCCGGCGCAAGCAGGGGAGCCAAGGGACCGCAGAGCTAACGGATTTGTGAAAGGGGAGGGTCATGGCGCAGGGCGTATCGTTGAAGCGCTTCGAAAGGGGTGGGGAGTACGCCTCCCTCGTGATTGCCTGGGTCTGCATGATCGCAGGCATTGTCCATCTTGTATTGCCGCAATTCATTGAATCCCGGGCTCCCGGCCTGCTGCTCACCGCTCTCGGCGTTCTGATCGGCGTTGCCATCTGGGATCGGCGGACCGACCGCGAGAAATATCGCCAGGTAGATGAATCGCTCAAGCGGCTCGAGCCGTTGGTTTCCGTCGCCCAGAGCGCGTTGTCGGCTGATATCGTCGGATTGTACTCTGGACGCAACGACGAGAAGGCCCAAGCCTCGATCCGGCAGTTGCTGAGCGATACGGAAACCAAGCGCATTTCCATTGCCGCGACGGCGCTGCCGGCCTTCTTCCATCCCGGCAAGACCTACAACGAGATCGTCCGGCGCAGCCTTGAACGCGGTGTCGAGTTCCGCGTCCTCTTGCTGGACCCGCGCGGGCAGGCTGCGAACCAGCGCGCCGAGCGGGAGCTGGCAACCGCGACCGTAAAGGATATCGAGCGCTCCATCAGCATCATCCAGGAATATATCGACTGCAACCTGCCCATCGAAGCCCGCATCTACGACTTCCCGCCGCAGGTTTACATGATCCAAAGTGACTCGCTCGTGTTCATGGAGCCCTACCACTTCGGCAGAGTCCTGAGCAAGGTCAATGATCAGCCGGTTGGTGGCTGCATCGGAGGACTGGTGCCCTGTTATGTGGCCAGGAAGAACCCGGGCCGGGAGCAGCGGGATGGCATCTGGGATGTGATGAACGATCACTTTGAATACCTGTGGACGGATGCTTACCCGGACGGGCAGCCGTTGACGCTGCCGATCTACTCCGCCCTGCGCATTGATCGGTACGACCTCGACGCGCACACGGTCCTGCTCACGAACCGCCACCCTTTCACGTCGGTGAACCTTGCCGGGTGGTCGCTAAGGGCGGCGTGGATCGAGGATTCCTATTCGCATTCACGCGGTGTCGAGATCCTGGACTTTCCCGAGGACAAGGTGATCCGGGCCAGGGACAGCATTCCCTTCAAGACCCGGCTCGGCAGGCAACTGGTTGAGGAACTGTCCGAGGCGGCCAAAGGGGATGGCTCTGGAGCGACACCGGGCAGGATCTACATCGAGCTCATCAACCGTCGGGATGCACTGGTCGGTCGGTTCCCGAACGATGGCTTCATGCTCGAGCATTGATCTCAGCGCGCAGACCGTTGGATTTGCCAAGCCAGGCTCGCTTTGAGAGAGTCCCAGTATGGGGGCTAACTCCCAGGGCAGGCGCGTTCCGTCCGGGATAGATCCATAGCATAGGCGGCTCTCCCGCCAGCCGCGCCGCCATTTTCTCCGGCAGCAGCGTATCAGCGGCCACTCAGGACACCCACCATGCTATCGGTATCGCGACTGTGGACGTGGTAAGGGCACCGCGTCCGGTCCGCGCTTACCGCACGGGTACAGCCTGCCCGTAGGAACTCCGATCCAATATCCATCTACTATTCATCCGATTGCACGGTAGAATCAGTAACCACGACTCAGAGGAAGTCACATGCCGGATATCCAAGCGTTTGGCGAAAGCGTCATCAAGAATCTCGAACGGGTCATTATCGGCAAGCGTGATACCGTAGAGCTCATCGTCGTAGGCCTCCTGTGCCAGGGCCATATCCTCATTGAGGATGTGCCGGGTGTGGGCAAGACCATGCTGGCACGCAGCCTGGCCCGCTCGCTGGACTGTGCCTTTAACCGCATCCAGTTTACGCCAGACATGCTGCCAAGCGATGTTACCGGCATCTCGATCTACAACCAGCAGAAGGCGCAGTTCGAGTTCCGCCCCGGCCCGATCATTGGGCAGATCATCCTTGCAGACGAGATCAACCGCGCCACGCCCAAGACCCAGGCTGCGTTACTGGAAGCCATGGAAGAGCGTCAGGTGACGGTCGATGGCGTGACCCATGAGCTGCCCAAGCCCTTCATGGTCCTTGCCACGCAGAATCCCATCGAGTATGAGGGCACTTTTCCATTGCCGGAAGCGCAGTTGGACCGTTTTCTGCTCCGCGTGCGGTTGGGCTACCCTGAATACACGGATGAAATCAAGATCATGGACAGCCAGCGGTTGAAGCATCCGATCGAATCGCTGCAGGCGGTGGCGAAGGCGCAGGAGGTTATGGAGGCGGCTGAGGACATCAAGGCCGTCTTCGTCTCTCCCGCTGCGAAGCGCTACGTCGCCGACCTGACGCGCCGCACGCGTCAGAGTGGCGATATCTACCTGGGCGCCAGCCCGCGCGGAACCCTCGCTCTCTCCCGGGCCTCACAGGCGCGTGCTGCGCTCGTTGGCCGCGACTATGTTCTGCCAGACGATGTAAAGGATGTGGCGGTTGCTGTGCTGGCCCATCGCATTATCGTGAGTCCCGCCGCGCGCCTGCGGGAGCTGAGCGCCGATCGCATCGTGCAGGAGATCCTGCACAACACTCCAGCGCCCGGCGGAGAATTCCGGGTGGCAGTTGTGGAAAAGAAAGCTTCGTGAACCCCGGCCGCTTAGTGGTAGCGCTTCTTATCATCACCGGACTGATCGGCTCGCTTGTGAGTGGGACCGCCTTCTATACACGCCTGCTCATCGTCGGCGTGGTGTTGCTGGCCGGGGCTTGGGTCTGGGTCACGGTGGTGGCACGCTCGATTGAGCTGACCCGGCTTCCGGAGTTCTTTCGCGCTGGTGTAGGCGACATCTTCAAAGAACAATACGAGATCCGCAACATGAGCAGCCTGCCTGGCATGTGGGTGGAGCTCTATAACGAGATGCCGCTGCCGACTGCCTCCGGCTCGCGCCTTCTTACCCGTGTCCGCCCGCGCCAGAAACAAACCTACGTGGCGCGTACCTGGCTGACGCGCCGCGGCGGCTTTCCCATCGGCCCAACCATACTAAAGGTGTCCGATCCGCTCGGGCTGTTTCGAGCGGAGAGACAGTATCCTGCCGAGCGCACGCTGATTATCCTGCCGATGATCTTTCCAATCGAATCGTTCCTTTCCCCACCCGGCATGATCCCCGGCGGGCCTGTGATTCGCCGCAAGACCATGGACATCACGCCCCACGCTGCCGGCATTCGCGAATACGTGCCCGGCGATCCCATGAAGCGGATCCACTGGCCCACCACTGCCCGCCGCGGCTCGCTGATGGTCAAGGAGTTCGAGCAGGACCCGCTCGCTCAGGTCTGGCTCTTCCTGGATGCGCAGCAGTCGGTGCAGTCGCAGAAATCGTTCGAGGCGCCTGCGATGCCGCTCGAAAACCTGCTGTTCAGTCGGAGGCCCAAGCTTTCGCTGTCGCCCTCCACTTTGGAGTATGAGGTCAGTATCACTGCCTCGCTAGCGCACTACTTCATCGAGGCACGCCGCGCCGTGGGTCTGGTGGCAGAGGATAGCGGGTATACGATGCTCGCTGCCGAACGGAGCCAGCGGCAGGAGACGAAGATCCTGGAGACGCTGGCCTTCATTCAGGGAAACGGCCGGCTTCCCATCTCTGCTTTGGTCTCCACACAGGCTGGGCAACTCCCGCAAGGCTCCACGGTGATCCTCATCACGCCCAGTACATCGCTGGACCTGCTGGTGATCGCAGATGACCTCCAGCGCCGCAGGCTCAATCCGGTGGTGATCCTGCTTTCGGCGGAGTCTTTCGGAGGCAGGCCGGGCTCGCGCGAGCTGGCTCAGCGGCTGAATGACCAGCGGGTGCCGGTCTGCATGATCTACTGCGATGCCGACCTTTCGCAAACGCTCTCCACTTTCACGGCTGGCGATTCTTCAATGGATTCAACCACATGGCAAAGATAGATGTATTCACGCTCGACTTGAACTTCCAGGGCAAACCGCAGGCAATAGCGGCCTATCTCATCCGGCATTCGGCAGGGGCGGTGCTCGTTGAGAGCGGTCCGGGAACCACAATCGTGGATCTTCAGCGGGCGCTTGCAGCTCACGGCCTAAGGGCTTCGGATGTCACGCACGTGCTGCTGACCCACATCCACCTCGATCACGCCGGCGCGGCCGGTTGGTTCGCGCGACAGGGTGCGGAAATCTACGTGCACCCGGTTGGCGCCCCACATCTCCTGAATCCGGAGAAGCTGCTGGCAAGCGCTGGCCGTATCTACGGCGATCAGATGCAGACGCTGTGGGGTGAGATGCTGCCGGTGCCTGAGCACGAGTTGCACGTCGCGCACGATGGAGAGGAGATCGTCATCGGCTCCTTGCGATTCCTGCCCATCGATACGCCCGGGCACGCCGAGCATCACTTCGTCTATTTGCTCGAAAACCTCTTGTTCAGCGGGGATGTGGGCGGCGTGCGCATACCCGGCTATCAGTACCTGCGTGTGCCGATGCCGCCTCCCGAGCTGCACTTCGGCAAGTGGAGAGAATCTGTCCGCCGCATGCGCCAGGCCAGGTTCGACCGGATAGCGCCCACGCACTTCGGCATCTACGACGACCCCCAATGGCAGCTCGCTGCCATCGAGAGGGACCTCGATGCAACCGAGCGGTGGTTGGAGCGCGTCATGCCTTCTAATCCGTCTATTGAGGCGCTGCGCGAACAGTTCACCGGCTGGATGAACGAGCAGGGAACCGAACAGGGATTGAGCCCGGAGGCAGTCCGCGCCTACGAGCTGGCGAACCCTCCGGGTATGTCCGCCGACGGTCTGCAAAGGTATTGGAAAAAAGTGCGTACGGTAACCTAGCGGGGTATTTTGGTAGTCATATGTCACACGCAAGCCATGATGCTTGAAACATGGCAGAAAGGCCCATTAAGGATATACTGCCTGAGGAGACGTGATGGACGACTTTATTGCCGTTTCGGAGCTTTCGTCCGCGGAGGTACAGGACTTACTGGATTTGGCAGTACGCCTAAAAAAGGA
>DATKAF010000140.1:0-8817 GCA_035498395.1 Anaerolineales bacterium
CAAGGGGGCCGTGGTACTGCTCAACGCCCAGACGGGCGAAGTGCTGGCGATGGCATCGCACCCGGGGTACGATCCGAGCAGGTTGGACGAGATCGGCTCGCTGCTGCCAAAGAACAGCGATGCCCCGCTGCTGAACCGCGCTGCGCAAGGGCTCTACCCGATCGGAAGCGCAGGCGAGGCCTTCTCGGCGGCGACACCGCAGGCGGGCGGCGATGACCTGCTCGCGCTGTATCGCAGGCTGGGATTCTTCACCACGCCCGAACTGCGGATGCCCGTCGCAGCAGCGGGCAGCAGCAACGACATCCGGGAGCTGCGCGTCAGCCCGCTGCAAATGGCGGAAGCGGCGGCGGCGTTGAGCAATGGCGGCGTGCGCCCGGCGGCGCGGATCGCGCTGGCGGTCAAGACGCCGACCCAAGGCTGGGTAATACTTCCGGCATTGGGCACGAACGAAACTGCGCTAAGCCAACAGGACGCTGAAGCAGCGACGTCAGAGCTGGCTGCGCCGAACCAGTGGTACTGGCAGTCGGGCGGGAAGGCTCAGACGGGCACGCAGACCGACACGTGGTACACAGGAGGAACGCTGCCCGAATGGAAGGCCACACCGATCGCCGTGGCCGTGTTGATCGAGGGGGATTTTCCCCTGGCGGCACAGCGAGTAGGCCAGCAACTGCTGCAATCGCTCACGCGGCCGTAAGAGGAAGAAAAAGACCCGTTCGACGGAACGGGTCCCAATCTGCTTTAGGGATGGAGGGGGGGTGAGCTACGTGCCGTCGTCAACGTCCTTGGTGCTGTAACCGGGACCGGTCTTAAAGAACTCGTAGTTCTCCTTGATGTCGGGGGTCAGGTCGACAGACTCGCCTGCGTTCAACTGCTGTGTGGTGTCAAGCAGGATCTGCTTGCCAAAATGATTCGTGCCTTCGAAGTGGCCTTTAAGGTCGCGCTTGCTGATGTACTCCCCGCCCTTGGCCGCATAGGATGATGGAACCTCGTCTTCGGGGAATATGGCGGCGTAGGGGCATTCGGGGATGCAGGCGCCGCAGTCAATGCAGGTATCGGGATCAATGTAGATCCAGGGCCATTGCTCCTTCGGGAAGCCGGGAATCATGCACTCCACGGGGCAGACTTCGATGCAGCCTCGGTCGCGGACGCACAGGCTGGTGATGATATGAGTCATCGTTACTCTCCTTCTCTTTTGGCGAAATAGCTACCCAGTAAGCCCATTATAACTTTCTTCGGGCGGTATGCAAGAGACCGGACCACACACTGGAAGCCGGAGACGAAAAATGGATGGAAGCACCGTTCCGCGGCCTTCCATCCATATGCCAGCGTGGTGATGCAGCGCGCTACTTCGCGGCAAACCGGCTGGCGACCGCATCCCAGTTCACAACATTCCACCAGTTGGTGACGTACTCGGCGCGCCGGTTCTGGTATTTCAGATAATAGGCGTGCTCCCAGACATCGATTCCCATGAGCGGGGTTGAGCCGTCGGAAATGGGATTATCCTGGTTGGCGGTCGAGATGACTGAAAGGCCGCTCCCCTTGCGGACGAGCCACGCCCAGCCCGATCCGAAGCGAGTGTTGGCGGCCTTCTCGAATTCGGTCTTGAAGTTGTCAAACGATTGGAACGCGCTGTCAATGGCCTTTGCCAGATCGCCCTTGGGCATCCCGCCGCCCTTGGGCGCCATGATCTGCCAGAACAAATTGTGGTTCCACGTGCCGCCTCCGTGATTGCGGACGGCAGTCCGGATGTCCTCCGGGACCGCGTTGAGGTCGCCGAGAAGTGCCTCCAACGACTTGCCCGCGAGCTCGGCATGCTTGTCGAGGGCAGCGTTCAGGTTGGTCACATACGCCGCATGGTGCTTGTCGTGATGGATGGTCATGGTCTGCGCGTCAATGTACGGCTCCAGTGCGTCGACAGCGTAGGGTAGTTTCGGAAGCTCGAATGCCATGTTCTCTCCTTAGGGATCCCTTGAACGTGCAAAATAGATTTTTATGAGATTTTTCATGAAAATTGTAGTGTATGAGAGGCTTGATGTCAAGAAGAATTGAATGAGGAGTGCGGACCCATTGTGAAAAACGGGAAAAATGGAGGAATGTAGGGTAAGCCGCGCGACGAAGGCCTCGTGTGCGCCTCATGGATAGCACGGACGAGAAAGGTATACTTCGACCAACGAAGGAGACGAAGCAAGCGAACATGAAGCAGCCATCCAGAGCGATCACGATCACTGCGATGATCATCGCGATCATGGCAGTGTCCACCGCGTCGATCTTCATACGGCTGGCGCAGAAAGACGCGCCATCTCTAGCCATCGCGGCGTGGCGGCTGACACTGGCGAGCGTCGTGCTCGCCCCTCTGGCCCTGACGAAATACCGGGCGGAACTCAGGGGACTGAGCCGGCGAGAGCTGCTGCTCGGGCTGGCGTCGGGACTGTTCCTCGGCCTGCATTTCGCAACATGGATCAGCTCGCTGGCATACACGACGGTGGCGAGCTCAGTGGTCCTTGTGAGCACGGGCCCGCTTTGGGTGGCGCTGCTCTCTCCATTATTCCTGGACGAGAAGCTGTCATCCGGTGCGTTCGCCGGGCTGGCGCTGGCGCTCGTCGGCGGCACGCTCATTGCGCTTGCGGGCGCTTGCACATGGGCCGCGGGGCTGTCGTGCGAGAGCATGTCGGAGCTGATGGCGGGACAGAACCTGCGCGGAGACTTCCTGGCGCTGGCAGGCGCATGGGCTGTGACGGGCTACCTGATCATCGGGCGCAAGCTGCGGGCCAAGATAAATCTCGTGCCGTACGTTTTCCTCGTGTACGCGACGGCAGCGGTCAGCCTGCTCGTTACGGCCTTGATCCTGCGGGTGCCGCTGTTCGGCTTCCAACCCATCACCTACCTGTGGCTGCTGCTGCTGGCGCTCGTGCCACAACTCATCGGGCACTCAACCTACAATTGGGCGTTAAGATTTCTGCCAGCCGCCATCGTGGCGGTGACCACACTCGGAGAGCCGATCGGATCGGCGACGTTGGCATATTTCATCCTTAATGAGACGCCGACCATAGCGGTGTTCCTCGGCGGCGCGCTAATTCTGGGAGGCATCTACATGGCTATCAGGCCGCGGGGAAGAGCGGCGCCGGCCGCGTGATGTTTGGGTGGCACATGGGAGTTATACACAGAGAAACCACCGAGGTTGTGACTATGCGCAACGGCGTGTTGGAAGTAAGACGATCGAAGATCCAAGGCATGGGTGCGTTTGCCACCAACCATATAGCCAAGGGCACCCGCATCATCGAGTACACGGGAGAGCGCATCAGCCAGAAGGAGGCGGACCGCCGCTATGACGACGATGGCAGCGAGCACCCGCGCGTGCTGCTGTTCAGCGTGGATAAGCGGACGGTCATCGATGCGGGCGTGGGAGGCAACGAGGCGCAGTACATCAACCACTCTTGCGACCCGAACTGCGAGGCCGTGACCGAGAAGCGCCGGGTGTTCATCGATGCGCTGCGAGACATCGAGCCGGGCGAGGAGCTGCTGTACGACTACCACCTGACACGCCAAGACGACGACCCGCCTGACATGGAAGAACGGTATGCCTGCCATTGCGGCGCTCCCGCCTGCCGGGGAACGATGTTGCAACCGCTTGAGGACAAGAAACCCAAGAAGGCCAGGTGAGGGCCGAGGCGGGTACGATCGGCTGCGCGTCCCACAGGGGCATTTAAGGTAGAATCGAACCTATGTTCAAGCGCGCCTCCAACACAAGTGAATCGAGCGCCTCGGTCCAGGGCGTGGAGCGCATCACGTCAGTGCTCGGGCCCGGGGTGATCTGGCACGGATCGGTAAGCGGATCGGGCGGGGTGCGCATTGAGGGCGCGTTCGAAGGGCAGATCGCGCTGCGCGGCATCCTGGTGGTCGGAGAGACCGGCCGCGTTACGTGCGAGAACGTGCGCGCTAACACGGTGGTCGTGGCAGGCGCGGTGCGCGGCAACATCACCACCCAGAAGCTGGAGATCCGCTCGACCGGTCGCGTATGGGGCGACGTGGTGACGACAGCGTTCGTGACCGACGAGGGCGCGTTCCTGCGCGGCCAGATCCGCATGGAGGAAACGGTCGAACTCGACCTTGGCACAACGGCTGATGCAGCCGCGCTGGCGGCAGTGCAGGCGGAGGCCAACGGAGACAGCGGCGTGCAAGCGTCCGCCGAACCCGGCACCGATCCTAATAAGCGGAAGACCACACCATGAGGGAGAGGAGACCCTAAGAGCCGCAGCAGCCTTTAGGGTCTTTTTTTCATGCCATGAGATATAACGAATTGAAGATCGAGACACAGAGGCAGGCGCCCGCGCGGGCGCGCAACGAGGGCGAATCCATGTTGAAGCGCGCCGGCTACCTGCGCGGCGATGGCGAGCTCTCCCTGCTTGGGCGACACGCCGTTGGGTGGCTGGCACAGCTGGCCCAACAGCACCCATCCGGGGAGCTGTTCGCCTTGCTGAAGCTGAATACGCTGCAAACGGATGACGGAAGCTGTTACTTCCCGATCAGCGGGGGGAAGTGGGAAATCATTCGCTGCAAGTCGTGCTTCTACGCGGCGGTGAGCGAGCTTGCCCGGTTCCGAAAGGCGCCGTTTGACTCGGAGTCGTCTCAGCCGATCGAGAAGGTCCTAACGCCGGGGTGCCACACCATCGAGGCGCTGGCGGAGTTCCTGCACATCCCGAAGGAGAAGACCGCCAAGGCGTTGATGTACACTCGCAGCGCAGATGGGAAGTTCGTGTTCGTCGTCGTCCGTGGCGACATGCAGGCCAGCGAGGCGAAGCTAACGCAGGTGCTTGGAGAGCTGCGCGCGGCGACCACGGAGGAGATCGTAGCGGCGGGAGCAACACCGGGATACGCCTCCCCCATCGGATTGAAAGAGGCGCTGGTGGTCGTGGATGACCTGATACCGGAATCGGTGAACCTGGTCGCGGGTGCGAACGAGGCAGGCTATCACCTGAAGAACACGAACTACGGCCGTGACTACACGGCGCAGGTGGTGACCGACGTGGCCCTCGCAGAAGCGGGAGCGCCATGCCCTGTGTGCGGCGGTGCACTCTCAGCGGTGAACACGGACTTGTTGTGCGACGCGGCTGGCTCCCGCGCGGAGAATCTGCTGTCGGCGCTGGCACAGGAATACCATGACGAGAAGGGGCTGACCTTGCCCACGCAGGCTGCGCCGTTCACGGTGTACTTGATGCACCTGGCAGGCAAGGAACTCGATACACGCGCCGAGGCAGACCGGCTGTATGAGGCATGGCAGGAGGCGGGAACCCGGGTGCTATACGACGACCGAGATGAGCGTGCGGGCGTCAAGTTCGCGGACGCGGACCTGATCGGCTGCCCCGTCCGCATCACGGTCGGCGAACGAGGCCTGAAGGACGGAATGGTAGAATTGAAAGAACGCACGCGCAGCGAGAGCCGTGCCATACCGCTGGCAGAAGCGCTCGCCGCGATCCAATCTTCGACCAACTCTCCCTGACAAAGACAACCCCATGACCAACAAGATCCCGATGTCATCTCCCGACCTGACGGACCTCGAACGCCAGGCAGTTCAAGCCGTTCTCAACACACCCACGCTCAGCATGGGCCACTGGGTGGCCGATTTCGAAAAGGCTTTCCGCGACATGAGCGGGCTGAAGCACGCGGTGGCAGTCTCCTCCGGCACCGCGGGCCTGCACCTGTGCGTGCGGGCCGCGAACATCGGAGCGGAGGATCTGGTGCTGACCGCGCCGTTCTCGTTCGTTGCATCAGCCAACGTACTGCTGTACGAGAACGCGGTTCCGGTGTTCGTGGACGTGGACTCGCGCACCGGCAACATGGACCCGCAACTGACGGCGGAGGCAGTACGCGACCTGTGCGAGGGCGGCGTGAGGGCGGAACGCTGGCTGCCGCGCCGGGGCGCGGGATCGAAGCGCACCCTGAAAGGCATGCTGCCCATCGACGTGTTCGGCCAGCCCGCGGACCTCGATCCGCTGCGAAAGCTGGCCGACGACAACCAGCTCGTGATGATCGAAGATGCGTGCGAGGCGCTCGGCGCGTCGTACAAGGGCCGGCCCGTGGGTACCGCCGGAGACTATGCCGCGTACGCGTTCTATCCCAACAAGCAGATCACGACCGGCGAGGGCGGCGTGGTCGTCACCAACAACGAGCATGCGGCAGACATGATGCGCGCCCTGCGCAACCAGGGCCGCGCGCCGGGCGACACCTGGCTGCAGCATACCTACCTGGGATACAACTACCGGCTGGACGAGATGTCGGCGGCACTGGGTGTGACGCAGATGGGCCGGCTCGAAGAGCTGCTACAGAAGCGCGACCGCGTGGCGCGCTGGTACTCGGAGCGGCTGGCGGAGATACCCGGCATCGAAGTGCCGGTCGTCGAGCCTTTCACGACGCGCATGTCGTGGTTCGTGTACGTGGTGCGGTTCGACCCGCGCGTCAACCGCGACCAGCTTGCCAAACGACTCGAAGCGCGCGGCATCGCTGTGCGCCCGTACTTCCTGCCTATCCACCTGCAGCCGTACATGCGCGAGCGATTCGGCTACCGCGAAGGTGATTTCCCGGTCACGGAAGACCTGGGCCGACGCGGGCTGGCAGTGCCGTTCTCGGGCGTGATGACCGAGGAGCAGGTGGAAGATGTGTGCGCCGACCTGCGCGCGGAAGTGCTGAGACCGTAGCGCGGCGAGGCTGATCCCAACCGCAAGTGAACACTCGCCTGTTCCCCCCGATCAAACGGCGCGGTCTGATCATCCACGGGTTGCTCATGGCGATCCTGATCGCCGTCACAACGTGGGCGTTCCTTAATCTGTCGCGGCAGACCCTGGGGCTGGAATTCGCCATTTACCTGCTAGCGGGGCTGCTAGCCTTCGCACCGCTGCCGCTGATCACGTATCGAACCTACGCGCTGCTGCGCGCAGAATACGTCCTGAACCGCGAGACCCTGGAGCTGCGCTGGGGGCTGCGCGACGAGAGCATCCCCTTGATGGATATCGAATGGGTGCGACCGAGCGAGGACCTGGCGTACCCGCTGAAAGCGCCTCCCGCGCTGCCGGGCGCGGTGCTCGGCACACGCCGCCACCGGGATCTGGGCGCGGTGGAGTTCATCGCCAGCGAGCGGAAGAAGCTGCTGCTGGTGGCGACGCCGAAACGCGTCTATGCCATTTCGCCGCAGGACCCGGCTGAATTCACGCAGACGTTCGGGCGTGCGGTCGAGCTGGGCAGCCTTGCCACCGCGCGGTCCAAGTCGGTATATCCGTCATTCGTGCTGGCGCAGGCATGGGGCTCCGGGCTGGTGCGCTATCTGTGGCTGGCATCGCTGTTCCTGAACATCGGTCTCATTGTATGGACGAGCCTGCTCATCCCCGCGCTGTCACAGGTCACGTTCGCCACCGGGTCATACCGCGCGGGCGGGCCTGTGCCGGCGGCGCAACTGGTGATCCTGCCGCTGCTGAGCGGTTTCCTGACGCTGCTCGGATGGGCCGCAGGGCTGTACTACTACCGCTGGGAAGAGCAGCGCGTGCTGGCGACCGCCATCTGGGCATCGAGCGCGCTCACCAGCCTGCTGTTCCTGATTGCCGTCTTCTTCATCATCAGCACCCCGGTGTGAACAGCCGGGCACCCACTGGCGCCTCCCCATGCTCATCCAGATACTGACCGGCCTGCTGCTGGCGGCCATAACGTCACTCGCAGCGTACCGCTTCCACAGCCTGACCGCGGACGGAGCCATTGCGGCAACCGTGCTCGGGACGGTAGTTTTCGGACTGGGCGGCTGGGAGTGGGCGGTCCTTCTGCTGACATTCTTCATCCTGTCTTCCGCGTTTACGAGGGCATTCCGTGGAAGAAAGATAGGCGCGGAAGAGAAGTATGCAAGGGGCGGCGCGAGGGACGCGATGCAAGTGTTCAGCAATGGAGGCACGGCCGGACTCTTCGTGCTGCTGCATGCAGCCTACCCCGCGGCCGGCTGGCCGTGGATCGGGTACGCAGGCGCGCTGGCAGCGGTCAACGCGGATACGTGGGCAACGGAGCTTGGGGTGCTGAGCCGGGATCAGCCGCGGCTCATTACGTCGTTGCGGACGCAGGTCGATAGAGGGACATCGGGAGGAGTTTCGCTCACGGGCACACTAGCCTCGCTGGCGGCCGCGCTGGTCATCGGGCTGCCCGCGGCATGGTTCGCCGGGCAGTCGCAAGGCTGGATCGCCGCGTCGGTCGCGCTGGCGGGCTTGATTGGGTCGTTGATCGACTCGCTGCTAGGGGCGACACTACAGGCGGTCTACTTCTGCCCGCGAGACCAGAAGGAAACAGAGAAACATCCACTGCACGGCTGCGGCACGCCGACTATTCATATCCGCGGGCTGCAATGGATAAACAATGATGCCGTCAATGTAGCCTGCGCGATCACGGGCGCGGTAATGGCGCTGGCGCTGGGGGCGCGGCTGCTGTTCTGAAGTAGCTGTGGGGTTACACGGGCCTGTTTCGCGCTCAGCGGGCGCGGCTTGCTAGCAATCTCATCAGGAAATCGCGTACCAGATCGGCGGATTGCGCCCAGGTGGGACACGAGGCGAAGTACTGCAGGGCATTGAGGGACATGCGGTCCAGCAAGTCGCGGTCGGAGGCAAGCCGCTGGAGCAGGTCTGCCAGCGCGGCTGAATCACCGGGGGAAATGAGGAATCCGTTCACCCCGTGCGAGATCATCTGGGGAATAGCCCCCGCGGTGGTGCCGATGGCAGGCAGGCCAAATGCCATGCCCTCCAGGTAGGCAATGCCGAAGCCCTCCCAGTAGGACGGTACCACCAGCACATCGGA
>DATKAF010000141.1:0-6880 GCA_035498395.1 Anaerolineales bacterium
TTTGAGCCCGCCGCGGTCGACAGCTACGATGTATCGCCGGTGGACGGCAGCGTAGCATATTCATCCAACAACCAGCTCTATCTCGTGGATGTGAACGGCGCGGGACGCAAGCTCCTGGTGGACGGCGGACCCGTGGACGACAATAACCGCTTCACGAACAGCGTCGGCGTGCCAGCCTGGTCGCCGGACGGAAAAAGCATCGCCTTCAGTCACGGCGGGCTGAACTTCTACACGCTGGCGACCGGCGCCATCACCAAGACGCTGGAGAACAAGATCGATACAACGGCAGGCTTCCCGATCGTGAGCGAGCTCTACGCGCCCAATAAATACTCACCCGATGGTAGCAAGCTGCTGGTTACTATCAGCTTCAATGAGGGCGGTACGTTCGGCATCTATAACCCCGCTGACAACACGCTGGTGAAGTTTAACCGGGCGGACGGAGGTGGGACGATCTGCTGCGACATCCGCTGGGTTCCCGATAGCTCGGGGCTGTACGCCGCTGGCCCAACCATCGGCATGGTCGATTCCGGCCTCGGCTATGTGGATGCCAGTACCGGCCTCGTGAATATCCTCCTGCCGGGCAGCGCGCCGGATGGCACCTACAACTTCGCGTTCGGGCCGCAGGTCGGTCCCGATGGCAAGCTCTATTTCTTCTTCAATAACCTGCCGCAGATTCCAACCGGCGGGCACACGCCGCTCAACCTTGTCCGCTCGGCGACGGATGGCGTGACCGACCGGCAGCAGTTGACACCCGAGACATTCCAGACCCTCAATGAGGTGCTGTGGGCGCCGGATGCCAGCCTGGCGATTGTGGCGGAGGGGCCGACACCCGATGTATATGCCGGTGGAGTGGCATCGATTGTCTACCCCGATGGGCGCCCGGATGTGAAGCTGGCATCCTTTGCGCAGAACCTGCGCTGGGGACCGTAAAATTGTGCAATTTCCGATTGGTGTTTGCGCCCCTGGCTTTCAGCCAGGGGCGTACTCGTTCTACGTAACAGCCGATTCGTGACAAATGCCACTTGAGGAGGGAAAGCCCCAGTGAAAAAATTGATACTCGAGCATACAATCAAGGATTTTGGATGGAACAACCGTCAACGTGAGAGCAGCCTCTCCTAAGCCATCATTCCTCATCGGAGATCGATAATTATGAAGCTCACCGCACAACCGCAAGTTGCACTTGCCGATGAGAAAGTCAGCATTTCAGTTTCTGGGTTAGCGCCTGCTTCCAAAGTCAAGTTGAGCGCATCGTTGTGCTTTCCGTGGGCGCCGGGCATACCACTGGAATCGTCTGCCTGGTTTACCGCGGACGCCGGCGGCAAAGTGGATCTGTCCACGAAAAAACCGGAGAGCGGCAGCTATGGCTTCGTGGACGGTATGGGCCTGATCGCGTCGGTAATGCCTAAGGATCAGAAAGCCTGGGGCAAGTTGGGGGAGCATATATCGGCCGAGAAAAACATGTTCATTGATATCAGAGCAGAATCCGGCCCCGCTACTGCGTCGCTCCAGTTGGAACGGCAATTTAGATCCGTCGATGTTAAAAGCCAGAAGAGCACGGAAGGCATTGTCGGCGAGTTGTACTATTCGGATCAGAAAAGCGACAAGACGCTTATCGTGCTCGGCGGGTCGGGCGGTGGCTTGGGCCCAATACTTCCAATGGCGGCATTATTGGCTTCACGCGGCTTCAACGTGCTCGCCCTGGCATATTTCCAGGAGAAGGGCTTGCCGGGACAACTGGCACAAATCCCATTGGAGTACTTTGAGAAGGCATTCGCCTGGCTGGCCGCTAACCCGATCACAAAGGGAACGGAGCTGTATGTATTCGGCACTTCCAAGGGCGCTGAGCTGGCCCTGCTACTCGCATCACGCTATCCATCCATCCACAGAGTCGTGGTTAATGCGCCCCATGCTTACTGCTTCCAGGGCCTAAACTTCAAGACTGTCTCCTCCTGGACCTACCAGGGGAAAGACTTACCCTTCATCAAGCTGAAGAATACGGTATTGTTCGGAAATATGATCAGCTGCTTCCTAAAGAACGAACCGTTTGAATACGCCTACACGTACAGGAAAGGTCTGGCAGCGGCGGTGAACAAGGAAGAGGCCCGCATCCGGGTCGAGAACTCCAATGCTGACCTGCTGATGTTCACGACCAAAGATTGCGGAATGTGGAACACCTACGATGGCTGTATGATCCTGATGGATACACTTAGAAGGTGCCAGTATTCGCACTGTTACGACTTGGTGGTTTATGAGGACGCAGGTGAGCCTTACTACGCTCCCTACATCATCCCAGCAGGCCTTTCAAGAGCCAGGATCGCGCCCCGCCTCGTGCTGTCCGTCGGCGGGACCCTCCAGGGAAACGCACGCTGCCAGGCAGATTCCTGGCAAAGAATGATCGAGTTCTTCAAGAAGTAAGCCAACAGCCAAAACGCGACGCCTTGGTGAACAAATTGCGCCCCTGTCTTTCAGCCAGGGGCGCAATTTTTATGTACAAAGTGATAGCCAAATTGGCTGGGCTATCGATAGCTCCTACTCCTGTTCCGAGCGGCTTTGCCTGCGTTCCAACCATTGCAGCAGCCGGTATGTGAAAAACCCAATTATGATCATCCCAAACATGAACAGCGGATACGAGAACCACATGTTCTGCGGTCCGCCGGTCATCGTCGTGTATTCCGACATCCCTCCGATTCCCGCCAGCAGGCTGAGCGGCATGAAGATGGCCGTGATGAGCGTCAGCCGCCGCACGCGGAAGTTCGTCGTGTTCGCCGCACGCGCCATCTCGTTGTTCAGCATGGAGAGATACATTTCCATCAGGCTCGTTACCACATCCCGGTAGGACTCGGTCATCTCGAAGAACTTGGAAAGGTGGTCGTAGATGTCCCGGTAACGGTACAACGCGGTTTCATCGATGTACGGGCAGTCCTTCCGGGAGATCTTAACCAGGATCTCCCGTTCATAGTACAGGCTCTTACGTACGGTCAGCAGGTCGCGCCGCAGGTGCAGCAGGGTCGCCGGGTTGAAGTCGTTGGCATCCTTCAGCACCTCCTCCTCGGCCTCCACCATCTCGTCTTCCAGTTTCTCGATTTCCACGAATTTCTGGTCCACGATCTGGTCCATGATGGTATGCAGCAGGTACGCCGGGCCTTTGCCCATGCTTTCCGGGTGCTGCTCGATGGTCCGCTCTACACCCTTCAGCAGGGGCTGCCCGTCCACGCCGCGTTGTTGGACGCTGATCACGAAGTTCGGCCCGACGAACAGGTCGATCTCATAGATCGATAGCTTGTGGTCCGCGTAATTGATGGCGTTCAGCAGCATGAAGCTGTGGTGCTGATAGTTGTCGATCTTGGGGATTTGTTGCTCGTCGGTGCAATCCTCGATGGCGAGCGGATGGAGCTTCAGGGGCTTCATCAACAACGACAGCTCTTCCTTCGTCGGCTCGCAATAGTCGAGCCAGGCATAACCGCCCCTGCGCGCCGCGGTGAGCGCCTTAGCCCAGCTTGCCAGTCGTATCAGCTTGCCTGTCTCGGTCACATGATAGAAATTGGATTCGGACATCGGAGGCCCCTCCGCAAGAAGATAAGATCAATCGTAGATCTGAAATCCCGAAGGCCGCGGCGCGGCCCCGTGGGCTGCAGGTGCTTTTCCTGCTGAAATCGTAAATTTCCTCACTCCAGTACCATATTGTCGATCAAACGCGTCTTCCCGAAGAAGACCGCCATCGAAAGCAGCGCCCTGCCGGTGACCTTGTCCACTTCCTGAAGCGTCTCGGTGTCGGCGCACGACACATACTGTACTTGCGCCAGCGACTCGCCAGCCAATGTCTGCTTCATGATATCCCGCAGCTTGCCTGCATCCTTTTCGCCGTCATCATAGGCCCCCTTGGCCTCGCTCAGCGCACGGTACAGGACGGAGGCAGCCCTTCGCTGTTTCTCATCCAGGTACACGTTTCGGCTCGACATTGCCAGCCCGTCCATTTCCCGGATGATCGGGCATACCACGATTTGGATCGGGAAATTCAAGTCTTCCGTCATGCGGCGGATGACCGCAGCCTGTTGGGCGTCCTTCTGCCCGAAGTAGGCTTTGTCCGGCCGAACCGCGTTGAACAGCTTGGTGACGACCGTAGCCACGCCCCGAAAATGTCCCGCCCTTTGCGCCCCTTCGAGCCCCTGGCTGACCTCTTGTACTTCGACCCACGTCTGGAACCCTACCGGGTACATGATCTCAGGCGTAGGCGTCCATACCAGGTCCACCCCAACTTCCTCGAGCATGCCTAGGTCTCGCTTCAGGTCCCTCGGGTACTTCGAGAGATCCTCGTTCGGCCCGAACTGGGTGGGGTTCACGAAGATGCTTGCGGCTACGCTCTTGCATTCTTCCCTTGCCCGCCGCGCTAGGGAAAGGTGTCCTTCGTGCAGGTAGCCCATCGTAGGCACAAAACCCAGTGGGTGGTCGAGTAGCCTAAGGGAACTCGCCAGTTCTTCGAGCATGGTGGCGATCATCATTTGTCTAGACATCACGGAAAAATCCTTGTTGACACCCGTAGAAAATCCGTGCTACACTCTTACTATCCAACTCAGAAAGGAGAAAGAGATGGCCTACTCGTTCACCAATTCCAAGGGTGTGACGTACTATCTCCACACGCGGAGGCAGCCGGCAGCAAGCGGCAAAGAGCGTGTCCTGTACTTCTTCTCGAAGGAAGTCAAGGATGGTGCCATTGATGCCGTCCCGTCAGGCTATCAGGTCGTCGAGATGAAGACCGGTCTGCCCGTCTTAAAGAAAGTATAATCCCGAACCGTCGCCATCTTTCCAACGGGTATTTACCGGTCCTTTTCTAGCTCATTCCAAGGGAGAGGCGGGACGAATACCTCCAGAGCAAGCCGGCAGCCGTGGCTCCACGCCACGGCTGTTTTGTTGCAACCCACCCGTAGGTCCATCCGTACGTCGGGCTCCGCGCTGAAGGTCGTCGGAGCTCGCAGATCCCCGAAGCGGAGCGGAGGGGAGAGTATAGGGGGAAGCGCCCCCGCAGGGGGTCAGCCCGACCGTTAGCATGCCGCCATCCGCTGGCGAGTAGGGCCGAGTACTTTTTTTCTCGGCCCGTACGAAGTCCCCGGCGTTATTCCGGGGGTCGAGTAGCCGGCGCTTTTCTGGCGTACGCCAGTTCCCTGCGTTTTTCCGGGGGCCGAGACCAGCCCTTCCCTTCTCACGCTTGAACTTACACCCGATTTAGTGCAATAATAAGTTTGCATCACCCGAACTATTTGGCCTGGCTGGGGCTCGCCCCGCTTATCGCACGGGAGGGAAACAAAATGTCACACAGTATCAGTCGCCAGGTGGAGATTGACTGCCTGGAATGCGGCATGAACTTCACGGCCGATGTCTACGTGATCGTGGACATGCAGGAGCAGCCTGACCTGGTGGACAAGATGCGCGGCGGCACCCTACACCAGGTGCGCTGCCCGGAGTGCGGTCACCTGCTATTGCTTGAGATCCCCCTCCTCCTCTTTATCCGCAACAATGTACCCCACCTGGTCGTCGTATGCGCGGCGGGTACGAGCTCTGAATGGAACAAGCAGCAGGGCATGGAGCTTGTGCGCTGTCTCAAGGATGTTGCCGGTTCTGGTTGGAAGAATGACTGGTCCGAAGGTGGCTTGGGTGCCATGCATGACCAGGCCATGTTAGCCGCCTGGCTCAGCGGTGCCTCCAAGGAGGCCATGCAGCAGCTACCCAGGCAGCAGGCGCTTGAGGCAGCCCGCCTGAAGAAGGAGGATCCTGAGCGATACTACATGGACCTTTTCTATGCGCTGGTGAACGCCCAGGATATCCCCTGGAAACAGGACATCATGGAGAGCAACCCTGACCTTTTGTGCGATGAAGCCCAGGACCTGCTGCACGCACGGATGGGCAACGCCGCCTACCTGAAGAACAGCAACGCTCTCGCCGTCTTTTCACAGAATCTGTTCCTTCTGTCTGTGCGCCGCGGCGATCTCGGGCCAGCCATGCGTAAGAAACTTGAGGAAGGGTAACTCCCTGCCGCTCTGTAGATTGGGTTTCAGCCCGACCGTTGGCATGCAGCCATCCCCTTGTCGAGTAGTCCGCGCTCTTCCGCCGATCGAGACCAGTCCGCCACCGTTATTCTGCTGCTACCGCTCCACCTCCCCATTAGTGGTAGGAGTGCAGCACCGCTACGCCAAAAGTAAGTCGGCTCCGCGCCGAAGGCCCCCAAACCGTCGCAGATTCCCGCAGTGAAGCGGGAAGGGAAGGGGAGGGTGTAGCGCCCTTGCATGGGGTCAGCCCGACCGCAATACCCTTGATCCTCCTTCATTAATCCGGCTGGTTCAACTCGCCCCGTACGCCAGCCCCGGCAGGGGCTTCATATTTCAGCAGTTTTTTCCCTTAGTCCACTCGGTCCTCCACCTCCCACGCATGATCCAGCAAATGCCATGCCGCCCGCCGCACAAAATACCGTGCCGGCCAGTAGTCGCCACCCCGCGGCCCATGTGCAGGCAGTTCACCATGCGCCGAAGCCGTGAGCCCCTTGAGCGTATCCTTCCACGCTTCGTCAGGCGATTTCCACTCGGGTACTACCGCCCAGCCCAGCTTCCGGACGTAGGCATGTTGAGCATCCAGCACGTGCCTTGTGATCTTCGCTAGGTCTCGCCCCCCGCCTCGCGGTCCCGTGCTGAGTCTTTTGCCCTTCGCCCCTTCAGCCGTCGCATAGAACGTTCGCCAGCAAGCCTTTAGGATCTTTTCCAGCCTCAGCAGCTCTTCTTCGCCGACCGCGGCCGCGTCCTCTTTCGGCACCCGCCCCGGCGTCCCGAAATCCGTCGTCATATCACCCTTCAGCCGCTCGACAACCTTGAACTCAGATACCACTTTGGGTGCA
>DATKAF010000142.1:0-7487 GCA_035498395.1 Anaerolineales bacterium
GACCAGCCCCAGGGCCGGGTCCAGGTCGCCGGAGATATTATCCATCGCCGCGTAAAGCTTCTGCCCCTCTTTCAGACCGGGTAGCTTGAACAGGTCCAGATCGCCCGCATTGATCGTGGCCCGGATCTCCTGCACAGGAGGGGCTTGCTCGGCCTGTGCGACCCGCGCAGGGGTGAGCTGGGCAAGAACGCCGGCCAGCAGGAACGCAAGCAGGACACAAGCAACTTTTTTGGAAGAAACGCCTACCTCGGACATGGAAGCTCCTTACCTGGCTTGCCCCAACCAATGTGCCAGATGCCGTGCTATTCCCGATGCAGAACCGGGGCAGGAGAGTGGCGTGAGGGGGCCGGGCTGCGACGGCCGAGTGAACTATATTGGCTGAGACGGTTATACTCCCTGCTCCCGCGTTCAAGCAAGACCGGCACTTCCGTGTGGGATGGTCGTGGGGGCGTGGAACCCTCACCCTTCCGCCGAAAATGCCAGTGACATGATCTTTAGCTCATCACTCACTTGTAGGCATAGGGGGGAGGCCCCAAGAATCCTTCCAATATTCGAGTATCTTGAACTGTCGATTCACGATTCCCGAATATCGATTCCTGATCCTCATCTCGCAAACCGCACCGCCCCGGCGCTGAAGAGCGCCGGGGCGGTGAATTCCATTAGCGAACGCTTACCTCAGCTCGAACCGGTCCAGCATCATCACCTTGTTCCACGCAGCCACGAAGTCGTGCACGAACTTCTCTTCAGAGTCCTTGCAGGCGTAGACCTCGGCCAGCGCCCGCAATTGCGAGTGCGACCCGAAGATCAGGTCGGCGCGCGTGGCCGTCCACCTCAGCTCGCCGGTTGCCCGGTCGCAGCCCTCGAACAGCTCCCTCTCCGGTGATGTTGCTCGCCACTCCGTGCTCATGTCCAGCAGGTTCACGAAGAAGTCGTTGGTGAGCGCCTCCGGCCGCTTGGTGAAGACGCCGTGCGGCGTCCCGCCGAAGTTGGTCTTCAGGACGCGCATCCCGCCGATCAGCACGGTCATCTCCGGCGCGCTCAGTGTCAATAGCTGCGCCCGGTCGACGAGCATCTCCTCCGCCGAGACAGCGTAGCGCTGCTTCTGGTAGTTGCGGAACCCGTCTGCCTTCGGCTCCATCACGGCGAAGGATGCCGCGTCGGTCTGCGCCTGTGAAGCGTCCATGCGTCCCGGCGTGAACGGGACGGTCACCTTGTGACTGCCATTCTTCGCCGCCTGCTCCACGCCGGCGCAGCCGCCCAGCACGATCAGGTCTGCCAGCGACACCTTCTTGCCACCCTTCTGCGCCGCGTTGAACTCCTTCTGGATGCCCTTCAGGACGCGCAGTACCTTCGCCAGTTTGGCAGGCTCGTTGACCTCCCAATCCTTCTGCGGCTCCAGCCGGATGCGCGCGCCATTCGCCCCGCCGCGCTTGTCGGAACCGCGGAACGTGGATGCCGATGCCCACGCGGTGGTGACCAGCTCCGAGACCGAGAGGCCTGAAGCCAGGATGGCCTTCTTTAATGAAGCGATCTCCTTCGCCCCGATCAGCTTGTGGTTGACCGCCGGGATCGGGTCTTGCCAGATGAGCTGCTCCTTCGGGACCTCCGGGCCGAGATAGCGCGCCCGCGGACCCATATCGCGGTGGGTCAGCTTGAACCACGCCCGGGCGAACGCGTCCGCGAACTCATCGGGGTGCTCGTAGAAGCGCCGCGCGATCTTCTCGTAGGCCGGGTCGAAGCGCAGAGCCAGGTCGGTGGTGAGCATGGCGGGCGCGTGGCGCACGGTTGGGTCGTGCGCGTCGGGCACGGAACCAGCACCTGCCCCTCCCTTGGGTATCCACTGGTTCGCTCCTGCCGGGCTCTTGGTCAGCTCCCATTCGTAGCCGAACAGGTTCCAGAAGAAGTTGTTGCTCCACTGGGTCGGCGTCGTGGTCCAGATGACCTCCAGGCCGCTGCCGATGGCGTCGCCGCCCTTGCCGCTGCGGAAGGAGCTGTGCCAACCCAGGCCTTGCTCCTCGATGAAGGCGGCTTCCGGCTCGGGACCGACGAGCTTGGCATCGCCCGCGCCGTGCGTCTTGCCGAACGTGTGCCCGCCCGCGATCAGCGCGACGGTCTCTTCATCGTTCATCGCCATGCGTGCGAACGTCTCGCGGATGTCCTTTGCCGCGGCCAATGGGTCGGGGTTGCCGTTGGGGCCTTCGGGGTTGACGTAGATCAGGCCCATCTGCACGGCGGCCAGCGGGTTCTCCAGGTCGCGCTCGCCGGAGTAACGCTTGTCCTCCAGCCACTTGCCCTCGGAGCCCCAGTAAATGTCCTTCTCCGGCTCCCAGATATCTTCGCGCCCGCCCGCGAAGCCGAAGGTCTTGAAGCCCATCGTCTCGAGCGCGACGTTCCCGGCCAGGATCATCAGGTCGGCCCACGAGATGCGCCGGCCGTACTTCTGCTTGACCGGCCAGATGAGCCGGCGCGCCTTGTCCAGGTTGACGTTGTCGGGCCAGCTATTGAGCGGGGCGAAACGCTGGCTGCCGTTGCCCGCGCCGCCGCGCCCGTCGCCGACGCGGTAGGTGCCCGCGCTGTGCCACGCCATGCGGATCAGCAGCGGGCCGTAGTGGCCGAAGTCCGCCGGCCACCAGTCCTGCGATTTGGTCATCAGCTCGCGCAGGTCCTGCTTCACGGCCTGCAAATCGAGCTTCTTGAACTCCTTGCGGTAGTCGAAGTCCTTGTCCATCGGGTTGGACTTGGAGGAGAACTGGTGCAGGATGTCGAGATTGAGCTGGTTCGGCCACCAATCTTCGTTCTTGGTGCCGCGGCCTGGGATGGAACTGTGGACGGGGCAGCCGCTTTCTTCGGTCATGAGATTGACTCCTTTCGTGGGTTGGGTCCCCGAGCCATGGCGCTCGCATCGGGAACAGGGCTAAGGTCGTGTCTTTCTACCGGATGCTGCGGAGAGAAGAGATGAGATGGTCGTTATCTGCCAAGGCATAACCTCCTGCAAAGAGAACAGAGAGAAGAGAACAGTGAATAGAGAACAGAGAACAGAGAATAGACAATAAGACCTGCTGTTAGCCGAGACCCGATGGTCGAGTAACGGTGCCTCACCGTCACGTCCCGTTCCGCCGCTCAACTCCCTTTCCTGCAATCCGGGCAGAGCCCGTACAGCGAGATCTGCGGGCGCAGGATCATGTAGCCGGATTCGCGCTCCATCTTGCGGATCGCCTGCGGGTCGAGCGCCACGTCGCCATCCACGATCTTGTTGCATTGGATGCAGATCAGGTGCGGGTGCGGCTGCGGGCGGTTGCCGTCGTAGTGGCTGTCGTCGCGCAGGTCGATCTCCAGCACCTGGCCCAGCTCCTTGAGCAGCGCCAGCGTCTTATAGACCGTGGCGTGGCTCATGGTGGGGAAGCGGCGCTTGATGCGCGCGTAGAGCTGCGCCGCGCTGGGGTGCCCCTCGCTGGATGCGATCAGACGCACCAGCTCGACGCGCTGCGGCGTGAGCCGGAACTCGCGCGCCTGCAAAGCGGCGATCATCTCTTCGAAACGGATCTGCGCGTCAGCCATGCATTCTCTCAATTATTGATATTTATAAATAATGGTTATCGCTGATTGTACTATAGTTCACGAAAAGAGGGGAGGGAGGGAAGAAGGAGAATGGGAAAATGGAGAGGGTAACTGCTTTGCCATACGCGTTCCTCCCCCCACATCCGCATTGAGAACGATGATCCCGCGCCAGCCTCGTATGCCTATCTGGGGGAGGCCGGGTAGGGGCAGGCGAGGGCCCGGGCGCAGGTTGCACTTGAGTTGCAGTCTCTCGCGGTTGCGGGGACCGCCCGATCTCTGGGGAATTCCGCTTTCGCCGTTAGAATAGGGCGGATCGATAAGCCGTGGTACGCTGATTTAGAGCTAAGGAGACTCCCATGAACCCAGCCAGGCCCGCCGCCGGGAAGACCGCGCAAAAGTCCGCATCTCAGGAGATCGATGCCATCATCAAGGAGCCGGGCGACTGGCGCGGCAGGAAATTATCCCAGCTGCGCGCTGTCATCCGGAAGTCCGACCCTGCCGTCGTCGAAGAGGTGAAGTGGAAGAAGCCCTCCCGGCCCCAGGGTGTGCCCGTCTGGTCTCGCGATGGGATCCTGTGCGTGGCAGATATCCTCAAGAACGCCGTGCGGCTGACGTTCCCCAGGGGTGCCCGGATGAAGGACCCGAAGAAGCTCTTCAACACGCGCTTGGATAGCAAGACGGTGCGCGCCATCGACTTCCACGAAACTGACCCCGTCGATAAAGCCGCGCTAAAAGCGCTGATCCTCGAAGCCGTGAGACTGAACGCGCAGAAAAAGCGCTAGCGACAAGTTGAACTTAGAACTAAGACAGCCAAGGAGAACCCTTATGCCGACAGTCAACAAGCTGATGATGCTCGCCATCGGCGTCAGCGAGATGCCGAAGGCCAGGGCATTTTACGAAGGCAATCTCGGCTTGAAGGTCACAACGGACTACCGCCAGGACGATGACCACTGGTGGGTTTCGCTTGTGCTACCGGAAGGCGGGGTGACGATCACCTTGACAACCTTTCACGCAAATGCGAAGCCCGGCACGATGACGCTGTGGTTCGCCACTCCGGACCTGAGCGCGGCCCACAAAGTCCTGGCCGACAAGGGGGACAAGGTCAGCCCCATCGGAGACGACCTGCACGGCCCGGGGTCAGGCACGAAATGGTTCAACTTTACCGACCCGGATGGTAACCTGATCCACCTGGAACAGGCATAGGCCTGGCAACGCCTTTTCAGAATCTGCTTCCCATACCCGCAAAATTCCTTCGCCGCCTCCAGCAGCCTCTGCACACCCGCGTATAATGTAGCCATGGCGGCACCCATCCTGGCTACGAAGCTATACGTGCCTCCGTCCCGGCCCCGAGTCGTGGTCCGCCCGCGGCTGATCGAGTTGTTGGATGAGGGAATGAACCGCAAGCTCATCCTTATCTCTGCGCCTGCGGGTTTTGGCAAGAGCACGTTGGTCAGCGAATGGGTTGCCGGTTCCGGCCGCCCTGCTGCCTGGCTTTCACTGGATGAGGGGGATAACGATCCGACGCGATTTCTAGCCTACCTGGTCGCCGCCGTGCGCACCGTTGAAGAGAATATCGGGGAGGGGCTGCTGGTCCTGCTCAACTCCCCGCAACCGCCGTCCATCGAGCCGGTCCTGACCTCGTTGCTCAACGAGCTCGCCGCGGTCCCGCATGATTTCACGCTGGTCCTGGACGACTACCATCGGGTCGAATCCAAAGACGTAGGGCAGGCCGTGGCCTTCCTGGTCGAGCATCTGCCGCCGCCCGTGCATCTGCTGATCGCGACGCGCGAAGACCCGCCGCTGCCTCTGGCCCGCTACCGCGCCCGCGGCCAGCTGACCGAGCTGCGCGCCGCCGACCTGCGTTTCACCCCCGCCGAAGCCGCCGAGTTTCTCAACCGCGTCATGGGCCTGAACCTCTCAGCGGACGATATTGCGGCCCTGGAAACCCGCACGGAAGGCTGGATCGCTGGCCTGCAACTGGCCGCGCTGTCGATGCAGGGGCACCAGGATACTGCTGGCTTCATCAAGTCCTTCAGCGGCGGTCATCATTTCGTCGTGGATTACCTGATGGAAGAGGTCCTGGGGCAGCAGCCCCAGAGTATCCGGAGCTTCCTCCTGCGCACATCCATCCTCGACCGCCTGTGCGGATCGCTGTGCGATGCCGTGCTGTGCGAACCATCCCTCTCCGGACAGGAAACGCTGGAACATCTCGAGCGCGCCAACCTGTTCATCGTCCCGCTGGATAACGAGCGCCGTTGGTACCGCTACCACCATCTCTTTGCGGAACTGCTGCGGCAGCGGTTGCATCAGGGCTCGGTCGCTGAGGCGGAATTGCATGTCCGTGCCAGCCAATGGTATGAGCAGCAGGGCCTGGCGCTGGACGCCTTTCAGCATGCGGTTGCGGCCAATGACGTGGACCGCGCCCAGCGCCTCATTGAAGCCCCGGGAACGGCTCTGCACCTGCACGGCGCGACGCGAGTCGTCCTCAACTGGGTGGAATCGCTTCCGGCGACCGTGCTGGATGCCCGGCCATACTTGCGCTGGATGCATGCTTCGCTGCCGGTCGTGCTCGGCCAAACAAGCGGGGTGGAAGAGAGGCTCCAAGCGCTTGAGGCAGCTTTGGCCGCCGCGGCCCGGCCAGGCGCTGAGCCGGACGACAAGACCCGAGACCTGATGGGAAAGATTGCCGTTGCCCGGGCTACGCTTGGGCTCGCACAGCAGCAGCCGGATATCATGCTTGCCGAGGCGCGCCGTGCCCTGGAGTACCTGCACCCTGACAACCTGGGGTATCGCTCGGAGGCCATCCGGCTGATGGGGCATGCCTACCACCTCCAGGGAGAGCGGGCCGCGGCCGGCCGTGCCTATGCGGAAGCCTTGTCGATGGGAAAAGCGGCTGCCGACGTCTCCGTCAACCTGTTCACTACCACGTTGCTGGCGCAGGTGCAGGTATTGGAAAACCAGCTTTACCTGGCGGCCGAGACCTACCGGAGCGTACTTCCGCAGATGAGTGAATGGTCGCCGTCAAATGTCGGTGTCGTGCATCATGGCCTGGCCGGTATTTGCTACGAGTGGAACGACCTGGAGGCCGCCGAGCTGCACGGGCAGGAAAGCCTGAAGCTGGCAAGGCAGTATGATCAGCTTGTGAACCGGCTCCTTACCAGCCAGGTCTTTCTTGCCCGCCTCGATCTTGCCCGCGGCGACCTGGATGGAGCAGCGGCGCTCCTGGTCGAGGCGCAGCAATCCGCGCACCAGAAGAACTTCTCTGTGCGGCTGCCCGATATCGCCGCCGCGCAGGTGCTGCTCCTGCTTCGCCAGGGGAATACGGCCGCGGCCGCTCAACTGGCTCAACAATACGAGCTGCCTCTCAGCCAGGCCCGCGTCTGCCTTGCCCAGCGCGAGCCGGCCGCCGCGCTGGCGATCCTGGAGCCGTTTCGTCAGCAGATGGAGGCTAAAGGCTGGCTGGATGAGCAGCTCAGGGTGATGGTGCTGGAGGCGCTGACTTACCATGCGCAGGGCGATTGGGACAAGGCGCTGCAAGCGCTCACCCAGGCGCTCTCGCTCGCCCAGCCCGGCGGCTTTGTCCGCATCTTCCTTGACGAGGGCGCGCCGATGGCGGAACTTCTGTCTGAAGCCGCTGCCCAGAGTGCCATGCCGGACTATATCGGCAGGCTGCTGGCTGCCTTTGAAGCGGAGCGTCCGCAGCGCGAGCCGCAACCGGAAGTTTCCCCGCGCCAGCCCCTCATCGAACCGTTGAGCGAGCGTGAGCTCGAAGTGCTGCACCTGCTGGCACAGGGCCTCTCCAACAAGGAGATCTGCGAGCGCCTGTTCCTTGCTCTCGACACCGTCAAGGGGCACAACCGCCGGATCTTCAGCAAGCTGCAAGTCCAGCGACGCACGGAAGCCATCGCCCGCGCCCGCGAGCTGGGTCT
>DATKAF010000143.1:0-6684 GCA_035498395.1 Anaerolineales bacterium
TGGGTGCACCCGCCGGAACGGTTCGGTACCGCGCTGCTATATGCCACCGGCTCGAAGGACCACAACGTCCGCCTGCGCGAGCTGGCGCTCGACAAGGGCCTCTCGCTCTCCGAGCACGCCCTCACCAAACAGAAGGGTGAGGGCGCAGAGATGCTGTTCGACACGGAGGAGAAGGTCTACAAGGCGCTCGGCCTGCCGTGGATCCCGCCCGAGCTGCGCGAAGACCGAGGCGAGATACAGGCTGCCAGGGCGGGCAAGCTGCCCGATCTCATCGAGCTCAAGGACATCAAGGCCGACCTGCAGGTGCATTCGACGTACAGCGACGGCAAGCTCAGCATCCTGGACATGGCGCGCGCGGAAGCGAAGCACGGAATGAAGGTGGTGGCATTCACCGACCACTCCGTCAGCCTGGGCGTGACCGGCGGCCTCAGCATGGAGACCCACAAGAAGCAGCTCGCCGAGATCCGGAAGGCGCAGAAACAGGTGGGCGACAGCATCACGATCCTGCACGCCTCGGAGGTCGAGATCAAGGCCGACGGCAAGCTGGATTATCCGGATGACTTCCTCAGGAGCCTCGACCTGACGCTGGCATCGTTGCACACGTCGCTCCGCCAGCCCCGCGAGAAGGTGACCCAACGCGTGCTCAACGCGATCAACAACCCGAACGTGGACATCATCGGGCATCCAACGGGCCGCCTCATCCCCGATCGGGAGGGCGCGGACCTGGATATGGATGCGCTGTTGAAAGCCGCGGCGAAATCCGGCGTGGCGCTGGAGATCAACGCCCATCCCGCCCGACTCGACCTGGACGATGCGTACGCGCGCCGCGCAAAGGACCTGGGCATCCCGATCAGCATCAACACCGACGCGCACTCGGAGGCCGATCTGGATGTGATGTTCTACGGCGTTGCAACGGCCCGCCGCGCCTGGCTGGAGGCCAGGGATGTGATCAACGCCTGGCCGAAGAAGAAGCTATTGGACTGGCTGGACAAGAGGCACGGGAGGAGGGGGAGCAAAGCGTAGTGAGCAATAAGCTCAACCGCCACTGCGTATTCGTTGGCTGATGGCTGATCGCTGAGAGCTTCTACCGGGCGAACCCGCGCGGCATGCTCTTCTCTTCCGCGCCGGCCGCGAAGCGGTCGATGTCCCCGGCACGGTCCGGATAGAGCGGCAGCAGTTGTTCCCGAGTGCCGCCTTCGTACATGTCATCGGTGAAGCCCGGCGCCATGGTGCAGCCGAACAGCGCATAGTTCCCGCCCGGCAGCACGTGCCCGGCCTGCCAGGTCCCGGCGGGGATGACGAACTGCACCCGCTGACCCTGGAGCGGATCATTCCCCAAGATGACGTCTTCGCTGGAGCCGTCCGGGTGCAGCAATATCAGCATCATCGGATCGCCCGCATAGAAATGCCACACTTCATCGACCGGGAGGCGGTGGAAGCGCGAACAGCTCAGGGGATCGTCGCAGTACATGGCAATGATGGCGGTGCCGTGGGGCTTGCCGCCCTCCAATTCGGTCGTTGAGCGATATGTGCTGAGGAACAGCGTGCCCTCCGCCGGCAGCGGGGCGAAGTGGTAATGGTCTATGAGGGCCTTGACATCGGGGTGCATGATGCTGCTCCTCTCTCGCGTATCGACTCACGACGTCTGCACGTTCCCAACCAGTCCCAGCTCCGGCGCGATGCGGCGCATCGCCGTGATGACGTTGCCAACGTGCTCCCACAGCTCGATGCCGAAGTCTTTGGCGGCCTCTTCCATCTCGTGCCGGTCGGTGCCCGCCGCGAAGGCCTTGTCCTTCCACTTCTTCTTCACCGATGACGCCTCAAGGTCCAGCAAGGAGCGGGATGGGCGCACCAATGCCACCGCCGTGACCAGCCCGGTGATCTCATCGCAGGCATACAGCGCCTTGCGGCGGACGGTGTCGCGCGGCACGCCGGTGTCCACGCCGTGGCTTAGGATGTCCTGGATGATGTCCTCCGGCACGCCCCTCTCGCGCAGGATGGGCGCGCCTGCCACCGGGTGTTCGGTCAGCACCGGGTGGATCTCCCAGTCGAAATCGTGCAGCAAGCCAAGCAGGCCCCACGCCTCCACGTCATCGTTGAACTTCCCGGCGTAGAAGCGCATGCAGGCCTCCACGCTGTACATGTGGCGGATCAGGCCTTCGTTCTTTACGTACTCACTGACTATGGCAAGGGCGTCATCACGGGTCATGGGGTCGAACCTCTACGGGATTTCGGATTTGTCATTCCAGGTTGCTGAGTGTAGTTTGCTGATCTGTCGGCAACAATTAGACTATTAGACTATCTGACTATTTGACTATCCTGTCTTATTCGGAAAGATCGGCTCCGGCTCCCCGAGCACCGGCCGCGGGCGGCTCACATACACATCCAGGAACGCGCCGACCGTCGCAAGCTGCTCGCGTACGTTCCAGATCAGCATCAGCGGCGGCCAGTAATGGTGGTTGGTTGCTTCCACGCCCGCGGCACGGATGCCGAGTGCACTGCACAGGAACAGTGCCCGCGGCATATGAAAACCCTGCGTGACCAGCAGGACGGAGTCCAGCCCGAAGATCGCCCTGGCGCGATAGCAGGTATCGTACGTGCGCCGACCTGCGTAGTCCAGCACGATGGCCGAACCCGGTACGCCGAGTGAGATCGCGTAGTCGCGCATGGCTCCCGGCTCGTTGTGATCGATGGTGCGATTATCGCCGCTCATGAGCAGCATCTGGACCTTGCCGGCGAAGTAGAGCTGCGCGGCGGTCTCCACGCGGTCGCGCAGGATGACGGTCGGCTCACCGTCGCGGTTGAGCCCCGCCCCGAAGACAATGGCGACCGGCGCAGAGGGGACCGTGCCGACGCTATAGATGCGCGAAGAGGTCAGGAGGCCGGTCAGGAGCCGGGGGCCGATGATCAGCAGCAGACCCAGGGCGGCCAGCGCGAGCAGCAGCCGCCGCAGGAACTTGAATACTCGCTTCCACATGCAGAGAATTGTATCAGCTTGCCGGGGCAGTCCCGCGGCGATCGAAGCTCGCTCGAGGCGTTCATGCAACAGTAACGCCGAGCTGCTCTCGGCAGAAAATGCCGCTGGCTTAAGGCATGTAGTATAGGACAGTGAGTAAGTGTCTATAGGCGATAGTCGTTGCGTTTCCGCTGTACAGGCCCAGGTAGTTGGCTGCCCGGTTATCGTTGTCGTCCAGCGCGAAGCGCAGGCGAACCTGCGCGACGCCGCCCGGTTCGCTTGACAACGTTGAAAGAGTGGAATTGCAGAAGCGTGCAGGCGCGCGAAATCTCACCCCCAACAGGCAATTGCCTGGTCGTTCCTACGATTCGCCGCTAACGCTCTCTGGCATACCTCATCAGCATAACCCCCTCATTGAATGGCCGCGTCTCGACCAGGCGCAGCGGCGCGGGCTGGTCCAGCGGGCCGAACATGCGCTTGCCGCCGCCGAGCAGGATCGGATAGATATAGACCGAGTATTCGTCGATCAGGTCAAGCTGCATGAACGTGGCAGCCAGCCCTGCGCCGCCGACGGTCAGCGTGCCTCCCGGCTGCGCCTTCAGCTTGTTCACTTCCGTGGCGATGTCCCCCTTGAATAGCTGCGAATTCCAGGCGACCTCTTTCAGGGTGTTGGAGAACACCAGCCTGGGCTTGGCGAGCCAGATGCGAGCGTATTCTATTATGTAGTCGGGCGCGGATGGGATCTCTTCTGCGGTCGGCCAGAAGCCTGCCATGAGCTCGTACAGCCGGCGGCCATAGAGCATCAGATCGACGGAACGCTCCACCTCGTTGAAGTGGCGGTGCAGGTCCGGGTCAGGGCCGGACCAGCCGAGACTGCCGTGGATGTCCTCAATGAAACTATCCAGCGAGACCGAGAACGCGTAAACGAGTTTTCGCATGGCACACCACCTGTAAGGAGAGTAAGGAAAAGGGAAATCGGTAATCGGAAACGGGAAATAGGAAATAGGGCCCGGATTATGTCAGCATCCAACTACCCAACTATCAAGCTACTTCGCTACACCAACGCCTCGCGCAGCTTCGCGCTGGCGAAGTCCATGATGGCGACGACGATGACAATGAACAGGACGACCGTCCCGGCCTTGTGGTATTGCAGCGAGCCGAAGAAGGTGGTCAGGGTCAGGCCGATGCCGCCGCCGCCCGCGAAGCCGATGATGGTCGCCATGCGCACATTGATGTCCCACTGGTAGATCAGGTAGGAGACGAAGGGCGGAACGATTTGCGGCAGGATGGCAAAGACGATCATCTGCAGGCGGTTGGCTCCGGTGGCTGTCACGGCTTCGATGGGACCCGTCTCGATGTTCTCTATGGCCTCCGAGAACAGCTTGCCGATCAACGCAAAAGATGTGATCGCCAGCGCCAGCATGCCGGCAAACGGCCCGATGCCCACCCACACGATGAAGATGACCACATACAGCAGCGCTTCGATGGAGCGCAGGATGTTCAAGATGGAGCGGGCGGTATAGTAGATCCAGCCGGAGAGGCGGCTTCGTCCCGTCAGGTTCTTGGCGGCCAGGAAGCTGAACGGGAACGCAAAGATCGCGCCGATGGTCGTCGCCAGCAGCGCCTGGAAGATCGTCACCAGCATCTGCTCGATGACCGTCCGCAGGACCTTCTGCGAGAGATCGATCGTGACAAAATCGGTCAGCAGGCGCAGGAAGTTCTTGCCGGGATGGAACATGCTCCGGATGCTGATCTCGGCTACGCTCCAACAGTACAGGAATGCCACGAGCCCCAGGACGACGAAGAACGCGGTGCGGATGATGCGACCGGTGGTCCAGCGCCGGCCTTCTTCGGGCGGCGGCTCATCCTTCATCAGCGACTCGCGCCACTTTGCGCTCAGCCAGTCGACGACGATGATGACCACCGCCACGGCCCACAGCGCGGTCGCATATTGCTGGTAGGCGCCCAGGCGCACGGTCTCCACGACGAAGAACCCGATGCCGCCGCCCGCCACGAAGCCGATGACCGTGGCCGAGCGCATGTTGATGTCCCAGCGCAGCAAGGCGTAGGACAGGAAGGATGGGATGACCTGGGGGATGATGGCGAAGCGGATGTTCTGGACCAGCGTCGCGCCGGTCGAAGTGACCGCCTCCACCGGGCCGGGGTCGATATGCTCGATCTCTTCCGAGAACAGCTTGCCCAGGGCGGCCACGGAGTGGATCGTCAGCGCGATCACACCCGCGAACGTGCCGAGGCCCACCCACACGATGACGATCAGACCCCAGACGATCGTATCGACGGCGCGCACGATGTTGAGGAAGGTGCGCGTAACGTAATAGATCACCGAGCCGCCGGGCACGCGCGACATGATGTTGTGGGCCGCCATGAAACTGACCGGCACGGCGATGATGGTGGAGAAGATGGTCGCCATGAGGCCCATGGCGATGGTCTCGATCAGAGAGCCCGCCACGAAGGTCTCCGGGCGGCTTCCCGCCGCGGCCAGCCCAAGCGCCACCTGCCATGAGCTTGCCAGCTGCGGCTTGACCCGCCCGATGATATCCAGCAGGTTATCGCTCACGCGGATCGTGCCAGCCGGCGCGCGGCCTGCAAGCCTGTCACCCGCATACTCGTAGAGGCACTTCCAGTCGCAGATCTGATCCTGCCCGTTGGCGGATAGTGTGACCATGTCCGGGTTGATCAGATTGGTGGCGACCTTGCGCGCATCCCCGAACCGCTCCACGAGCCGGTTCAGCTTGATGTCGGTCACGTTCCAGGCAATGATGTAGATGAGGACGCCGATCAGCACCACCGGCAGCAGGGGCCCGCGCCGTTCGCCCCGCGCCAGCGCGCCGGCGTCCAGGACATTCCAGGCCCAGAAGACGAAAAAGGGGAGCCACAACCAACTGGTCGTGAAGCCGCCCACGAGCACTTGACCGATCTTCTGCTGAGCCTGCGCCCAGGCGACCAGCGCGCCGCAGAATACTACGGCGGTAAAGACGAGCCAGCCGCGTGAGCGGTGGCCCAGCAGATACTGGCCCAGGCCGGGGATGATCAGCGAGGCGATCATCGGGATTACCGGCTTGTTGAAATGGGGTGATGTCCGGACGGAGGCAGCCATTCAGATTTACGATGTCAGATTGACAATTCCGGTAACGCCCTGTCGATGAGAGGTTTGTGTCGACGCTAGATGATGGACACGCGCTCGGCTTCCTGGCCGTAGATCGCCTTGAACTGCGCATCATCGATCTGCTTGGGCAGGCCCTCAAACACCAGCTCACCATCCTTCAGCGCAATGGCGCGCGTTGCATAGCGGTGCACGAGGTCCAGGAAGTGAAGACTGCACAGCACCGTGATGCCGCGCTCCTTGTTGAGCTGCTCCAGGTATTTGAGGATCGAGTGCGCCAGCACGGGGTCGAGGGAGGCGACCGGCTCATCGGCCAGGATGAGCTTTGGGTCCTGCATGAGCGCACGAGCGATGCCGACGCGCTGCTGCTGGCCGCCCGAAAGCGAATCGGCGCGCACATGCGCCTTGTCAGCCAGCCCTACCTGTTCCAGGCTGGAATGCGCCATGCGGCGGTCCTGCGCCGAAAAGATATTGAGGCTGCTGGTGAATGTGTTGACGTAACCAAGCCGCCCCGACAGGACATTGGTGAGCACCGACGAGCGCTTTACCAGGTTGAACTGTTGGAAGACCATGCCGATCTGGCGGCGGACCTTGCGCATGTCCG
>DATKAF010000144.1:0-3222 GCA_035498395.1 Anaerolineales bacterium
ATAAGACCGGGGATCGCGCGCAGCGAGGCCAGCTGCTCCACCGGCTGGTGGGTCGGACCATCTTCCCCAACCCCGATCGAATCGTGTGTGAAGATGTACATCGTCGGGATCTCCATCAGCGCACTGAGCCGGATGGCCGGGCGAGCGTAGTCGCTGAAGATGAGGAACCCTGACCCGAAGGGGCGGACCTTCGCGAGCGACATGCCGTTAAGGATCGCACTCATGGCGTGCTCGCGGATGCCGAAATGGAAGTTCCGCCCACCGGGCTGCTCAGCTGAGAAATCACCGGCCCCTGCGAAGTTCAGACGGGTCTTCGTTGAAGGCGCCAGGTCGGCGGAGCCCCCAATGAGCCAGGGAACGTTCTTGGCTATGGCATTAAGCGCGAGACCTGAAGCGTCACGGGTGGCCATCCCTTTTGGGTCTGTGGGAAATGTGGGCAGCTCCTTATCCCATCCTTCCGGCAATTGACGGCGAAACATCCGAGCACCCTGCTCGGCGAGGTCCGGGTATTGGCGACGGTAGCGCTCGAACGTGTCCATCCAGGCCGCGTACAGGGCAGCGCCGCGCTGGCCGAGGCCCGCCTGCAAATGTTCACGTACCCCCTCAGGCACGAGGAATTTCGCGTCTTCCGGCCACCCATAGCCTCGTTTGGTCAGCCTGATCTCTTCGTCTCCCAAAGGCTCGCCGTGCGCTGCGCTGGTGTCCTGCTTGTGCGGGGCGCCGTAGCCGATATGGCTGTCAACAATGATGAGGGTCGGTCGCTCTCGGGTGTCTTTGAACGTATCGAAGGCTTGCTCCAGCATGTCCAGATCATTGGCGTCCGGCACCCGGGTTACGTGCCAGCCATAACTCAGAAAGCGGGCGGCCACGTCGTCACTAAAAGTCAAATCGGTATGCCCTTCGATGGTGATCCTATTGCTATCGTAGATCCAACACAGATTGGAGAGCTTGAGGTGTCCCGCTAGCGAAGCGGCTTCGTTGGAAATCCCCTCCATCATGCAGCCATCGCCGCACAAGGCATAGACATCGTAATTGATCACCTCCAAGCCTGGGCGATTAAAATACTGCGCCATCCAGCGGCCGGCGATGGCCATCCCGACGCTGGTCGCCACGCCTTGGCCAAGGGGTCCGGTTGTCGTTTCTACACCACTCGTCCACCGATACTCGGGATGGCCCGGACATTTGCTGTCGAGCTGGCGAAAATGTTTGAGATCGTCAAGCTGCACCGCGAGCTCCCCGAGGACCTCATATTTGGGGTTAACCGCTTTCACGCCGCACAGGTGGAGTAGGGAATACAAGAGCATAGAGGCGTGGCCAGCGGACAGGACAAAGCGGTCGCGATTGGGCCAGATCGGGTGATCGGGATCGAAACGCAGAAAACGCTGCCACAGGCAGTACGCCACGGGCGCCATCCCCATGGGCGTCCCTGGGTGGCCAGAATTGGCCTGCTGGATGGCATCGATAGACAGTGTCCGGATAGTATTGATGCAGAGGTTATCCAACTGGGTCTGCGTTGCCATTGATACGTTCTCCTTCGGCACGGTAAGGGTGCCATTCTTTCGAAGACCTAGACCTTTACAGCTCGGCGGGCAGAGCCAGAGATAATACTGAAGATCTGGTATAGGACCTCCTCTGCTTCCGGCGCCCTATCAGTAAAGAAACTTGCCAGGGTGGAAGAAGAGACGATCCGCTGCAGGTAAGAGCAGCATTGGTTCTTTTGTTGTTTCGCGCCTGCCCTTTTGATGCCTGAGCACGTCCCATGCCACGCGCCGCGTGCACAGCGGCCGTGTGAAATACCATGCACGCATTTGCACTTAGCTACACAGGGCAAAGCGACGGGCCGCGCCTGAGTAGTCGTGCGGTGACGGAGGGGCGACTCTCAGACGACATACCGACGTCAGCTTGTCAGCGTTCGGCTTCTCAGCCTGGGATGGATACGCAATCAGAGTGGTGTCTCCATTTGAGACGGAGCGGTAAAAGTGAGTTTACGAAATTGGCTGGTGTTGGTATAGCAGCGCGAAACCGCCCGCCAGGAAGCGTAGAGATGGGGCTTGGGAGTCGGGCGATCATAAGGATCGCCCCAACACTGGACGCATGCAGTTGCAATCCGCGATAGAGGGGGTCTTGCGGCGAGTTACCGGAAGAGATTGATCCTGGCCAGATCGATGAGTTCGTCGCCGTGCCCGCTGAGCACCGCTTTGAGCATGAAGAGACTAAAGCCGGTCACCTGCTCCAGCGTGATCGTCGGCGGCATCGAAAGTTCCTGTCGGTGGACGCGGACTTCGACGAGCGCCGGCCCGTCATGCGCGAGCGCTTGCGTCAGCAGCGGGCGCACTTGCTCCGGCGTGTCGACCGTCAGCCCCAGGAGCCCGGCCGCCTCGGCTATCTTGGCGAAGTCCGGGTTGTGCAGGTCGGTGGCGAAATCGAGGATGCCGGCCGCCTTCATCTCCAGCTCGACAAAAGCCAGGGCGTCATTCTTGAACACCACCACCTTGACCGGCGCCTGTAACTGCCGCAGCGAGAGCAACTCGCCCAGGAGCATGGCGAGACCGCCATCTCCAGACAATGAGACGACTTGCCGGCCGGGATGACTGACCTGCGCGCCAAGGGCTTGCGGTAGGGCATTTGCCATCGACCCATGGGTGAAGGAGCCGAGGAGCCGCCGGTGACCGTTCATCGTCAGGTACCGTGCCGCCCAGATCGTCGGGGTGCCCACATCGCATGCAAAAATCGCATCTTTGGCCGCAAGCTTGTCGAGCACGCGGACCACATATTGGGGATGGATCGGTTTCCCATCGGGTTCCCCGGTCGCTAAGGCGTCGAGGCCCTTGCGTGCCTTTTGATAGTGCTCGCGCGAGGCCTGCAAATGGTCATCGAACTCGTTTTGCTTGAGCTGTGGCAGGAGGGCTTGGAGGGTCGTCTTCGTGTCCCCCACAAAGCCGTAGTCGATTTTGGTGCGCCGGCCGAGCTGTTCGCCACGGAGGTCGATTTGCACCACCGTCGCATTCTTGGGAAAGAACTGCTGGTAGGGAAAGTCCGTGCCGATCATCAACAGTACGTCGCAGTTCATCATCGCGTGATAGCCGGAAGAAAATCCCAGCAAGCCGGTCATGCCCACGTCAAACGGGTTATCGTACTCAATGAATTCTTTCCCGCGCATCGCATGCACGATCGGGGCTTTGAGCTTCCCCGCAAGCTCGATCAACTCCGTATGCGCCCCGG
>DATKAF010000145.1:0-8880 GCA_035498395.1 Anaerolineales bacterium
CCTGCAGGTGGCGGGCCAGACCCGCGTCGCACTGCTCGAGAAGATCGAAGATCACCGGCGTTCCGAGCAGGCGCTCCGGACCAGCGAGGCCCGCTTCCGGCACATCTTTGAGACCTCACCGCTCGGGAAGGTGCTGGTCACAATGGATGGCGATGTGCAGTTCAACGAGGCGTTCTGCGAGATCCTCGGGTACCCGGAGGCCGAGCTGCGCGCGAAAAGCTGGAGAGAGCTGACTCACCCCGACGACGTCGCCGCCACCGAGGACGTCATTCAAAGGTTGCTGCAGGGCAGCATTTCGAGCTCGCGGTCCGAGAAGAGGTATATCCACAAGGATGGCAGCGTCGTGTGGGCCGACACGACCATCGGCGTGGCAAGGGACGCAGGCGGCAAGGCCTTGTATATCCTCACCGCGATCATCGATATCACCGCGCGCAAGCAGGCCGATGCCGCCGTGCTGGACCTCAAGCAGCACCTGCAGCGCAACATCGAGATGGAGCGCCTCCGGCTCGCGCAGGACCTGCACGATGTGCCCATTCAAGAGCTGTTCGGCGTCATGTACGAGTTGGAGCAGCTCCGTCTGGAATCCGGCGAGAGCATCGCTGCGGTCCTCGGCGAGTCCGTCGAGCACCTTCAGAAGACCTTGAACATGCTGCGCTCGACCGCCAGCGAGCTGCGCCCGCCGGCCCTCTCCCGTTTCGGGCTGGAGAAGGCCGTCCGGTCTTATATCGGAGATTTCCGCGAGAAGAACCCGCACATCCGCGTCAGGCTGTCGCTCGCGCCCGATAGCCAGTTGCTCCCGGAAGACATCCGCCTGGTGCTTTTCCGCGTCCTGCAGGAATCGTTGTCGAATGTCGTGCGCCATGCTGCCGCCACCGAGGTCCACCTGCGCTTCAACTTTGATGCGGAGGAGGCTCGGCTCGAAATCTCCGATAATGGAAAAGGGTTTTCCGTCCCCGGCGACTGGGTGGGCCTGGTGCGCGCCGGCCACTACGGCCTAGCGGGCATGTCGGAAAGGGTCAGCGCAGCCGGCGGCACGCTGGCGGTGGGATCATCTCCCGGCAGCTCCACAACGGTGTGTGTCGCCATCCCTTACTCGCTGGCCGGGGTCTGAGTGTGTAGAGGAGTATGAAAGCCCGCCGCCTCCCATGCAAGCCGATCTCCCCTTCCGTTTTCTCCGCGTGTGTGCGCGTCCCATGCTGCTTCGTTCGCCGGTCGGAAGTCGTCGGAGCCCCGTGCCTCACCGGACATCCCCCAGCGTGAGCCGGTAAAAGTCATCCACCAGCACGGTCTCGCCCGCATTCGCTTTCGGCAGGAATACCCAGCTTCGGCCCGCCCAGTTCGGTCCGGCCTCCAGGTCATGTATGGCGCGCTGTGCAGTATCATTTGGATTCCACACCACCGCCAGGAAGTGCCCGTTTCTCCCGACCGCCAGTAGCAGCTCGTACCACGTATCCGATTCCAGCTTCAGGTTGCCGGTCAGCTTGTAGCCACCCATGTCCTGCCTCCCCTGGAACAGGTCTCCCATCGGCACGACCGCGTTGTAAACGCCGAATTGCCGGAACGAGTCCGAAAGCCAATCGCCCGTCACAAAGACGAATTCGGACCGGGCATTGGCCCTCTTCACCTGGAAGCGCAGCACCAGCCCTTGCCCCTCCTTGAACTGCTGCTTGGGCCAGAAGCTGCTCTGCCAGCCCGCGGAACCGTTCAGCTCGAAGGTGCCGTCCTGGAGCGCGCCGGTCGTGCTGCTGTAGTTCCAATTTTGCATGTCGTCGAATGGATCATAGCCTGCCACCCGCGCGTCCGTAAGGTACTCACCGATCACGGCCGGCGAGACGACCGTCGGCGCCGGCGGCAGGATCGGGATGTCGGGGAACGGCTCGGCGGAGGGCGAGTCTTGGGGGAGTTCGCAGGCGGAGAGCAACAAGACGCCGAGGCAGATTGTGACGATGGAAAAGATTTTCATGGATGCCAGCCTTCCGGGTGGTGCACATTCCCACTCGGTATAACGCACGACCAGGCTGGCCCTTCCGGCTATTCGTCTTCTCCGCTCCTTGCCTCTGATACAATACGAACCGTAATATTGTTCCGCCACGCCTTGTCTCTATGCCTGTGAAAATAGGCGTTTTGCAGGGGCCGGGCTTGTTTGGTACGGCGGGGTCTGCGTTGAGTATGAATAACAGAGCTTCTCGATAAGGTGCGAAATTCATATGGGATCGAACGGCAATTCCAACCATGTCAAGGTCTTGGTCCTGGGCTCGGGCCCGGCCGGCCTGGCCGCCGCCCTGTACGCGGCGCGCGCGGAGCTGGCCCCGATCGTGCTGACCGGCATGCAGTTGGGTGGTCAGGCCGCCCTGACCTACACGGTCGAGAACTACCCGGGTTTTCCAGAGGGAGTGGGCGGGGCGCAGTTGGGCGAGCTCTTCCAGAAGCAGGCGGAGCACTTTGGGGCGCGCGTCGAGTTCGACAGCGCGCACGAGGTGGACCTTTCCTCGCGTCCCTACAAGGTCACGACCGACAACGGCGAATACCTGGCCGACACCTTGATCGTCACGACCGGCGCCAGCTCCAACACCCTCGGCATTCCCGGCGAGAGCGAGCTGACCGGGCGCGGCGTCTCCTACTGCGCCACCTGCGACGGCTGGTTCTTCAAGGATAAGAAGGTTGTGGTTGTGGGCGGCGGTGATAGCGCCGTCGAAGAAGGCCTGTTCATCACTCGTTACGCCTCCTCCGTGACCATCATCCATCGCCGCGGCGAGCTCCGCGCCAGCCCGCTGCTCCAGAAGCGCGCCATGGAGCACCCCAAGGTCAATTTCATCTGGAATACGGTCGTCACCGAGGTTCTGGGCGACGGCAAGGTCGAGGCCCTGCGGCTGAAGAACATCCAGACCGGCGACGAGACGGTTCTCGAGACCGACGGCGTCTTCATCTTCATCGGGCACACGCCGAATACCCAGATCTTCGCAGGCAAGCTGGAGATGGATAGCCTCGGCTACCTGAAAATCGACGAGAAGATGCAAACCAGCAAGCCGGGCGTCTTCGCCGGCGGGGAGGTGGCGGACCCGCACTTCCGCCAGGTGGTGACCTCCGCGGGCATGGGAGCCGCCGCCGCCATCCAGGCGACCAAGTTCCTCGAATCCGAAGAAAAATAGCCGGCAGAACTGCAAGATCGGACTTCCGTCAAGAGCAAATGGCGGAAGTCCTTTCTCATTGGGGGCAGCCAGATGATGTTCGTCAGTTGAAAACTGCCCGGCGACGTGGCACAATGTCCAAGGGGCTCAGTCGTTGGTTTGCCAGTCGGAGGGAACAACATGGATGCCACACCGCAGTCTTCCACGGCACATCGTCTCTTTCTTGCTCTCGCGAATTTCAACCCGTTTGGTTTCGGATACCTGCTGACAGGAAGGTGGAAGCGCTGGATCGCCTGCATGGTGATCACTGCCGTATTGCGCGTGGCAGCCCAGGCTGCGAATGCCTCCGCGCACCCGGTTCTGTGGGGCGCCGGCTTTCTTGCCTGGTCCGCTTTGCTGGCATGGGACATCTGGAGGCTGGAGAGCCGCCACCCTTCGGTGATCGTTCCCTCTGACAAATGGCTGCCCTACATCGCCGTCGGGCTGGCTGTGCTGTCCTTTGGCAGCTTCATTGCATATCGCCAGGTTGGCGTCGCAAAATACCGCGCGGGCATGCAGGCGTACGAAAACAGAGATTATTCCGCCGCATATGCGGCGCTCCGAACGTTTTCCTCCGACTATCGCTTCAGTCTGAACCCCGATGTAATGGCAGCTTCTGATCTCCTGGATGAAGTCAGCGCTTTGCAGGACATCCATGGCATGGTCGATGCCGGGCAGGGAGAGCAGGCGATGGAGGCTATTGCCGCGTTCCAGCAGGCATATCCCGCCTCACCGAAGGCCGCGGATGTCGCTGCGCTGGCAGCCAGCGCCCGGCTGAGCTGGGCCGAGAGCCTCGTGGAGCAGGGGGACTACGAGCTGGCGCTATCGAAGTTTAAGGAAGTCCAGAAGGAGCATGCCGGCTCGCCGGAGGCAGAACAGGCGCGCGCAGAGGCGATTGAGGCGGAACTGGGATGGGGCGAGGCCTTGCTGAAAGACGGCCAGTATAAGGCCGCACTAGCGCACTTCGAGGCCATTCAGAAGAGCGGGGCAGCTTCGCCGCAAGCCCAGCGGGCAGCAGACGGGGCTGCCGCGGCGTTGGTGGGATGGGCCAGCGAATTGGAGCACGGACAGCAATACGAAGCCGCGATTGATAAGTACCAACAGGTCACGTCCTCCTACGGCAAATCGGCACTGGCGGCTGGTGCGACGAAAGCGGTGCCGGGCGTGCTGCTGGCGTGGGCAAAAGGACTCGGAAGCGAAGGCCATTACCTGATGGCACTGGACAAGCTCTCGGAGGCCGGGAAAGCCGGCGCGGACATCAGCAGCGAGAGGCAGCGCACGCTGGAACAGCTCGCGAAGGATACGGGCGAGGACGGGCAGGCGTTGATCACAACTGCCATGGCAGACTATTGCCGGCACGATCTTGCCCCGAGTCATCCGGCAGCCGGTGTGTTTCATGCGGGTTCGAAGAAGGTGAACGCGTGCGATTTCCGCGAGGATTTCAAGAACATGGCTGCTCTGGGACCAACGAATACGCCGCAGTACACAGCAGCGTGGGCAAGCTTGATTAAGGGACCGGAATGGGTTCCGGCGGATCTGCGCGCCACTTCCCCCGGCGAGCTGCGCTACGCAGCCACGCGGATCGATGACCTCGAAATAGCCTATTCCTGCAACTACGTCAACAAACCGACCGGCGTGACTGGCACCTACGAGGTATACCGCCAGAAGGCATATATCGAGGTCTTTGATATGTTTACCGGAAAGAGCCTGGGCTCGCGCGAGTTCTATGGCAAGGCGCCGTCGGCCCAATGTCCGAAGACCATCCAACTCACCGCGGAAAATGTCTACCTTGGTGAGGGTAAGGTGGATGAGCAGCAGATCAATGATTGGCTGCGGCGACTGATCGGCGGGTAAAGTATCCGGGCGCTTGTATCAGAGCGCACAAATAGGGACTTTCGTCATAAGCTTAGCTGGCGGAAGTCCTTATTTTTCGTAGTAATCGTGCAAATTTGAGTCGTTTCAGATAAAATTGCGCCATCTCTCGTGCTGGAGGTCACATGCAGAAAATCTCGATCATCGGGGCGGGTATGACGGGCGCAACAACAGCACTCTGGCTGGCCGAGCGCGAGCTGGCTGACCTGGTGCTGGTCGATGTGGTCGAAGGCATGCCGCAAGGCAAAGGGCTGGACATGCTCGAAACCATGCCGATCGTTGGCAGGGATGTGGAGATCGTCGGATCGAACGATTACGCCGCTACCAAAGGCTCGAACATCGTCATTATTACGGCGGGTCTGCCTCGCAAGCCGGGCATGAGCCGCGACGACCTGCTGTCTGCCAACGCCGACATCGTCGGCAAGGCCGCCATCGAAACCCTCAAGCACTCGCCGGATGCCATCTATGTTGTCCTGACGAACCCGCTCGATACGATGGCCTATCTGACCATGAAGCTCAACAAGCTCCCGCGCGAGCGCGTCATCGGCCAGGCGGGCGTGCTGGATTCTGCGCGCATGCGCGCCTTCGTCGCGATGGAAGCGGGCGTGAGCGTCGAGAACATTCAATGCTACGTGCTGGGCGGTCACGGGGATGAGATGGTGCCCCTCACGCGCCACTCGAACGTGGCCGGTATCCCGCTGCGTGATTACCTGCCTGCCGATAAGCTGGAGGCCATCGTCGGCCGCACGCGCAAGGGCGGCGGCGAGATCGTCAATCTGCTGAAGACCGGCTCCGCCTACTATGCCCCCTCGGCGGCGGTCGCCCAGATGAGCGAGGCGATCCTCAAGGATAAGCATCTGATCCTGCCCTGCTCGGCCTGCATGCAGGGCGAATATGGTCTCAACGATATCTTCTTCGGCGTGCCGGTCATGCTGGGACGCGGCGGGATGGAGAAGATCATCGAGTACAAGCTGGATGCGGACGAGAAAGCCGCTTTCGACAAGTCTGCGGCGGCCGTGAAGGAAACGCACGAGGCGTTGAAGAAGCTGGTCAAGATCCAATAGTTCCCACGCAGGAGCGTTCCCGCGTGAGAGCATTATTCTGGAGGAAAAATGATCCTGCATGAAAAGCTTTCCGAGCAACTGCCCGCCTGGCGCGAGCGCATGAAGTCCCTTGCCAAGGAGCATGCCGACGTCGTGGTCGACCAGGTCACCGTGGGGCAGGTGATCGGCGGCATGCGCGACATCAAGTCGCTTCTCACCGATGTCTCGTTCGTCGATCCCGCCGAAGGCATTCGCTTCCGCGGCCTGTCCATCCCCAAGCTGCTCAAGGATCTCCCCCGAGCGCGCGGGCAGAAGATCCCGCTGGTGGGCGGCCTGTATTACCTGCTGATGATCGGCGAAGTGCCGACCCGCGAGCAGGCGCTCGAAGTGGAAGCCGAGTGGGGCAAGCGCGCCAGCGTGCCCGACCATGTCTACAAGATGATCCGCACGATGCCCAAGGATACGCATCCCATGGTGCTGTTCTCGCAGGCGGTCCTTGCGCTGCAGAACGGCTCGGCCTTCAACCGCCGCTACCACGAGGGCATGAAGAAGGACGTCTACTGGGAGCCTGCCCTGGAAGACAGCCTCGACCTGACGGCCAAACTGCCGGTGATCGCGGCCTTCATCTACCGCTTCAAGTACTTCGGCGAGACCAAGAAGCCGCGCTACAACGCCAAGTGGGATTACGGCACTAACTTCGCCAAGATGATGAAGGTTGAGGATAAGAAAGGCTACGCCGAGCTGGCGCGCCTGTATTTCATCCTTCACAGCGACCACGAGTCCGGGAACGTCTCGGCCCACACCATGCACCTCGTCGGCTCCGCCCTCTCGGACCCCTACTATTCCTTCTCAGCCTCCCTCAACGGCCTTGCAGGTCCCTTGCACGGGCTTGCCAACCAGGAATGCCTCGGCTGGCTGATCGATGTCCGGAACAAGTTTGGCCATGTCCCCACCCGCGACGAGCTGTATACGTTCGCCTGGGATACGCTGAACGGCGGCAAGGTCATCCCCGGCTATGGTCATGCCGTGCTGCGCGTGCCCGACCCGCGCTACATGGCGCAGATGGAATTTGCCAAGGCGCGGTTCCCGGATGACGAGCTGGTGCGCCTCGCCGATCTGGTCTTCGATGTGGTGCCGCAGGTGCTGCGCGAGCAGGGCAAGGCCAAGAACCCGGCCCCCAATGTGGATGCCATCAGCGGCACGCTCCAGTACTATTACGGCGTCCGCGAGTTCGACTTCTACACCGTGCTCTTTGGCGTCGGGCGCGCCCTCGGTGTCACGGCCAACTATGTCTGGGCCCGCGCTCTCGGTTGGCCGATCGAGCGCCCGAAGTCCCTCACGACCGCCATGCTGGAGGAAGTCGTCAACAAGCAGCTTCAGCCGGCGTAGGCAATAGGAACACGGATTACACGGAAAACACGGATTTGCACGGAATCCATCTAAATCAAACAACAGCGGGCGGCAGAGATGCCGCCCGCTGTGATTCTTTTGCTATCTTGCCTTGTGAGGGTGTATCGTGTCCTGATCCCCGAACTTCTCGACCTTGACGATCCGCGCCTCCGGACGCACCATCCACGGGACGATCTGCCGGGCGTGCTCCACGCTTTCGGCCTCGACAACAGCCCAGCCTGTATGGACGCCTTCGTGGCAGCCCCAATCGAAGAAATGCAGGTACCCGGCATTCTCCACTTCCTGGATGATGTTGTCGCAGTCCTCCGGTTTGTGAGGGGATTCGATCAGATACCGGTACATGTGCTACTCCCTTCAATGTCTCAGCGCTAATGCTTTGTTCGGTGCGGGCTATTATCACCGATAGCTGACCGGGAGTCCAGCCTCGGGGTCGCAGCCAACTATGTGTGGGCTCGCGCTCTCGGCTGGCGGATAGGTCGCCCGAGGTCCCTCACGACCGCCATGCTGGAGGGAGTGGTCAAGAAGCAGCTTCAGCCGGCGTAAGTTGTAGGTACACGGATTACGCGGATAACACGGATTCGCACGGAATCCATCTGAATCGAACGAAAGAACAGTGGGCGGCAGAGATACCGCCCGTTGCGATTCTGAATCTCAACCCCCTCCCGTCCTCCACCAAATTCCCACCAAGCCCAATGGCCATTTGTCGCAGCACACCAGCCCAATCCATCTGTGCGACAAGCATCGTCAAACAGGAATTTGGGGGAGGTGCCGAAGGCGGTGGGGGTCATGCCAGGCTTCTTAAACCTCGCTGGCCTAAATCGAGACTACCGATACTCCTTCTCCAGTTCCTTCACGTCCACCAGCGTGCTGTCCTTCCGCACGTAAATTCCGTTGTCGAGCCGCCGGTATTCCGGCTGCGTCTTCATGAACGCTGCCAGCTTGATCCAGTTGTCCGCGATCAGGTCCGGTCGCAGCCCGGCGATGCTGTACTCGTAGTTCCATTTGTCGTGTCCGGGGTAGAACGGCCCTGTCACCGGCCCTTTGGCGATCACCGGGTCGTTCAGCCCGAGCAGGTCGATGGTCGTGCGCCCGGAATAATAGGGGATCTGTCCCGCGGCGTGCACCGCGATCACGGCCTCGGGCGCGGTGTATTTTGCAAGGAAGAGGCCCTCGCGCGTCCTCCGGATATCCGCCTTCAGCAGCGGCGCGTTATCGCCTGCCCACGCCCGCCACGGTCTGCCGCTGATGACCGCCAGCGCCAGGAGCACGATCACGGCGGCAATGGTGGGCTTTGCAGTTCGGCTGCCCGCCAGCCGGAGCCGCGCATCGCTCAGTATCCGGTCCAGCGACAGGCAGAACAGAATGAAGAGAGCCGGCATGCCCTGCGT
>DATKAF010000146.1:0-36664 GCA_035498395.1 Anaerolineales bacterium
GCGTCGGCTCAAGACCGTGGAAGGACACCTGAGGGGCGTCATCCGCATGGTGGAGCAGGACGAATACTGTATCGACGTCATCCGCCAGATCCAGGCCGTCGAATCTGCTCTCAACAAGGTCAGCACGCAGATTCTGGAGAACCACCTGAATTCCTGCGTCACAACCGCTATTCAGGGCCGCGATCCCCATGAGCGCGAGCGCGTCCTGAAAGAGATCACCGAAGTGTTCGAGATGTCCACCAAGGTATAAGGATTCTCGCATGGAAACGCAGAACAACGCACCGGTCTTGACCGTAGGCAACAAACCGACTGCGGCGGCGGTCAGCCTGTTCGTGCTCTCTGGCCTCGGCATCTCGTTGATGATCGTCGTCGGTTATGTCGTGGCTTGGAACCTGGAGCAGACCGCCATCGCGGACGAGAGCTTCCAGTTCCTCGCCTCGGCCGGTATGGTCTGGTTCCTCGTGCAGGCTGTTTTGATTGCCATCCTCACCGGTATCGCGGTGGCAGTCTCCAAGAGCGCATTCCGCCCCGTCTATCGTAGCTGGCTGATGGCCGCTCTCGTCACGCTCCCCGCATTCTTCCTGCGCTTCGTCGGCCCTAACCGCGACCAGCTTGGCGCCGTACTGCAGATCATCTTCGCCCTCGTGCCCGCCATCATTCTGCTGATGGTGAACCGCCGCCCTGCCGGATGGGACGGACGCGTCTTCTTTGCTCTCGCGATCATCCCCTTTGCCATCTGGCCGTTCCTGCTATGGGGCGCCCTTGGTTCCGTCACCGACGCCGTCTTGAACCTGCTTGTCGGGCTCTCGATTGGCCTTCTGGTTGCCAGCCTCGTCGTCGTCCCCGATTTGCACTACATCTTGAAAGGCCTTGGCATCGCTGTCTCGTTGGCGATCGTCGGCTCCGCGCTGGGCTACGACGGCAGTCAACTGCTGCTGCTGGCTGTCCTGCCTTCGTTCGGATTCGTCCTCAGCCTGGTCGCCGGTTCTGCGGCTGCGACCATGCTCGGCGTCGGCCTGCTCGCCGCCGCACCACTCATCTTCATCGACCCCACCGAGCTGACCATCGTCCTCGGCGATCTACTGCCTTGGGCCATCAAGGCCTCGCTGATGATGCTCGTCATCGGCTTGTTCCTCGGTTTGCTGGGCTGGGTGTGGGTGCTTTGGTCGAGACGCTCAGATAGCGCTGGATCCGCTTTGTTGCGCTTCCCGTTCTATCCGTTGATCGTAACGTGGGCGCTGGCGTTCTTCGTCTATGGCTTCTGGGGCCAGCATGGCTTCTACGGCGACCAGCTCTTCGTCATCATGAAGAAGCAGGCCGATGTTTCACAGGCAACCGGCATGCCGGACCGCAACGCGCGTCATGCCTATGTCTATCATACACTGGTGGATGAGGCGAATACCTCCCAGGCCGACCTGCGCGGCACGCTCGACCGCTACGGTATCCACTACAAGCCGTATTATCTGGTCAACGCCATCGAAGTCAACGGTGGGGCGTTGGTTCGCCTCTACTTGCAGAACCGCGCCGATGTGGACCGCGTGATCGCCAGCCCGCACTTGCGCCCTATCCCGCAAAAAGGTCCGGTTGCTCAGGGCGATATGACCACGGTCGAGCAGAACCCGGGCTGGAATATCACGATGATTGGCGCCGACCGCGTCTGGAAGGACTTCGGAGTCACGGGAAAGGGCATTGTCGTGGGCCAGTCCGATACTGGTGCGGATGGCAGCCATCCTGCCCTGAAGGACTCCTATCGCGGCGCTTCAACCGGCAGCAACGACTACAACTGGTACGACCCGTGGAGCGGAACGAAAGCCCCCAAGGATGAAGAGGGCCACGGCACGCACACACTCGGCATCGTACTCGGCAAGGGCGGCATCGGCATCGCGCCCGATGCGCAGTGGATGGCTTGCGTGAATCTGGAGCGCAACCTCGGAAATCCGCCTCTTTACCTGAATTGCATGCAGTTCATGCTGGCGCCGTTCCCATACGGAGGCGACCCGCTCAAAGACGGCGACCCGACACGCGCCGCCTACGTCATGAATAACTCGTGGGGCTGCCCGACCCTCGAAGGCTGTGACGCGAACGCTCTCAAGTCTGCTGTCGACGCGCTGCGCGCCGCTGGGATATTCGTCGCGGTCTCCGCCGGGAACGACGGGCCGAGTTGCAGCACGCTGGATAACCCGCCCGCTATCTATGACTCGGCGTTTTCGGTCGGCGCGGTAGATGAGTCCGGTAGCATGGCCTTCTTCAGCAGCCGCGGGCCGGTCACCATCGATGGCTCCGGCCGTGTCAAGCCCGATATCAGCGCTCCGGGCGTGGATGTCGTCTCTTCGCTGCCCGGAGGCACATACGGCCCGGAGTCCGGCACGTCCATGGCGGGCCCGCACCTGGCTGGTGTTGTGGCGCTCATGTGGTCCGGCAACTCGGACCTGATCGGGGACATCGATCGCACCGAGCAGATCCTGGTCCAGACCGCGCAACCCTATACAGGTGATCGCCCCGCCGGGCAATGTTTCAGCGGCTCGACGCCCAACGCCGCCTATGGATATGGAATCGTGAATGCTTATGCTGCCGTCAAGATGGCGCTTGGCCGGTAGGGGCATCGTATGGCGTAGAGGCGCAACATGTTGCGCCCGCCTTGTCAGGTAAGTAGGTGCTCACCCCATGATTAACCAAAGGAGAATCAAATGACTACCGTAACCTATACCGTCCCTGCAATAAGCTGCTCACACTGTACGCACACAATCGAAATGGAAGTAGGTGAGCTGCAAGGCGTCCAGGCGGTCAAGGCCGACCTGAACACCAAGAACGTCACCATCACATTCGGCGCTCCTGCCACCGAACAGCAGATCAAGGACCTGCTCAAGGAGATCGAGTACCCGGTCGCCGCCTAAGCGAAGTCTGGAATCATTCACGGATAACACGGAGATACATGGAACGCCAGGCAATGCATAAAGAAATCCGTGCGCATCTATGCTCTTCCATGTGATCCATGTCCCATTTTCATTGAATGCGCGTACTTCGTGTCCTCTATATATGAAACAGATCACTCTTCCAATTACCGGCATGTATTGTGCCAATTGTGTGTCCACGATTGAGCGCAACTTGAAGAAGGTCAATGGCGTTCAGAGCGCCGTCGTGAACTTGGCCTCCGAGCGCGCCACGGTCCAGTTCGATCCCGCCGTCGCAGGCCTGGACGATATGATTGCCCGCGTCCACCGCGCAGGTTACGGCATCGCCGCAGCCGAGGCTGATTTCTCCCTGCGCCGTCTCGCAGACGACAACGACGCGCGGCGCCTCGAAAAAGCTCTGCTCACCATCGAAGGCGTCCAGGTGGCGCAAGTCAGCTACGCCAGTGAGCACGCCCGCATCAAATACATCCCCACGCTTGTCAGCCAGGGCGAGCTGCGCGCTGCGATCACAAAGTCAGGGTTCGAAGCGCTGGAGATGGGCGGCACCGGTGAAGACGCCGAAGCAAAGGCGCGTGAGCGTGAAGTTGCGGTCCAGCGCCGCCTGCTCATCATCGGCCTGGTCTTCACCATTCCGCTCTTCATCATCTCCATGGCGGGTGATCTCGGCTGGCTGCCGAACCCGTGCAATGGCCCTGTGCCGGCTTCTGCGGTGTTCTACCAGTGTGGGCCGGCGGGCATGATGCCCGTGCTGCAGCCCTGGGTCAACTGGCTGATGTGGGCGTTCGCCACGCCAGTGCAATTCTACGTCGGCTGGCAATACTACGAAGGCGCATACAAGGCCCTCCGCAGCGGTTCGGCTAACATGGACGTGCTCATTGCCATGGGCTCGTCGGTCGCCTACTTCTATTCGGTGTTTGTCACGCTGGGCATCGTGCCGGGAGCCGTCTATTTCGAGACCGCCGCGGTCATCATCACGCTGATACGGCTCGGCAAGTTCCTGGAGGCGCGCGCCAAGGGCCGCACCTCCGAAGCCATCAAGAAGCTGATGGGCCTGCGCGCCAAGACCGCGCGCCTCATCCGCAGTGGCTCGGGTTCAGAGATGGAAGTTCCGGTTGAAGATGTTCACACCGGCGACATCGTCATCGTGCGCCCCGGCGAGACCATCCCCGTCGACGGTGTGGTGATCGACGGCCGTTCCACTGTGGACGAGTCAATGCTCACCGGCGAGTCATTGCCGGTCGAGAAGAAGGTCGGCGATAAGGTCGTCGGTGCGACGCTTAATAAGCTGGGCATGCTCAAATTCGAAGCTACCAGGGTCGGCCGGGATACTGCCTTGGCGCAGATCATCAAGCTGGTGGAGGATGCTCAGGCCAGCAAGGCCCCCATCCAAAAGCTGGCGGACCAGGTCTCCGCTGTTTTTGTGCCGGCCGTGATCGGCATCGCGTTGATCACGTTCGCGGCCTGGTACTTCCTCGTGCCCGCGACCCTCGGCGGACAGAACTTCACGACTGCGCTGATCAACATGGTCGCGGTCCTGGTGATCGCCTGCCCGTGCGCCATGGGCCTGGCAACCCCGACCGCCGTGATGGTCGGTTCCGGCAAGGGCGCCGAGCTCGGCGTGCTGTTTCGAAGCAGCGAGGCGCTCGAACGCGCTGGCAAGGTCTCGGTCGTCATCCTCGACAAGACCGGCACGATCACCAAAGGCCAGCCCACGGTCACAGATGTCGTCTTAGGGAAAGGCGCGGCGATGAACGGCGATGAGCTGTTGCGGCTGGCCGCATCGGTCGAACGCGGAAGTGAGCACCCGCTCGGGGAGGCCATCTGGGCTGAGGCCACCGACCGCGGTCTCGTGCTTGCGGAACCGTCCGGCTTCAAGGCCTATGCCGGTCAGGGGGTCGAAGCTCAAGTCGATGGTCGCGTGGTCGCCGTCGGCAGCCCGCGCCTGATGACCGAGCGCGGCTACATTCTGGATGGCCTGGAGGTCCAGGTGGATCGGCTTCAATCGGATGCACGGACCCCCATGCTGGTGGCGGTTGACCAGCAGGTGGCGGGCTTGATCGCTGTTGCCGACATCCTGAAGGAAGGCTCGCAGCCCGCCATCGATGCGCTCCACAGGATGGGGCTCAAGGTCGTCATGCTCACCGGTGACAACCAGAAGACTGCTGCTGCGATAGCCCGGCAGGTCAATGTGGATGCCGTGCGTGCCGACGTCTTGCCGGAGGGCAAGTCAGCGGAGGTGAAGCAGCTTCAGGAAGCCAGGGACGAGAAGGGCAGGCCGTCCGTGGTTGCCATGGTCGGCGATGGCATCAATGATGCGCCCGCGCTTGCGCAGGCCGACGTCGGCATTGCCATTGGCACCGGAACTGATGTGGCGATGGCGGCTGCGCCCGTCACTCTCATCAGCGGCGACTTGAACGGCGTGGCGCGCGCCATCCTGCTCTCGCGCAAGACACTCGGCACGATCAAGCAGAACCTCTTCTGGGCCTTCTTCTACAACGTTGTCCTGATTCCGGCTGCCGCCTTCGGCCTCCTGAACCCCATGCTGGCCGCCGGAGCGATGGCCTTTAGTAGCGTGTTCGTCGTCACCAACAGCCTGCGACTTCGCAGCGCGAAGATACAGGTGGGCGGGTAGGCGATCCATGCCTGGCGGGCGCTACGTCACGGCCCTCAGCTTCCGTTGGCTGACTACCCTCTACGACTCCCTCGTCGAGGGCCCGCAGACGGCTCTGGGCATGCGCAGGGGCTTGTTGATATCCCTGGGCGATCTGTCTGGTAGGAAGGTGCTCGATGTCGGCAATGGCACGGGCACCTTCGCCATGCTGCTGAGGCAGTCGTTTCCAGATTGTGAGGTCGCCGGCCTCGATGGCGACCCCCGTATCCTTGAGCAGGCACGAAAAAAGGCAAGCCGGGTCGGCTTGCCTGTCGAGTTCACGGAGGCGATGTCGTACTCCATGCCATACCCCGATGGCTCTTTCGACGTTGTCACCACAACGCTGGTGCTGCATCATCTCAGCAAGGATGCCAAACAAGCCACCGCCCACGAAATGTAAGGGGTCCTGAAATCTGGCGCTCTTCTCGCTGCCCTGGACTTCGGCGAGTCGCGCGGGCCTGTCGGCCGCACCATACGACCGATCGCGCGCCGCTTTGAGCGGGTTGCCGAGAATCTGGATGGCTTTCTGCCGCTGATGTTTGCAGCCGCCGGTTTCAGACGATATGAAGAGGTCTGGCGCTATATCTTCGCCAGCGTAGCGCTCTTCAAAGCCGTCAAGCCGTGACCGTGGATGGGGCCGCCGCAGCTATTGGATGCGCCTCGGTGAAGCCGGCAAGCCATCGGCGCCGATCACGAACGAATTCCGGGGTACTGTGGAAATGGCCGCTGCTGGCTTCTCAATGTCGGTGAGCCACCTGCCATCCGCGGTCCGGAAGCAGTATTGGTATTCACAGCCCGGCTCCAGTTCCAGGGAGAGTGTCCAGCTTCCATCCGCGCCAGACTGCATCCGGTAAACGCTCTCGTCCCACTCGTCGAACCACCCCACTAGGTACAGGCAGCCGCAGCAATCGACTGCTGGCATGGAGAACCGCACCCGGGCTTTACCCGTAGGACCGTCCGCAACCTTCTCAATTGTAATCATGGAAACGCCTTCCAATTCTGGCTGATCCTGCCAAGCTCCGGCGCACCGTGCCGCCTGTCATTACCGACGCCCTGACGAACCGCTGGGAGCCAAAGGCACGGTGCAGAGCACCGTTGCCTTCTCCAGTTTATTCAATTGTCTTACTGCTTCGATGGTTGTTTCTAGGGCAGGATACGATCTGGGTCCAATAAGGACAAGCCCTACGGTGCTCAGGGAATGTCCCTATAGTATATAGACGATCTCTTAATCCTCCCTGAGTCTCGCGTGAGAGAAAATCCCACCCCTAACCGCCCCGCTAGAGCCTGTTTAGCTGCCTTTGGAACATCATCTGCGTCACGATGTAGGTGATAACCGCGATCACACCTAGCAGGATCCAGTTGACGATCTCCGGCGGCTCACCCTTGAGCAGGATGTTTTGGTACCCTTGGATCGCGTGCGTGAGGGGGATGGCATTGATCAGCGGCTGCATGAACTCCTCGAAGTTCTGTAGCGGCAGGAAAAAGCCGCCGAAGAAGATCGACAGCAGCAGCATGAGCATCGAAAGCTGGATCGCAGTGCTGTCCGAATTTGCAATGCACGAAAAGAAGAACCCGATCCCCAGGGAAGCCACGATGAACAGCAGCGTGAAGGCCGCGAACTGCCAGAAGTCGCCCAGGAAGGGCACACCCAGGAACATCAGCATCGCCAGCAGCAGGACCGCAATGATCGACAGGAACAGCACGTAGCCCAGGTACTTGCCATCGATGATGCTGGTGGACGGGATGGGAGCCACCCGGAACATTTCCAGGATGCCGCGCTGCCGCTCGCGCACGAGGGAGAGAGCGCCTAGCGTGACCGCGATATGCTGCAATAGGAGGGCGAACACGCTCGGCCCGTAGAATGTCACGAAGCTCAGGGACTGCCGCAGGTTCTGGTATTCCGGCACCAGCGGCGACACGACCGTCTGCGGCGAAACGTTCGCAAACACGTGCCCCTGCTGTTGCATCTGCCCGATGGCCTCCCGCAGGATGATGCGGTTCATGGCATCCACCTGGGATGAACCGAGATACTCCACCCAGGATTCGTTGGTTGGATCGACCTGCGAGTACTCGAACCGCACCTTCGACTGCTGTCCATGCTGGGCGTTCTGCGCGAAATTCGCGGGCAGGATCTCAACGATGTCCGCCTGGCCGTTGCGCAGTTTCTGCTCCGCGGCTGGCAGATTGTTGTCGGTGCTCACGATCGTGAAGTCGGTCAGGATCGCTTTCTGAAGCTCGTTCAGTTGTGCGGGCGTCACCGAGCCGGGCGGCACCACCAGCGCGATCCGGAAGTTCGGCAGACCGCCCTTGAATCCCAGCCCGAACAGCAGCAGAACCAGCACCGGCCCGAGGATCAGGCTGAGCACCAGCCGTGGTTGGCGGAATACTTCGCTCACTTCTTTCGAAAACAGCGCCAGGACGTGTGTAATGGATTTGAACATGGCTATTCCCCTTCCCGCTTGACTAGCTCGAGGAAGACCTCGTCGAACGGCGACGCATACTGCTCCGACTCCCGCACGTCGATGCCGTGATCTCTCAGCACCGTCACCAGCTCCGGCAGCGTGGAGGCTGCGTCGTCTGTGCTCACCAGCAGCAGCCCGGATTGCTGGTACGCCTGCCGCGCGTCCTTAACGCTATTTTGCCCGTTCAGGAGTTGCGCAGCTTCGCGTGCCCGGTCGGCATCCACCACGATGCGGATAAGGTCCCCGCCAAATGCCTTGCGCCGCAGGTCTTGTGGCGTATCGATATACAGTAGCCGCCCGCCGCGCATGATGCCCACCAGATCACAGTTCTCCGCCTCTCCCACGTACTGCGTGGTTACGAACAAGGTCTTGCCCGCGTTGCGGAGCTCGCGGAAGTGCTCCCAGAACTTGGCGCGCAGCACCGGGTCGACTCCGGCCGTCGGCTCGTCCGCAAAGATCAGCTCCGGGTCATGCGCCAGCGCGCAGGCCAACTGCAGCCGCCGCTGCATACCGCCTGAGAGTTTGCTGGTGATCCGGTGCCTCTGCTGGTTGAGCTCGACGAATTTCAATAGCTGGTGTCGCCTGTGTGCCCGGTGGAATGCTCCGAGCCCGTACAGCGCCGCGCTGAAATCGAAGTTCTCGCCTACGCTGAGCATCGGGTACAGGACGAATTGCTGCGGCATATACCCGATCTTTCCCCGTGCGCTCGATGTGAACTTCCAGGGCTGCTCGCCCAGCACCGTCAGGTTCCCGGAGCTGGGCTTGTACATGCCGGTCAGTATCCGCACGGTGGTTGTCTTGCCGCAGCCACTCGGGCCGATCAGACCAAAGATGACACCGCGCGGCACCTGGAATGTCAGGTCATATACACCGGCGTCCCCCGCGAACCGGTGCGATGCCTTGTCTGCCACGATCGCCGGCGGTCCTGCTTGCTGGGGTTCCTTCAAAGCTGCAGGAGCTTCTTCGGTTGCGGCTTCAAATCTGCGTCTCAAGGGACTCTCCTAGTTGATGCGAGATGGGCGCCAGATAAGACGCACGGCTTCACCCCCGGGCAAGCCCTGCTCCGTCGATCTGTTCTCACCTGGAAACCAAAAGTGCAGTCTTACGCACAATTAACGCCCCCAGCGGGCTGCTGTTCCTTAATCGCGGCCGCTTTGGCCTTCGAGTCCACGAGGAATCAGCCCGCAAATCCGCCGGCGGTGTCTAATTTACTAGAAAAATATCATAAATATTGACATTTCCGACCAACCCTGCTATAATCCGCCCAGTCTGCGGAGGGAAAAATGAGCTTCAACCCTCCGCTTCGTGCTGCCCATCATAGCGCATAGCTAAGCACCATTTCAGGCTACCAAGGAGCACATCCGCATGTCGCAACTTGAGATAAATGACCTGCACGTCAGCATTGACGGCAAAGAAATCCTAAAAGGCGTCGATCTGATCGCCAGGCAGGGCGAGATCCATGCAATCATGGGGCCAAACGGGACGGGGAAGTCCACGCTTGCATATACCCTGATGGGTCATCCTTCTTACACGGTAACGCAGGGTGAAGTGCTGTTCAAAGGACAGAATGTCCTGGATCTGGCTCCGGACGAGCGCTCTCGCCTCGGGATGTTCCTGGCGTTCCAGTACCCGGTCGCCATTTCGGGCGTAACCGTTGCGAACTTCCTCCGCACGGCTGTCAATGCTCGTCGGCGCGCTGTCAACAAGGAAGACAAGGGCATGCCCATTCCCGAGTTCCGCAAGATGCTCAAGGAGAAGATGGAACTCCTCAAGATGGACCAGGCTTTTGCCGGGCGCTATCTCAACGAAGGTTTCTCCGGCGGTGAGAAGAAGCGCGCCGAGATCCTCCAAATGGCAATCCTGAAGCCCGAGATCGCCATCCTGGACGAGACCGATTCCGGCCTGGACATCGACGCACTGCGCATCGTCTCCGACGGCGTGAACGCGCTGACCGGCCCGGACATGGGCGTGATCGTGATTACCCATTACCAGCGTCTGCTCAACTACATCAAGCCTCAGTACGTGCATGTCATGATGGGCGGGCGTATTGTTGAATCCGGCGGCCCTGACCTGGCACTTAGCCTCGAGGAACACGGTTACGACTGGATCCGCGAGAAGTCCGAGGCCTAGCGGCGCCCGTCTTACGAATACAGGTGAGATATGGCTGAAACGATCAGAAGCAAGGACGAAAAGATCCTTGAAGGTATCGGCGAATACAAGTACGGCTTCCATGACCCGGAGGATAAGTACGCGTTCAAGTCCCAGAAGGGTCTGAGTCGTGAGGTAGTGGAGCAGATCTCGCACATGAAGGGTGAGCCGCAGTGGATGCTCGACTTCCGCCTGAAGGCCCTTGAGCACTTCCATAAGCGGCCTATGCCGAATTGGGGTCCCTCCCTCAAGGATTTGAACTTTGACGAGATCTATTTCTACGTCAAGCCGACCGAGAAGCAGGAGAAGTCCTGGGAGGATGTCCCGGACGACATCAAGCGCACCTTTGACCGCCTTGGCGTGCCTGAGGCCGAGCGCAAGTTCCTGGCCGGTCTCGGCGCCCAGTACGAGTCCGAGATGGTCTATCACTCCATCCAGGAGCATCTCGAAAAGCAGGGCGTGATCTTCGTCTCCATCGAGGATGGCCTCAAGAAGTACCCGGACCTGTTCCGCGAGTATTTCGGTACGGTCATCCCAATTGAGGATAACAAGTTCGCTGCGCTGAACTCAGCGGTTTGGTCAGGCGGCTCGTTCGTGTATGTGCCAAAGGACGTCAAGGTCGATCTGCCGCTGCAGGCCTACTTCCGCCTCAACACTGCCAACCTGGGCCAGTTCGAGCGCACGCTGATCATCGTTGATGAAGGCGCGCAGGTCCACTACGTCGAGGGCTGCACTGCACCTCAGTATACGACCGACTCGTTCCACTCCGGCGTGATCGAGATCATCGTCAAGAAGGGTGCCCGCTCGCGCTACTCGACCATCCAGAACTGGTCGACGAACGTGTACAACCTGGTGACACAGCGCGCCAAGGTCTTTGCAGGCGGCACGCACGAGTGGGTGGATGCGAACCTGGGCTCCAAAATCACGATGAAGTACCCATCGTGCTATCTGATGGAGCCAGGTGCGCATGGCTCGATGCTCTCCATGGCGTTTGCCGGTCCCGGGCAGATCCAGGATGCGGGTGGCAAGATGTACCACTTCGCGCCGAATACCACCAGCAAGGTCACCTCAAAATCGATCAGCAAGGCCGGCGGTCGTGCCTCGTTCCGCGGCCTTCTGAAGGTCTACCGGGGAGCCAAGGGCGTCAAGTCCAACACGGTCTGCGACGCGCTGCTGCTCGACCCGCAGTCCCGTTCGGATACCTACCCCTATATCGAGATCGACGAGGACGACGTGACCATTGGGCATGAGGCCTCGGTCAGCAAGGTTGGCGAGGAGCAGCTCTTCTACCTGATGTCGCGCGGGTTGAGCGAGGAGGAAGCGACCACCATGGTCGTCTCCGGCTTCATCGAGCCGCTCGTGAAGGAGCTACCGATGGAGTACGCCGTCGAAATGAACCGCCTGATCCAGCTCCAGATGGAAGGATCGATAGGTTAGTCCATGCAGGAGAAACCCCGAGTCGTCGTTACGCGGAAGCCTCGCGCAGAGGCTCCTGTCAGAGAATTTAGCTTTGCGTCTGCCGGGAAGATCCCTGCGCTGGGTGGGCCTTTCGCGGACTATGCCGCAAAAGCCTGGGACGCATTCGGCAGGCAGACACTCCCGGATGTGACACTGGAAGCCTGGCGGCGTACCGACCTGCGGGCGCTGCCCGTGGAGGCCTTTACGCTCCCGGCCAAGGATGTGTACAAGAGTCTGCCGCCGGTCGAACCGGAGTTGCTCAAGCCGCTGATCGCGGACCAGCACGGCGGACAGATCGTCATGTCTCCTGGCGGCGTCTCCATCGACCTCGACCCGGCCGTTGCCGCCCGCGGTGTCATCTTTGCCGACCTCTCCACCGCCGCCCGGCTGTATCCGGATATCGTCGCCCGGATTCTGGGGCAGACGGTGAACGCCGAAGAAGGCAAGTTCGCATCGCTTGCCGGCGCGTTTGCACAGAATGGCGTGCTGCTCTATGTCCCCAGGGGTCTGCAGCTTGAACAGCCGCTGCACAGTATCCTGTGGGGCCCCGGCGCAAACCTCGCGCACATCTCCCACTTGCTGGTGTTCGTCGATGAGGGTGCCAGTGTGAGCTACGTCCACGAATCGGCTTCTCCCACCGAGTCCGCTGACGCGCTGCACGCCGGTCTGGTCGAGATCAAGGTCATGCAGTCCGCCAGCCTCAAGTTCGTCGAGCTGCAATCGTGGGGCAAACACGTCTGGAACTTCACTCACGAGCGCGTGCGCGTCGAGCGCGATGGAAAACTGGATTGGATCTTCGGCGCCATCGGCTCCAGGCTGACCAAGAACTTCTCCGAGCTGGATCTGGCCGGTGAGGGCGCCTCGGGCCGGATGTCCGGCTTCTACTTTACCGATGGGAAACAGCATCTGGACCACGATACGCAGCAGAACCATTTCGCTCCGCACACCACCAGCGACTTGCTGTTCAAGGGCGCCTTGAAGGGCCAAAGCCGCTCGGTATGGCAGGGCATGATCTACGTTGCGAAGGGAGCTGAGAAGACCGACGGCTACCAAGCGAACCGCAACATCGTTCTGGACGAGGGCGCCCGGGCGGATTCCATCCCCGGCCTTGAGATCCTGGCGGACGATGTGCGCTGCACGCACGGCGCCACGGTCGGGCGGCTCGAAGCGGAGCCCGTGTTCTACCTAAAGTCGCGCGGCATCCCCCAGGTCGACGCGGAACGGCTGGTCGTCGAGGGTTTCTTTGATCCCATCATGCAGCGCATCCCGTTCGAAGGCGTGCGGGAGAGGTTTCATCAGGCAATTCTTCGGAAGATGGGCGCGGAGGGGACAGAGTCATCGGTCGAGTAATCGAAAGAGGAAAGAAATGGCTGGATTGAAAAAGAAGACGGAATCGCGCAGCAAGACCCTGAGCAAAGCGAAGGCGGCGCCGAAGAAGAAGACGGCCCCGCGGGCCTCGAAGGTTGTCAACCGTTCAACCGCCAAGCCGGCGACCAGGACCGCCTCCGGCAAGAAGGTCAAAGCCCCGGTCGTGTCCAAGCCCGCCGCCCAACCGGCTGCGGAAGTCTCCGCGCCCGCTCGGTCGCGTCCCAGGTCGGCTGCCAGACGCGTTCCGCACGTCACGCGTGTGGCAACCACCTCCGCGGCTGTAGCGCAGCAGCGGCAGGCGGTTCGTATGGCGCGTGCCACGCAGTTCAACTACATGAAGGCTCCCGGTGTTTCCGACGCGTTCGACGTCGGCGACACGGTTGAGGTCTTCTGCGATCACGAGCGCAACAGTGAGCGCGTGCGCGGCTGGATTAAAGGCATCGTCGTCCAGGTCGATAACAAGCTGGTCGCCGTGCAGTTTCGCTCCAACGTGTTTCTCACCGACGGCTGGATGGTGCCGGACCGCATCCTCTGGTACTCGTTGACCTCTGACCAGATCCGACCGGCCACGTTTGCCAAGCGCGGCGGCCCGAAAGCGATCCCGGATTACTAGACTATCGTGAATAGGAAATCGGAAATAGGCAGCAGGCATTCCCTATTTCCGATTTCCCATTTCCGTTGTTCCTGACCATGACCCTCGACATAGATCGTGTACGACAGGATTTTCCCATCCTTGGCCGCGAGGTTCGGCCCGGCGTAAAGGTGGTGTATCTTGATTCCACAGCCACCTCGCAGAAGCCGGAAGCCGTCATCGAGGCGATGGATTCGTTCTACCGGCGGTCGAACGCGAACATCCACCGCGGCGTTCACACGCTCGCCGAAGAGGCGACCGCCATGTACGAGCAGGCACGCGTGAAGATTGCGAAGTTCATCAATGCCGCCTCGCCTCACGAGGTCATCTATACCCGCAACACAACCGAATCCATCAACCTGATTGCCTACACCTGGGGGCGCGCCAACCTGAAGTCCGGCGATCTGGTCATTCTGACCGAAATGGAGCACCACAGCAACCTGGTTCCGTGGCACATCCTGGCTGCGGAGAAAGGCATCCGGCTCGAGTTCATTCCCGTCACGCCCGACGGCTTGCTGGACTTGGAGGCGTATCGCGCCCTCCTGGCGCACGGTCCGAAACTCGTATCGTTCACACACATGTCAAACGTGCTCGGCACGATCACGCCCGCCGACGAGATCATTCGCCTGGCCCATTCTGCCGGTGCGGTCACGCTTCTCGATGGGGCGCAGTCCGTGCCTCACCTCAAGGTGGATGTGCAGGCGCTCGACGTGGATTTCCTGGCCTTCTCCGCTCATAAGATGTGCGGCCCCACCGGCATAGGCGGGCTGTACGGCAAGACCAGGCTGCTCGAGGATATGCCGCCGTTTCTGGGCGGCGGCGATATGATTAAGGAGGTTCACCTCCGGTCGTTTCGCCCAAATACCATCCCTCACAAGTTCGAGGCGGGCACGCCCGCCATTGCCGAATCGGTCGGATTCGGCGCCGCCGTCGATTATCTCTCGGGGATCGGCATGGATGCGGTCTCCCGCCACGAGAACGAGATCATCGAGTACGCTTTGGAGCGTCTGGAGGAAGTCCCCGGTTTGCGCCTGTTCGGTCCTTCGGCCGAAAAGAAAGGCGGGGTCGCCTCGTTTACATTTGATGGGATCCATCCGCACGACGTAGCCCAAATCCTCGACCGCGACGGCATCGCCGTCCGCGCAGGGCATCACTGTGCTCAGCCTCTGCACGAGAAATTCGGCATCCCGGCTACCACCCGCGCCAGCTTCTACCTCTACAGCACCAAAGGTGAGGTCGACGCCCTGATCGAAGGCATCTACAAGGTCAAGAAGGTCTTCGGCTGACCTTGATTGCGACGAGCCGCTGGACGAGTAGCCGGTGCTCCACTATCTCCGCCGGTCGAGTAGGACCGGGTGCTTTTCTCGACCTGCAGCGAAACCAGCAAATGTGGCAATTTCGTTCTTCAAAATGCGCCTCAGGACTAGTATGGACGATCTCTACCGCGAAGTCATCATCGAGCACTACAAGAATCCATCCTATCGGGGCCACCTCGACCCCCACGACCTATCCTTCGCTGATAGCAATCCGCTGTGCGGCGATCACATCCAGATCGACCTGCGCCTTGATGAGACCGGCAAGGTGACCGACGCGCGCTTCGATGGGCATGGTTGCGCCATTTCACAAGCTTCAGCAGACCTCCTGCTCGAGTTCGTGATTGGCAAATCAGTCGAAGACGTGAAAAAGATGGGCAAGCAGGATATCCTGGACATGCTGGGCATCGACTTGGGACCGGTGCGGCTTAAGTGTGCGCTGCTCTCTCTCAAGGTCTTGAAAGCCGGCGTTTACGGCCTCGGCGAAGCCACCGACGACCTGGTCGAATAGACAGTGATCAGTTGGTAGTAACGGCTTCTACCGGGCTAATAGGGAATATAGTCGTCACTACAGTAAGACAACCTTCACGTACTACTCTCGATCCACGGCCCAGTCCCATGTACAACTACACCCTCATCGACGAATCTAAAGTGGACTATGTAAACATCGCCCCGGAAAGCGAGTTGCCGCCGGGCGAGCGGCTCTTTGTCGAGATCGAGGGCAAGCCCATCGTCATCTTCAACATCGCCAGGCAATTCTTCTCCATTGCCGACGTCTGCTCCCATGACGACGGCCCGGTAGGTGAGGGCGCTTTGAATGGCTACAGCATCACATGCCCACGCCATGGCGCGCAGTTCGACGTCCGCACCGGCAAGGTCATGGCGATGCCCGCCGTCGTCGACATCCCTGCCTATCCGGTCAGGGTCGTGGATGGGATGATACAGTTGGGGCTACCCAGGGATTGATGAATCAAAAACCCCCGAAGCCTTGGCGACTTCGGGGGTTTCTTCTTCTACCAATCACCCGCATAGCCGAGGTCGAGTGGCTGGCTAATGCGTTCGATGTGCGCTCGGCGCAGCTCGACGAGCTGCCGGATATGCAGATTATCGTGTGCCACCCAGCAGGCAAACATGCCGCCGGCGCTGATCGTGCGGTAGGGGGTCGTGTAGCTTGCCTCCCAGTTGGAATCTCCAAGGCCCTTCAGCCAATCGAGTGAATTGCTGCGTTCCCCGAAGAACCTGTCCTTCATGTCGCGCAGGCTGCGCTCGCTGTAGCGGCGCTCCACCACCCAGCCCTCCGGGTCGATGCGGTGCCATTCTTCATTCTGCCGGTGCAGGATGAAATCCAGGTGCTCGCGGAAGTCCTCCCGCTCTTCGTCATACAAATGGCAGACGACCTCCAGCATCGACCACGATCCCGGCGCGGGCCGGATGCGGGCCTCCTCGTCCGAAATCCCGCTGAGCAGGGCCTGGATCATGCTGGTGCTGTCCACCAGCTCGAGATACAGGGTGTCGAAGTTCATCTCTCCTCCGGCAAACGGTGTTCCCGCTTTAGCTGCAAACTTCGAACTTGCCGACGATCCGCAGGATGTCGAAGCCCTCGGCGAACGGCAGCTCGGCCAGCGCGCCGTGCCTCACCAGGATCGAGCGCGTCAGCTCGCGGTTGAAGTAATACTTATCGCGATACGTCTCGTACTCCGAAAGCGCATCGATCTTTGCCTGCACGTCTTCCTCATTGACCTCGATCAGGAAATGGGGGAAGAAACCGTACGACGACCGCACCACGTCGAAGCCGAGCACTGTAATGCCGCGGAACGCACGCAGTGCCTCCTGTGTCATCGTCAGGTGGTCCTGGTGCACGTCGTGCTCCGTGTGCACGAAGATGATGTCCGGCTTGTAGTCGCTCCGGAGCTGCAGGAAGTACTCCAGGATCTCCTGCCGTGCCTGCGGGAACACCCGCGTCGCGAACGGCCCGAATCTCACGCGGTCGTTCGGCAAGCCCAACACAGCCATGCTCTTGCGCCCCTCATCGACCACGTTCTTCAGCGCGGGGTTCTTCTGGTTGTCGGAGAGCGTCACGCACAGCATGTCGCTGATCGGCGCGATATGGTGGATCAGCGCGCCGCAGCCCAGCTCGATATCATCGGGGTGCGCCCCGAGGAACAGCACGTGCTTGCCGTAGAAGATCATCAGCGCCCGAATAACCCGGCTTTGCGTGTAGTCACTGAACCCCGATGTGGTATCACTTGGTTGCCAGGATCCCACCCACGACCTTGGTCATCACGAGCTTGCCATCGCGGTTGAACCATTGCGTTGCGACCCGCTCGATGGCGCCGATCAAGGCATCGTACTCCTCTTTGCTGTTAAACATGGACGTCCATAGTTTGCGGTCCTCTGAGAGGGAGGCGCGCACGTATTCCATGAATGGCGCAACTGCCGGGAACGTGATCGGGTTCTCGAAGGTTAGCAGGGTGGTATGCGAGAACTTGGTGTCGATCGCCTGGTAGATCTCACTCTTGAAGCGCGACGAGCCGGGCATGGGTGGTATCGGCTTGCTGGTCGCTTCCCGGATGATCTCGTAGAACATCTGCTTGTTCTCGGGCAGGGGGCCGGTGACGAACAGCCTGCCTCCCGGCTTTAGCACGCGGTGCGCCTCGCTGAAGGTGAAGTCCATGTTGTTGGCGTAGTAGATGGCAAAGGCGCTCGACACGAGGTCAAACGTATCATCCGGGAACTCGAACTTCTTGTTGAAGTCGAGGGTCTGGAACTTGATGTTGTCGCCGCGCTCGGTATTCCTGGCCCGTGCCCGGTCCAGCAGATCTTTGGAGACGTCTCCGCCGATGATCTCGGCCTTCCGCTCCGCATGGTCGCTGTATAGGAAGCACTGCTTTCCCGCGCCGCAACCAACATCCAATATCTTCATGCCCGGCTTGGGCTTTAGGACCTCGGTCGTCCATTGGTCGATGTCGCGCGCGCCGTATTTCTCGTGAATATCGATACGCGTCAGCAGGTCTTTGCTGGTCTCGTGATAGTTGATTTCCACGTGATGCCTCTGTGCTGGTAAATTCAGATGTAGATCGCCAGAAATATACCACAGCGGGGTGAAAACCGCCGGGATGGCCTATGCGAGCAGCAAGAGTGCATCTTCTTCGACGGCTTGTGCGGCAGCTGCCAGCGCTTTCTCCACTTCTGCGCTCATGGGTTTGCCGAGCTCGACCTGCGCTGTTTCGATACCGATCAGCCGAAGGCGAATACCGGCAACGGGCAGCCCCAGTTGCACCCCAAGCTGGAGCGTCTCAGCCGCCCCCCAGCCATGGGCGGACTTTGTCTCTGTCCCAAAAGCTGCCAGATCGTCCAGGCTGAGGCGGTGGATCGTCCCGGCTTCGGCGCCGCTCTGCACCGCATCCACCAACAGGGCTGCGTCGAAGCCCTCCAGCAGGTCAAGCAGGGCGAGCCCCGGCAGCTCGCTGAACTCGACGCGGATATCGGGCCGCCCCACGGTCTTGGGATACTCAGACTGCCAGCGATGTACAGCCTCCACCCCCGCCGCGTCGTCGCCGCGCAGTGTTTGCCCAATGCCTACCACGATGAGCTTCATGGCTGATCCTCAAGGCCGGTTTATAACACAACAGGCCGCAGTCGCGGCCTGTTGGTTGGGTGTGAGATTACCTAAGGATCTTGTCTAAAATCGAACGTGTCGTTGCGAGGAGCAGATTGCCACGCTCGCTGCCCACTTCACTCTGCTCCGGGGGCTGACGGCGCTCCCTCGCAGTGACAAGCGGGCGTCACGCATGCGGACCTCAGCCCACTTCCTCGACCTTCAGTTTCAAGAAGTGCGTGGCGCAGGAAATGCAGGGGTCGTAGGCTCGCACCAGGTGCTCAGCCGTGCGCGTGGCTTCTTCCTCGGGCAGTTTCGTGAGCTTTGGAGCCATCGCGAACAGGTCCGCCTCGATGCGCGGTAGGTTCTGTGCCGTGGGCGGGGTGATCTTTGCAAACTGCACAAGCCCGTTCTCGTCGATCTTGTAGCGGTGATACAGCAGGCCGCGCGGCGCTTCGGTGGCCCCCGCGCCCTCACCGGCCCGCAGGTGAAGATCCACATGGGCAGCGCCGTGAGGATCGAAAGCTTCGACCACGGCGATGGCTTCCTCGTAACACTGAACCAACTCCACGGCGCGCGCGATCAGGGACTTGTAAGGGTTCTTGAGGGGAAGCTTGATCTTCGCGGCCTTGAGCGCCTTCTGGGCAGTGGGCAGTAGCTGCTCGTGGTTGAGGTTCAAGCGCGCCAGGGGGCCCACGAGGTAGGTTGCGCCATCAACGGTGTGGCCGTGCAGCGCGTTCGAGTGTCGGACGTGCTCCTCGATGTAGCCTTTCTCGTAGTCGGCGATGCTCAGCTTGCGCCCGCGGCTCGACCAGACGTCTCCGTCGGTGATGCCGTATTCGTTCGGATGGTGTAGGGCCACGAACTCGTAGTCCAGTTCGAGCTCGGGGTAATGCAGCGTGACAGCCCAGTTGACACAGTCGATGGCGGCTTGCAGGCCCCACTGTAGTTCGGGCAGGAGGGACTTGATCGCGGCCTTGTCCGGCCAACTGTAGAAGCCGCCGATGCAAACGTTTACAGGATGGACCGAACGTCCGCCAATGGTCGAGAGGATCTTATTGCCGATCTTCTTGAGGCGCAGAGCATTCTTCACGACGTCGGGCGCGATGGCAGCCAGTTCGAATGCCGATTCCTTTCCGAAAAGATCCGGCGCTTGGAGCATGTAGATGTGCAGGGCGTGGCTCTCGATGTACTCGCCGCAGTACATCAGGCGGCGGAGCGTATAAGCCTCGGGGCTGACCGTGATCCCAAGCGCCTTTTCCAGCGCGAACGCCGAACTCATCTGGTACGCGACGGGGCAGATGCCGCAGATGCGCGCCGTAATGTCGGGCACTTCCTGCAGGAACCGCCCGACCAGAAAGCCTTCGAAGAAGCGCGGCGGCTCGTAGATGTCCAGCCGGATTTCGACGGCCTTGCCGTCCTCGAGGCCGATGTACAAGCCGCCTTCGCCTTCCACGCGCGCGAGTGCAGGGACTTCGATATTCTTCATTTCTTCTCCCTACCACCCTGGAGGATGGTATCAGCCGCCTTGCGGAACATGGGCGCGTAGCCGCTGAATCCGCGGTACAGCCGCGCCGTCTCTCCGGGATAACGCTCGACCCTGGACAGCACCTCGGTCATCGAGTTCGTATTCGGATCCTTCGTTGGACCAAAACAGCCGTAACAGCCGCGCCCGTTGGCGGGGCACAGGGCACCGCATCCGGCGATCGTGTTCGGCCCAAGGCATGGCGTGCCGTGTGCAACGAGCACGCAGACAGTGCCGCGCCGCTTGCATTCCATGCAGACCGGATAAGACGGCAGCATAGGCTTGCGGTTGTTCAGTAGCGCGACGATGACTTCGATCACCTGGGACTTGTTTACCGGGCAGCCGGACAGCTCGTAATCGACCTTGACGTACTCCGACATCGGTTTGGAGGTCTTCAGATAGTGCAGGTAGTCAGGGTGGGCGTACACGGTCCTGGCGTAGGCGTCAGCGTCGGCGAAGTTCCGGAGCGCCTGGATGCCGCCGGTTGTGGCGCAGGTTCCCAAGGCGATCAGGATTTTGGACTGTTCCCGGATCTCCTTGATGCGCTCGGCCTCGTGCGGTGTGGTGACAGAGCCTTCGACGATGGCAATATCATAGGGCCCGGGCTTTGCGGCGCGGGTCGCCTCCAGGAACATGGCGATGTCGATGGCGCCCGCCAGGTCAAGCAACTCATCCTCCATGTTGAGGAGCGAGAGCTGGCAGCCATCGCACGACGAGAACTTGTAAACGGCAACAGTTGGTTTGTGCGCCATTAGAACTCCTCCACGTTGAAGTACGGCTGCAGCGCGTCGAAGCGGAAGACCGGCCCATCTTTGCAGATGAAATACGGGCCAACCTGGCAGTGACCGCAGGAGCCCTGTCCGCACTTCATATTGCGCTCCAGAGAAACATGGATGCTCTCCGGCGGGATGCGGCGCGCCAGGGCTTCGTAGATGACGAACCGGATCATGATCTCCGGACCGCATGTAAGCACCGCAGTCCTGCGGGCGTCGACGCGGAACCCATAGAACCACATGGGCACGACGCCGACGCGACCCGTCCACTCTGCGTCGGCGCGGTCGACCGTTAACTGCAGGTCGATTCCTGCCTGCTTCCAGCTGTCATATTCATCCCGGTACATGAGCTCGCTCGGAGTTCGCGCTCCGTAGACGATGGTGACCTTCCCGTATTTCTCCCGGTTGTGCAGGATGCGGTAGATGACCGGGCGAAGCGGCGGCAGACCTATACCGCCCGCCGCGAGGACGATGTCCTTACCCTCGATGTCATCGAGCGGCCATGCGCTGCCGAACGGACCTCGCAAGCCGACGACGTCGCCGACCTTTAAGCGGCTCACGGCGCGCGTGACGTTCCCGACGAAGCGGATACTATGACCGATCTTCGCCTTGTCTTCCGGGTCGGAGGAGATCGAGATGGCTGCTTCGCCTACACCGGGAACGTAGACCATGTTGAACTGGCCGGGTCGGAACGAAAAAGAGGATTGCAGATCGGGATCCACGAATTTGAACCAGAAGGTGGAAACCCCTTCCACTTCCGGCGTGATCTCGACGATTTCGGCCCAGGTTGGCTCGAGCAGGCTATCGGCGTGAACCGCGGCGGGCCTCGTAATGGTCATTGTGCTCATTTAACGGTCTCCTTCCGCAGCGCGGGGATCTCCTTGGTAAGGTCAATGCCGGCCGGGCACCACACAATACAGCGCCCGCAGCCGACGCAACCGAACGTGCCGTACTGCTGCACCCAAGTTCCCAGTTTGTGCGACAGCCATTGGCGGTAGCGTGAGCGGATATTCGGTCGCGTATTGCCGCCAGCTTGATACGAATAATCGGGATTGAAGCACGAGTCCCAGACGCGGACGCGCTTTGTCTTCGTGCCGGTCAGATCGAGCTGATCGGTGGCATCCCAGCAGAAGCAGGTCGGGCAGGCCTGCGTGCAGTTGCCGCAACTTAGGCAGCGTTTGGCCACGTCATCCCACTGGTCAGCATCCAGGTTATTCAGGATCAAGTCAGGTAGGTCGCTGGTATCGAGTTCACGTCCCATGCTCTGGGCAGCCTGCTCAATGCCGCGCTCCGCGCTGCTCATGACGAAGGCGCTTGCCGCTTCATAGGGCAGGCCCGCCATCATCCTGCGGCCCAGCTCACTGCCGATCGTGATCAGGAAGACCCCATCGAGCTCCGTGAGACGCAGGTCAAAGCCACCTTTCGGCCGCGGACCAGTGCCCATCGAGGCGCAGAAGCAGGTCGCGCCCGGGCGCAGGCAGTCCACCGCCAGGATGAAGACGCGCTCGCGGCGCGCCAGGTATATCGGATCGTGGAAATCTTCGCGGATAAAGGCCTTGTCCTGGACCTGGATAGCTGCAAGATCGCAGCCTCGAACGCCGATGAATGCAAAGTTGTGCTGATCCGGCTCGGGCTTCTGGACTTCCCAACTCCTGCCAATCTTCTGCATCGCGAACAAGTCGAGCCGCGGCGGGAAGAGAAATTGCTTCCACGACGACTGCCCGGAGATCACGTCGAAGTAGCGGTCGTGCCCCGGTCGAACCAGCCGATAACGACCAGCTTCCAGCTCGGCGGAGTAACCGCGCGGCAGGTCGGCGAGGGTGTCGATGGCTTCATATACCAGCGTCCCATCCTTGACGCGCGGGCCCAAAGTCTCGAACCCAGCCTCTCTCAAACGCGCCAGGAGGTCATTGAAGACCGGCTTCTGAATGGATACGGTTCCGCCAATCTCAGGCGTGTGAACATCAAACATTTTTCGTCTCCGGGTTGGCAAACATGTCCAGAAGCTGCAGGCGTGTCACCAGCAGACGACCGGCCACCACGTGCGCCAGCCTGCGCATTACAAGGTAGCCCAGGGTGTGATCCTCGTCGCAGGCCTGGCTGAGCTTCTCTGCATCGATGCGCAGGACCGCTCCATCGAGAACGGCAGTGGCGCCCGCCGTGCGCAGGTGTACGTTTGGTGTCACGCTGGACCAGCCAAAGACTTCCCAGGGTTCTGCTGTGTAGAAGCGTACTTTGCCGCGGTGCGGCACGAACATCTCCAGCCCTACTCGTCCTTCCAGCACGATGTAGACTGATTCGTGCGTATCGCCTTCGCGGAAGATTACCTCGCCAGCCTTCACGCGACGTATTTTCGAGATCGAGGCGAGCTTCTGCACGTGCTCCTGCTTGAGCTCCTGAAACCAGGGTATCTTCTGAAGTTCTGCTGTTATCTCTTCGACTGTGTCCATCAAGGCCTCCTCCTTGGAGTAGGTTAGGGCAGGATGCTGCTGGGTGGCCGGTGTGCGAGCCCGGTGCGTTTTTTAGGGTGGTGAGCACTTTTGCCCACCACCCTAAGTAGTTCCATGCTGGAACGCGCCCTTTTTCGACCCAAATCCTGCCTATTTGTACTATTTGTCACGAATTCCTGCTAGTGCAGTCCTTCCCGTAACGGTGCGCGGCTTGTCATGCTTTTCCATTCAACAAAACATGCTAAAATCCCGTCACTTCTTGCAGGGACAGGGACCAATGAAGAGCATTATTCAGCCCGTTCAGGGCACGCATGATTTCTACCCGGAAGACATGGCGATCCGTACCTGGCTGTACGGCATCATGCGCTCGGTGGCGGAGTCTTTTGGCTACCAGGAATGGGAGGCCCCGCTGATCGAGACGCTGGACCTATATGCAGCGAAATCCGGCGAGGAGTTGGTCGAGAAGCAATCTTACGTGCTCACCGATCGGGATGGCCACCGTATCACGCTGCGGCCAGAGCTGACGCCTAGCCTGGCGCGCATGATTGCCCAGCGACAGGAACGGTTGACGTTCCCCGTTCGCTGGTGGTCGTTCGGGCCGTTTTGGAGGCACGAGCGAACGCAGAAGGGCAGGCGGCGCGAGTTCTTCCAGTGGAACGTGGACATGATAGGCGCCCAGTCGCCCGAAGCTGATGCGGAAAATGTGGCCGTGCTGGCGACATTCTTCCGGCGCGTCGGCCTCGGCCCAAATCGTGTCATCATCTACGTGAACGACCGCAGGCTTATGAATGCCAAGTTCCAGGAATTTGGCATAGCGCAAGATCTGTGGCCCGTTGCATCGGGATGGATTGACCGCAAGGCGAAGATGTCGCCCGAAGCGTGGCTGGCTTACGGAAACGAGCTGGGCCTCTCGGCTGGGCAGATCTCGCGGCTTCAGACTGTTCTAGGCGATAGTAACCTCTGGCAACAGTCACAGGAACTCGGGCGCTTCTTCAAAGCAGTGGATGCTCTCGGTATCAGCGATTACGTGCAGTATGAGCCATCGATCATTCGCGGGCTGCTGTACTACACCGGCACGGTGTTCGAGGCCTGGGAGATCGCGGGCGATATCAAGCGCTCGATCCTTGGCGGCGGGCGCTACGACAATCTGATGGCGGATGTGGGCGGGGAAGCGCTGCCGGCGGTCGGCTGGGCGATGGGGGACGTCGTCATGACGCTGCTGCTGGAGAAGTACGGCCTGCTGCCGAAAGACCTTAGCCCGCAGCCAGCCTCGGTGCTGGTTACAGCATTCGACCAGGAGCGGCTTCTGGCATCCTATCGCATCGCCACAGAGCTGCGCAAGGCGGGTATCGCCACGGCGCTCTACCCGGAACCGGCGAAGCTGCCGAAGCAGTTCAAGTACGCAGACAAGATGGGCGCGCGGGTCACGCTTGTGATCGGCCCGGACGAGGCGGCGAAGGGTCAGGTGACGGTGAAGGACCTGGCCTCGGGCACGCAGCAGACCCTGACGCAGGCCGATGTCGTCGCTGCTGTGCGGCAAATCCTTGTAAGCCCGCGGGCCCGATGATATAATCCGCCCGCTCAAATCATGGGCCTGTAACTCAATGGCAGAGCGCGTGACTGTGGAAAGGTGACTAAAAGCCTGGCCGCATATTCGCGGGCAGGTGCTAAATGCCACGCTCATGGTGGGCGTAGCTCAATTGGCAGAGCGGCTGACTGTGGATCAGCAGGTTGAGGGATCGTGCCCCTTCGCCCACCCAAACAACATAACCAGTGTCGCTGACACGGGCATTGTCCAATCACGTCTACAGGCACGCGCCGGTGCCTAATTGCAGACACTGAAAAGAAACGAAGAAGTAGCGCTCCAAGCACAGGGGGCGCTACTTCTCACTGAAGGGTACCTTCGCTTCTCGCCAAGCTTCCCGATCGACGCCATGCTTCTTGCTGTGACGAACCACGGTCCCTGTGGATGTTATGGCGACCCGATCAAGCCGTGGAAGTAATTGAGTCAATGAATGGGCGGCATTCAGGATGATTTGCACGAAATCTTGCCGCGGATAGTCATGGGAATCGCCAGAACGGGCAGCGGGCCGTATTTGAGCATCTGCCAGCCGTGCTGCATGATGCTGGCTGCATCTGCTTGAAACCCCCGCATCCCATCTCATGTAGGTACGATTAGCCGAGCTACAATACAATTGAGACGTTGCATTCTCTCAGAACAGCAGGGAGGGGTATATGACGGACAAACACATGATTGTCACGATCAGCCACCAGCTGGGCTGTGGGGGAGCGGCGCTGTGGCAAAAACTGTCCGAACAACTGGGGATTCTGTTCTTTTACCGGGAAATTCTTGTCAGAGTTGCCAGGGAACTAAACCTGGCGGAGCCGGGTTGTAGAAGGGCGAGAAGAGCGGTTGAGCGGTTTCTGGCAATCCCTGTACCGTATGGCGCCGGTCCTATCTGACCTCGTCGAATGGCTGTCGAGCCAGAGTTTTGAGCCGGATGATCAGGGGCTTTTCCAGGTGGAGTCAGAATGTATCGTGCGGATAGCGGAACATGGCTCGGGAATTTTCCTCGGGCGCTGTGGGCGGTATGTCCTGAGAAGTCATCGGTGTCTGTTTAACATCCTACATGCAGACCCGGCTGACCGGGTCCACCGGGCGCAACAGTTGTTCTGCCTGGAGACCGGGGATGCGAAAGAACTGATCGCGAAGAACGATCGCGACCGGGCTGCCTATATGCGCACGTTTGCTCGCGAGGACTGGCAAAGGCATCACGTAGAGAGCCTGCTGGCCCGGAAGACTGTTTCCAGGTGATGCAGCATATGACATCACGATATGTCCGGCGGTGGCAGAGGCTGACATGTAGTAGAGCCATCCGTCGCTTGTGGACTGAAATATGGTCGAGATTTCTCCGTTGGTGAGGTCCAGGCTCTGGATGCGCCAGATCGGACTCTGCTGTTGCAAGTCGGCGCTGGTAAAAACCATCCTCCCGGAGAGTTTCAGAGCGGCCCAGCTTACCGGTATCCTGGTCGTAAGGGACGCGGATGTCGGCAGCGCTGCCGGGGCTGCAACAGGCCCCGAGCCGGGAAGCTCTGTGGTAGCAATGGGAGAGAGCAAGCGCGGAACCATAGTCACAAAGACGGATCCGCCGGGTGTGGGCGGAGTCGGTAGCGTGACAGTCGCCGGTCCGGCTATGTCCACCGAACAGGCAGACAAAATCACCGGGAAGAGTATTGCTGCCAACACCTGTTCGGCCGTCAACCCGTGTCTTCCTCCTCCGATATCCGAGAATGCGAGTTCACTGACTTGGCAAGCTTTGCAGGAAGTTCAAGGCATCCTGCCCGTTGGCAACTTTGATCACCTTGATGCTTTTCGCTACAGAAACCGCATCGGCATAATTGTCCACAGGACACAGGAAGTACTGAGCCCCTGTGGACTCTGCCGCCGCGACCTTCTGCTTGACGCCGCCGATGGGTCCCACGCTCCCATCCAGGCTGATGGTGCCGGTGCCGGCGATTTTGTGCCCATTGGTCAGGTCCCTGGCGGAAAGAGCATTGTAAAGGGTCAGGGTGAACATCAGGCCCGCAGATGGCCCACCCTGGATTTTATGCGTCTCGATAGAGACCGGGAACGGCGGCTTGAAATCGAAGCCGGCAGATTGGATCGAGATGCCGATGTGCCGCGTGCTGGAGGATGCATCCGGCGGCATGAGCCCTACAGCCAATGCCAGGTTTGCTTGACCTCGCTGGACACCCAGCTCGACTGGAATATTCGCAGTCTGGGCTTTCACAAGACGAATTAGATCGTCCGTCGTGCGCACCGGCTGACCGTTTAGCGAAGTAATCACATCGCCAACCTGGAGCTTTCCGTTGGCGTAACTTTTGGGGGCGATAGATTCCACCTGCGCACCCTTGCCGATCATGTCGACCTTGAATCCTGCAAGTCGCAGACCGACCGTGATGGCAGTCGCTTCGCTCTCATCCAACTGTTGAAAGCCCTGCCGGGCCTGCTCCTGAATGGTTGTGTTCTTCGGTACCACGGCCTCCGGTGGAAGCACAAACATCGCCCGGTCCACGTGAGCCATCGCCCACTCTCCCGCCAGAATGGGAGCATGAGAGAAGACGGTTAGGAGCAGGAACGTGCCTTTGTGCGTGTGCCGATATTGAGGCGGGACGTTGATCATCGGTTCAACCGAGAGCGCCAGACCAGGCGCTTCCAGGCCGTTGTTGGTCATCAATGTCGAGGCGAAAGCTGCCAGCATGATGATTGCCAGGAGTGCCGTGGTCACAATGCGCAGGCCTTGGAGGCGGGAACCAGTTGAGGTTGCGGATGTTGGACTTTCCAAATTGGGTTTGAATCTGAGGCCATCCAGGAGCAGCAGGACGAGCGCAAAGGTAATGCCCGCGGTCTCAGGGCTGAAGCGCGAGTGCTGCAGGTACAGGAAGATGCCCCAACTAGCCAGCGCTAGGCAGACGAGTAGGCCCGCTCGCCTGATCCACGTGGTCAGTGCGGCAGTTGGATGGACCAAGCCCAGCAACGGGGCGCGCACGAGGCGTCCTCCATCCATTGGAAAGACGGGTAGAAGATTTAGTGCCAAGATCCAAAGATTGAAGAGGCACAGGACGATTGCGACCAGATTCAGAAAGATGCCGAGCTGTGCGTTCCACAGTAGATACCCCAGCCCGCTGAGGACCAGATTGACCAATGGGCCGGCTCCGGCAACTGCTGCCTCCTTCCAGCCTGAACCGGCAATAGGCCAGGCTTGGGCGGCGTCCCCATAAATGAAGAGTGGCAGTTCGTCGGGCGTGGTCGCATGCGCAAGCTGTCCTGCAAACAGGTGTGCCAGCATATGACCGGCCACAGACACTCCGATCAGAAGCAGAATTGTGCCTGTGACGGCCCAGTTCTCGGGGCGGCTTAAATTCTCGCTCAACATGGGGATGTAGATTGTAGAGATAGCCCATGCGCCGGCGGGGATGACCACCAGCCACGAGTAGCCCAGCCGGATCTTCGGATAGCGGCGGCGTGTGAGAGAGGTATTGTTCAAACCAATAATTCTGGCGATCTGCACGGCTGCAATAACCTTTGGATTGGGGTAAACAGCCGTGAATACTAATCTATTAGGCTGAAATGCAGGTGAGAGAACTACCGCGATGTTCGGCTTTCACTTCAGGGCGTTCGCGATGTCTTGCACATCATGCCGGATCATGTCCAGGTAGGTGGGAGCCGGACCATCGGGAGCCGAGAGGGTCTCGACGTACAAATCGGTGACCACCTTGGCGCCTGAGGCGGAAGCGATCTGCCTCGCCAGGTTCTGGTTTTCGCTGACATCCAGGAAGATGGCAGGAGCACTTGTCTTCTTGATGGTATCGATCAAGGCGGCCATTTGCTGGGCGGACGGTGAAGCCTCGTTCGTCACGCTGGGGATGACCAGCCCGACCACCTGAAAATCATAGGCCTTGGCAAAATACCCAAGCGCATCATGGTTTGTGACCAAGAGGCGTTTCGCTGGCGGCAGTGCCGTTACTTGAAGCTTTATCCATGTATCCAGGTCTTTGAGCTTGGCGATGTAGGCACTTGCGTTCGCGGCGTAGAGCTCTTTACCCGCCGGATCGGCTTGGGTCAGGCCGTCGCGGATATTCTCGACATAATGAACTACATTGAGGGGGTTCATCCACATGTGGGGATCGCCGTCTGGATGTTCACCGGACGGGTCCGCAGCCGGAGACAAGCCGGTTGTAGCAACAATCACGCGGCGCTGACCGCCGTTGTCTTCCAGGGATTAGGTGAGCCATGCCTCGTAACCAAGGCCGTTGACGATCAACACCTGGCTGTGGGCGATCTTGATGGCGTCCTGCGGGGCGGGTTGGAACTCATGCGGATCGATCCCCGGTGTCAGCAGAACGTCGACGTGCAGGCGCTGCCCTGCGACGTTTTGTGAGATATCACCCAGAATGGTCTCGGTCGCCAGCACAAGCAACGAGCCAGATTGAGCAGTGACGTTGGCGGGAGCACAACTCGCAAGCAAAATGCCGACGCAAAAAAGAACCACAAAAATGTTTCGCATACTCTCTCCTGTGAACTCTACTGGCAGCTTGCACAAAGACCGAATAGTTGCAGCCAATCCTCCTGGGTTCGATAGCCGGTCTTAGTGGCGATGGCGCTCATGAGCGCCTTCAGATCGTCGCCTTCGAAGAAGGTGACACGACCGCAGCGCTGGCAGAGCAACAGGTGCTGGTGCCCCTGACCGGCGGCGATGAAGGCCTGGCAGCCCTGGGGCTGATGCACGCGCTGGACCAGGTGCAGTTCCTCCAGTTTTTCCATGGTTCGATAAACTGTTACGAGACCCAAGGCGGGGTAGCGCTTGCGGGCGGCGTCATATACATCAACGGGCGTGATGGCATGGCGACTATGTGCGACCGTGTCCACGACCGCCCGGCGAGCCTTGGTGAGGCGATATCCGTTGTCGCGGAGCTGGGCGAGCCATAGCAAAGAGTCAAGCCCGCAAATGCGGCCTGGATTTCTTTGGTTTGGGCTATGTGAACGGTAGAACTAGGGAAGCGACGTCAGCGTATGGTACGTGGCTGAACCAATCAGGAGCAGAAAGATCACACCAGCCGTAATCTGCATGATGGGCTTGGTCTCGGGTTTCTCAACGCCGGCAGTCTGAGCCGCTCGCTTGGCCTGTAACTGCTTACTGTTGAGCGCGACGCCGGTTGTGGCGGCGATCGGAATGGCGGCACAAAACACACACATCAAGCACCTCCAAACAGGAATCTCTGAGAAGGATTCTATCACCGAGCATGGGCCGTCCAGCTGCCTTAGTGTACGCCATTCAGCACGAATCGGACCTCAAACAACTTGGGCCATTGTTTGCCGGTAATCCAAAATTCATTTCGCGCCGGATCGTAGGCAATTCCGTTGAGGACTCCATTCGGGCCGACTTGCGCGAGCTCCTGTGCCGTCAATAGTCCCGAGGCGTCGATGACGCCCGTCACCAGGCCGCTGCTTTTGTCGATCCGCAGGATATGATTGGTCATCCATACATTGGCATAAATCGAATCCCCGACGCATTCCAATTCATTCAGCATGGCAATCGGCTGAGCGTTTTGTCTCACCTCAATGTTTCCGATGAGAGCAAAAGTGCGTGGGTCCCGAATGGAGATAGAGGCACTCCCGTTGGACATATAGAAATGATGACCATCGAAGCACAAGCCCCACCCTTCTCCTTGGTAAGAAAAGGTTCCCACTGGCTTGAGGGTCTGCAGGTCGTAGATATAGCCGAGATGCTCACGCCACGTCAGCTGATAGAGCTGTTCCCCATCGATCGCAATTCCCTCCCCAAATACCTGGCTGGGATCCTCTACCTGCTGCCGCACCGCACCGGACTGAGGATCGACTTTGCGGAGATTCGACCTGCCATACAATCCGGAGCTTTCATATAGAAAGCCATTGTGCCAGAGCAGGCCCTCTGTAAACGAGGCGGGGTCATGCGGCCATGTGGCTACAACCTCTATGGTGAATTCTTGCGGGGCGGCGGGCTTGTGTTGGAAGAAGGATGGGAAACGGAGCGCAGGATTGCATCTGGCGAGTATCCACGCGCTGAGTATGGCAACTGTTATTCGGCGTAGATCGGTGGACGGATGGTTCAATTTGCGAATACCCTGAACCCTCAGGACAGCCTGGAATTGAAGGCGGCTTGCTCTGCAGGGAAGCTCAACAGATGGCTCGTACACAATCTAGCAGGGTTTTCTAACCTGTCAAGTGGCCTGCGTGCACATTAAGCCAGACTAAGAGAATCCACACCACTACGTGCCTCCCCTATAATGTTCGCCGGAGGACTTATGCAGAATTCCCATCGGTTGTTCTTCGCCGGGGCCCTGATCATTCTCCTGGCCTTCATTGCGTTTGGTCTCTGGGGCGTTCCCTATCTATTCGGACCAGTTCGCCTCCCGCAAACCGCCGAAGCCACGTCCACCTTGGGCTCGCAAACCGTGCGGGCCCGCGTCACGCAGATCGTCGACGAAGGGCAAATCGAGCTGAACGGCCGGAGCCAGTTGTACCAGGTGATGCAGGTGGAGATCCTGGAGGGCGACCAGCAGGGCATGTCATTCCAAATCGATTACGGGAAGCGCCAGCTTCGCACGGATGATATCCGCTTTGCCCCCGGTGACGAAGTCTACGTGATGATCGATCAAGCTCCCAGTGGCGATCTGAAGGCATATTACTCGGACTACGTGCGATCGAAATCCCTGGCAATCATGTTGATTGTATTCGCGCTGTCCATTCTCGTACTGGGCCGCTGGAAGGGTCTGGGGAGCCTGGTCGCTCTGGCCATTAGCATGGTCATGATCGTGAGCTTCATCCTACCGCACATCCTGGCAGGGGAAGACCCGGTGAAGGTCAGTCTGATCGGCTCAATGATCCTGCTGGGCGTAACCCTTTATCTGACATATGGCTGGAACCTGAAGAGTCATGCCTCCGTGGTCAGCATGATCCTGTCGCTGTCATTGACTGGAGCGTTCTCGGCTATGTTCGTTGGCCTGACGCGTCTGAACGGATACGGGGATGAGAATGCACAGTATTTGATGCAGGGATCTTCGATCCACATCGACCCACGCGGTTTGCTGCTGGCAGGGATGATCATCGGAGCCTTGGGTGTATTGGGTGACCTTGTGACCTCTCAATCGGCAGCGGTGGTCGAACTGCACGATGCGAATCCGTTGCTGGGTTTCCGGCTCATGTTCCTGAAGGCTATGCGCGTCGGGCAGGATCACGTGGCGGCCACCGTGAACACGCTGGTGCTGGCCTATGCCGGCGCATCCCTGCCGCTGCTCCTGATCTTCACTCTGAACAACGGGAGTTACAGCTACCTGATCAACTCCGAATTCCTGGCGGAGGAAATCGTCCGCACACTCGTGGGTTCACTCGGGTTGATCGCCGCCGTGCCCATTTCCACCCTGATCGCGACAGCCTTGATCGTACATCAATCCCGCTTGGGTCCCATGCGCGCTCTGCTGGGGCCAGAGACCGCCGATGCACATCTTTACGCGGACTCGCAGCAGGGCGAAATCCAGCCAAATTGAAAACCGGGACAATGCTGGCTGTTCTCTGATGCCTCGACGCTTCCGCTCGCTGCTCCTGGTCTTGAGCCTGCTGGCCTGTGCGGTCCCTCTGAGCTGTGCTCGTGCGCGCCGTCAGTGGTGACGAAATATCAATAACGGATCTCGGGGCCGCTGCTTGACCGGATCGATATCCACGTGGAAGTGCCGCGGGTGGATTACCAGAAGTTGAGTGATGATCGGCTGGGGGAGCCATGCGAAGCTATTCGGAGCAGAGTTGAGCGCGCCCGGGAGCTGCAGCCCAAGAGATTCAGCGACGGTGAGGCGAAAGAGGAAACAGGAAAGGAGGCAGGCGCTTTGAATGTAGTGTGCAACGCCGATATGCGCGTCGCGGAGATACGGCAGTTCTGCAAGCTGGATGGTGCGGGAAAGAGCCTGGTGCGAGCGACGATGGGGCAGATGAACCTTTCGGCGCGGAGATATCACTGGGAGCTGAAGCTGGCCCGAACTATTGCAGACCTGGCAGGATGCGAACAGATCCTGGCGGCGCATCTGGCCGAGGCGCTACAGTACAGGCCCAAGATGATGCTAACATAATTACCCCTTAGAGCTTACAGGTATACCTTCATTCCTTTGTACAAGATGGTTAAGCAACAAGGTTACCAAAGCTACCCCGCATGCTCTTCATCGTACCTGGCCCGTTACGACACCAATTACAATGGCGCTGATGCCAAGCAATATTACACCGGGCAGCCACATCTTCGTCACGCATAGAAAGGCGCCCAGGATAGCCGCGGTTACTGCAATCCCCTGATCGACTTGCCTGACCAGCGCATCGGCTTGCGCCGGCGCCCTGCCTCTTGCCACCAATGTCCATTTCAAGAGAGTGCCGCCATCTACCATCGGCACGGGGAACAGGCTCATGATAAGCAGCAGCCCATGCCCGAGCGCCGACCAGGCGGCCAGCTCTCTAACCACCGGGTAACTCAGGACAATGGCAAACACCGCTGCGCTGATCAGCAGCCCCAGTATATTGAAAATCAGACCACCGAGCGCACGGAGCCGATGTGCGTTGGGAGAGACTTCATTGTTCCAGTAAAGGGTACGCGGCATGCCATCTGCAATCAGCAGCTCGTCCATGGGTGCGCCCGCATAACGAGCGCTGAGGATATGCGCAAATGGGTGCCCGAATTCGGCGAACGCCATGAGAACTGCAGATGCTAGCCCTATCAGCAGCGCTTGCGGCACTGTGCGGCCGGGATGCCAATGCCACCCTACCCAGCTGAGGCTACCCCACAGCAAAAGAAGGACAGGCAGAATGAATGCGAGCTTTGCACGAACGAGTGTGCCCCAGACCCGTGTTGAGATCATACTTGCTCCACTGTATACCTGCCTATCAGCGTCCCTAACAATGGTGTGTGTGCATTCGACGTTCCAAATGAGCTTCCACTTCACTTGATCAGGGTCTTCGCTCCAATCTGCCTGGCAAATAAAGAACTGAATCCCGGAAGTAATGCGGTGTTGAAGAGGAGGTGGGCCATAGCAATTTCCAGATTGTTCCTAGGCACAAACGAGCCGGCCAGACCGCGCGCCTCCTTCTGTTTGCGGTCGATCTCTGGCTTGAGTCTCTCCTGATACGCGGGGAACGCGACCTTGTAGTCACCGTCCGCCTTATATAATTCGTCAGCTAGCAAGTAGGCACCGGCCATGCCCATCGAAGCGCCCTGCCCCGCAAGCAGTGTTAGGCATTGACACGCATCCCCGACGAGCGCAACACGATCCTGATACCAGTTGTCAAGATGAATTTGGGATGCGGAGTCGAAGAAGAAATCATCCGCACGTATTGTGCCCTCCAGCAATCGTGGAATTACCCAACCGAGGCCATCAAGCTTTTTGGCAAGCAACTCTTTTTGTTCTGCACGCGTATGGGCATTTAACTTATCCGACCGGAACGCGAAGAAGGTAGCCAGTTTGTTATGACCAATGGAATAGATGCTGGTTTGAAGATTCGGCTCAAAATGGCCGACGAACTTTCTATCTGTGTCAAAGAAGTTATCGATGACACTGCATGCGACATAGAAGCCCAAGTAACGACTGAACTGGCTTTCATCCCCCCACACTAATCTACGGACGTTGGAATGGATCCCGCCCGCACCAATGACTAAATCGAAAGATTCTCGTCTTCCATCTGAGAATTCGACATCCACTGCGCCACTGCCGATCTCGAGTTTGCAGATGTCGGTTCCAAAGCGGATAGACACTTTGTCGTTGATCGATCCATAAAGGACCGCCTCCAAATCGCCACGCATGATCGGAAAATAGCGGTGGTGCAGGACCTCTCGGAATTTTCCCACATCGAGCGTGGCACGCGGCCTCCCGCTCTGATCCACAAACGCCACTTTTGAGATCGGGTACTGCTCCGACCTGATCTCCAGCTCTTTAATGATCCCCATTTTTTCGGCAACATCATAGCCTGAGGCGTAAAAATCTATCATGTAACCCTGGTCGGTCAAATTGGGTCGTTTCTCAATCACCGTCGGCGTAAACCCGTAATGTTGCACCCAGTATGCCAGTGTCAGACCCGAAATCCCTGCTCCGCTGATGAGGATGTTCTTGTTGTGGATCACGATAGGTCTCCTGTTTTTACTGATATGGTTTACGGATAAAGAGGATCATTGCCAGGCCTCCTTGGATTAAGGATCGCCTTTTTGCCTTATGCAGAAGGCGACCATGGGCATCTTCTCGGCCAGCGATTGGGCACTCGCGGGAACAGCTTGCAGGCGCTGTCCAAGGAAAAGGCTGGTAAGCTCGCGGAACGCAAACGGATGTTCACGCGCATACGCATCCAGGATTCGGATCGACTCATTCAAGGGCAAAAAAACTGCTCTCGCCTGGAACTTGCCTTTTCCAACCTGAATGAGGACATCGGGGTCTGCGCGGACATTCTGGTACCAATCCGCTCTGTTGCCCCAGCCTGAGACAGCGTAGTAGATCTTAGCCTTCCGGTCGTGCCGTACAACCTCGATGACCGTCTCATGCATCTTTCTGCTCTTGCGTCCCGTGTGGTGGAGCAGGAGGAACCGGCTGCCTAGCAGCCAGCCCAGCCGGAGGCGGTAGAGCCAAATGGGCAGGCGGAGGCTGGCTCGTAGCATCTTACCGGGCGGGTGGTCGATAATGGACTTCTTCATCAGTGAGTCACCCATTGGCTTCGCTCAAAAGTGGATAGGTGTTTATCCTGAGGACCCGGCCGCCACCGTTATGGCGTCAGTGCTGGAAGCGACGAATTCGAATCTCTGGCAGGGCTTCCACTTCTTGCTTGGAGAGTCTCAAGTAGACCGTGTTTTGATCCAGTTTCTCGATCTGAGAGACCGGAATTGAAATATCCTTCGTGCCCCACAAATGGCCTTCCCGCAGAACTACATGGGTAATACTTCCGTCCTGGCGGTTGATCATGAGCTCATCCACGATGCCAATTGGACCGTCCTTGGCATGAACAGCGGTTCCCCGCCGAATGGCGACCTCACCCGCAGGCAGCCTTTCATGCTCAGGCACATTCAAGGAAGATTCAGACTCAACATACGGCCAGAGCCTGTGCGAACCAGTCTCTGGATCGGACAGCAGAAATTCCGCCTCGGCAAAAGCAGGCAATTTCTTGAACTCCTCGATGCCGCACTTGATTTCGATCTCTTTCTGGCGGGTACTGTGTATGAGGTCAACGGGAACCAACCTCTGGATCTGTGGCGATTCGCCGTCCTGGACCACCAGGTGTGTGACCTGTTCCTTGATGGGATCAACGATGACGCACCCTACGTGCCCGCACGCTCCATCGATGGCATGTACGACGGCGTCGACAGGAACTTCTATTTCAAACATCGTAAGCATTTTTACCTTCTAATGGCAGTAAAGCAGGCACTTTGCACGAGTGCATCGGCTTGCGCCTGCACGATCACGATCTGCTATTCTTCGAGCGACGAATTTGAATCTCCGGCAAGGCCTTCACTTCTTGCTTGGAAAGCCTCAGGTAGACCGTGTCCTGATCGAGCTTCTCGATCTGTGAGACGGGAATTGCAATGTCCTTTTGGCCCCTTAGATGTCCTTCCCGCAGCACAAGATGGGTGATACGCCCATCTTCGGGTTCGATCATGAGTTCGTCCACCCGGCCTATCGGTCCATCGGAGGCCCGAACACTGGTACCGCGGCGGACAGCGATCTCTCCGTCCGGTAACCTCTGATGCTCGATCGTGAAGGCTGTCTCGGGTATGACGTATGGCCAGAATACGACCCTGGCCATCTGAGGATTGGATGGCAGGAAT
>DATKAF010000147.1:0-5753 GCA_035498395.1 Anaerolineales bacterium
TCGCATCGCTAAAGGTCAGCGTGCCGCCGGAGATCTGTAGGTAAGCATACGTGAGGAGGTGCATCAACATCGTTCCAAGGAATGTGACCGTGAACATCGCAAGCAGCGGTACCTGCCAGACACGCCTTTGAAGAAGCCGGGCCAGCAGGACCACGCCAGTATAGCCGAAGATGTATATGAACCAGGGCAAATGTGAGACAAGACTCATCATCAGACCACCCAGCAGCGCCCACTGGATAGCCGTGTTGACGCCCTCCTGCAACGCCCAGGCAGCCAGCAGCACCAGGAGCAGGTCCGGATAGCCCGCCAGCAGCGAGAAGGAAGGGACGATCGCCGACTGCACGACGACTGCCAGCAGCAGCAACGGGATGGCTACAAGGTTTCGCATTCAGGGTGCTGCCGTGGGGACGAGCGGCGCGGTATCGATGGCGCGGAAGTTGGTGATGACCAGCACGATCTGGAGGCGGCTGAAGTCCACCGCAGGCTGCACCGTCGCCTGCTGGAAAAGCTCGGCAGGCAGCTTGCGCACGTTGACGACCTGCCCGACGATCAACTCGGGCGGAAAGCCGCCGCCCAGGCCGGAGGTCAGGATGAGATCGCCGCCGTTCACCGTCGAGTCCTGCGAGATCAGGTCCAGCGAGACGTCGCCGGTGACTGAGCCGACCAGTACCGCATCCGTGTTGGCGTTCTTGAGATGCACATTGACCGAGGAAGCAGGGTCGGTGATCAGTTGCACCCGGGCCGCGTCGGCGATGACCGCATCCACGCGCCCGACCAAGCCCGCATTGGTGACCACCGGCATACCGCGCTGGATGCCATCGTTGGAGCCGCGGTTGATGATGATATAGTGCAGAAACGGGCTGGGGTCGCGGCCGATCACCGAGGCGGCTTTGTAGCTGCTCTCGGGGCTGGCACGCGAGAAATCGACCAGCGCGGCTAGTATCTCGGTCTCGCTCACGCGCTGCTGGAGGTCGATGACCTGCGCCTGGAGCTGCGATACCTGCGCCTGGAGCTCGGCGTTCTGTGTCCGCAGTGTCACCAGATCACGCGGCGCGCCGATGAACTCCTGGATGGCCTGAGAGCGCGTGGCGAACCAGCCCTGCATACCCACGAGCCCGCCGGTCAGCCGGTTGGAGGCCGCGCTGAACACGCCGCCGAAAGCCAGTATCAGCACTCCGCCGACGATCAGGAAGATAACGGTTGTTTGCACCGAACGGGAAAACAGATCTCTCATTCTTACAGTACGGGCAGGCGCAAGGATCCGCGCCTGCAAACGGGGAAACCGGAGCTACGCCACCGAGTGGCGCGTGCTGCCTCGCTCCAGCCCCACAAGGAATCGGCTCAAGGTGTCGAAATCTTCGTAAATGGCCGCCGCGCCACGTGCCACGCAGGTAAGCGGGTCTTCCGCCACCCAGACGCGAAGCTTTAGCTCATCGGTCAGCCGGTCAGCCAGGCCTTGCAGGAGCGCGCCCCCTCCGGCCAGGCAGATCCCGATATCCATCAGGTCCGCCACGATCTCGGGCGGGATCTCGTCCAGAGCGTCGCGCACGGTGTCCAGGATGACCTGGACCGACCCGGCCAGCGCCTCACGGATCTCGACTGACGATATCTCGATGGTCTCCGGCAGGCCCGTCACAAGGTTCCGCCCCCGCACTTCGGCTGTCTTCTCAGGCTGCAACGGGTACGCAGAGCCTATACGCCATTTTAACTGCTCTGCGATGCCTTCGCCGATAAGAAGATTATATTTGTTTCGTAAGTATTGCACGATGTCCTGGTCCATCTCATCGCCGGCTACACGCAAAGAACGGGAGGCCACCACTCCGCCGATCGACATGACCGCTACTTCGGTCGTCCCGCCACCGATGTCGACTACCATCGAGCCGCGCACTTCGTTCACCGGCAGCCCCGCCCCCAGTGCAGCCGCGATCGGCTCCTCGATGAGCATCGCCTGTCGTGCCCCGGATGCCATTACGGCATCGTAAACCGCCCGCTTCTCCACTTCCGTCACACCGGTCGGGATACCGACTACCACGCGCGGCCGCGGTAGCGGTACGACGCTCTGCTCGTGGACTTTCCCGATGAAATACTCCAACATGACCTGAGTGACATCGAATTCCGAGATCACACCATCGCGAACGGGCCGGACCACCACCACATTGCCGGGGGTCCGTCCCACCATCTCCTTCGCCTCCAGGCCGATCGCCAGGGGTAAGCGCGAACGCTTATCGATGGTCACCCAGGAGGGCTCGTTAATAACGATACCTTTGCCGCGCACGTGAACTAGGGTGTTCGCAGTGCCGAGATCAATCGCAATGTCCAGCGAGAACAGGCCTAACAGCCAGTTTATTGGGTTGAAGGCCAATCTACATCTCCTCGGCAAAATCTGCGCGCAATTGCCAACTTGCCCGGAATCATTATATCATAAGGGGATTCCAGCCTTAAGATACCGCCCTCTGCCCGCACACCAGCCGCCCAAGGCCCATCGCTTGCCCTGAGGAGGACGTCATGCCCATCGCATTTGTGACCGACAGCACAGCCTATATCCCCGCCGACCTCTCGCGGCAGTTTGCCATCTCGGTCGTGCCCCTGATGCTCATTTGGGGCGATGAAACGCTTCGCGACGGCGTCGATATCCAGCCGGACCAGTTCTACGCCCGGCTCAAGACCGCCAAGGTGATGCCGTCCACTTCGCAGGCTTCGGCGGTGGACATGCAGCACGCCTTCCAGGACCTCATCGACAAGGGGTTCGACGTGATCGGCGTCTTCCTGGCGGAGAAGCTGTCGGGCACGATGCAGTCAGCGCTTCAGGGGCGGGACGCTCTGGGCTCAGCGGCAGGCAAGGTGACCATCATCGACAGCAACACGACGGCCATGGCGATGGGCTTCGAAATACTTGCCGCAGCCCGCGCGGCCGCTCAGGGAGCCGGCGTCGACGAGTGCGCGGCGCTGGTCAAGGCAGTTCGAGAGCGCGTGGGTGTTTACTTCGCAGTGGACACGCTGGAGTTTCTGCACCGGGGCGGGCGCATCGGCGGCGCGACGCGTTTCATCGGGTCCGCGCTGAACCTGAAGCCCATCCTGGCGCTGCGGGACGCGCATGTGGAAGCCATCGATCGCGTGCGGACGAAGACCAAGGCATTGGACCGCCTGGTGGAGCTGGTGGCCGAGGACGTCCGGGGCAAGGGAAGCGTTCATCTCGCAACGCTTCACGCCAATGCTGAGCCGGAAGCACGCCAGTTGCTGGTCCGAGCAGGGCAGCAGCTCAACGCGGTCGAGACGGTGCTCTCAACGGTGAGCCCGGTGGTCGGAACCCACGCCGGGCCCGGGACCGTCGGGCTGGCGTATATGATGGGAAGCTAAAGCTATCAGCTTTCAGCGGTCAGCTATCAGCCATAGTGCTAAGGTTACAGATTCAGAGTCGCAGCTCTTCAGCGTTATCCCGGTTCGCTGATTTCCCACTTCCCGCTCTCACGATTCTCGACTCACGATTCACGCTTCACGTCCCACCCGGTTATAATCCTCCCCATGAAGCACCCCGACCCACTTGTCATCGGGATCGCAGGCGGGTCCGGCTCTGGCAAGACGACCGTGGCGCAGGAGATCCTGAACAGAGTCGGTCCCGAGCGCATCGCATTCCTCCAGCACGATTCGTATTACAAAGACCTGACCGGGTTGCCGCCAACCCAGCGGGCCGAGATCAACTTCGACCACCCCAACTCGCTCGAGACGGAGCTGCTCATCGAGCATATCGTCAGCCTGCGGTCGGGCAATCCGGTGGAAGTGCCCATCTACGATTTCTCACGCCACAGCCGCACCGGCCAGACGTTTACCGTGGCGCCGCACCGCGTCGTCCTCGTGGAAGGCATCCTGATCTTTGTGGAACGCTCGCTGCGGGAGCTGTTCGACATCAAGATCTTCGTGGATACCGATGCCGACCTGCGGTTCATCCGGCGGCTTCAGCGCGATATATCGGAGCGCGGCCGGACGACCGAGTCCGTCATCAAGCAATATCAGTTGACGGTCCGCCCCATGCACCTGGAGTTCGTCGAGCCGTCCAAGCGCTACGCCGACGTGATCATCCCCGAAGGCGGGTTCAACACCGCCGCGCTCGACATGGTCGCCGCGCGCATCCAGACGATGTTGGGATGATGATAGTTATCAGCAATCAGCTTAAAGCTATCAGCTAAAAGATAATAAACGGATTTGACGGAAGGACACGGACCTCTTTTGTCCCTCAAGAGCAGTTTCCGCATCATCCGAGTTCTGTTCTTAAGCTGACCGCTGACAGCCGACAGCTTACAAAAGGAGAGCTATGCCAAAACAATGGAAGACCCCGCCCGAAATGCAGATCGACCCGAAGAAGAATTACAAGGCGCGCATGGAGACCGACAAAGGCACCATGGTCATCCAGCTATTCGCCGACAAGGCGCCAAAGACAGTCAACAACTTCGTGTTCCTTGCCCGTGAAGGTTTCTACGATGGCATCATCTTTCACCGCGTCATCAACGACTTCATGGCGCAGGGCGGCGACCCCACCGGCACAGGCAGCGGCGGCCCCGGCTATCGCTTCCCTGACGAGTTCCATCCGAGCCTGAAGCATGACAAGCCCGGCGTTCTGTCGATGGCCAATGCCGGACCCGGCACCAATGGAAGCCAGTTTTTCATCACGCACGTACCGACGCCGCACTTGAATAACAAGCACACGATCTTCGGGCAGGTGGTGGAGGGAATGGACGTGTTGATGTCCATCCCGGCCCGCGATCCGTCCCGGCGGGACGCGCCAGCCGTCAAGATCCAGAAAGTCACGATTGAAGAATCCGAGTAAGCTGGAGGCAGAAGCAGCCAAACCGGTCAAGGTCGTACGCGGGCGCGCTGACCTGCGCACCAACCTGCTGCGCGTATTCTCGCTCGCCATCGTGGTCACCGTCATCGTTGCGGGCTTCAACTTCCGCGAGCACATTCGCGCCCTCTCGACGCTGGGATACCCCGGCGTCTTCCTCATCAGCCTGCTCTCCAGCGCGACGATGTTTCTTCCGGCGCCGGGGGTGGCCATCGTTTTTGCGATGGGTAGCGTGCTGGTGCCGTGGGCCGTGGCGCTGGTCGCGGGCACCGGAGCCGCCATCGGCGAGACGACCGGATGGCTGGCCGGCTTCAGCGGCCAGGGAGTCATCGAGCGCGCCGATGTATATGCCCGCGTTGCCCCGTTGGTATCGCGCTTCGGAGGCTGGGCCATCCTCGTTTTCGCCGCCATCCCGAATCCGTTCTTCGACGTGGCGGGGGTCGCAGCCGGGGCATCCGGCATGCCGTTGTGGCGTTTCTTCGTGTTTTGCTGGGCCGGAGAGATCATCAAGATGGGCATCTTCGCCCTGGCGGGCGCGTACTCGATCACGTGGGTCACCGGTTTGTTCCGGTGATTTGTCCACGGAAAACACGGATTACGCGGAGATCCACTGATTCCTCTTTAGAACCTTTACCCACAAAGGACACAAAGGAGCTCTTCTCAGATTTCCTGCGCAGGACTCCGGTGCCCTCGGTTTGGGTCTTTCCAAATCTTGTCAAGAAAATCGTCCACCCATGCTGACATTTAGCACCACTGCCAATATAGGAATTGTTGAAGTAAATGTGAATAAGATGGCTGCTTTCCATCGGCGAATATGGTAATAGTCGCCCCGGTGAGTAACAATATAGGCAAATGCGACATAAGTGATCAATAGTATCAAGCCAAGTACATCGAAGCAAAGGCCAGTCATATCTTA
>DATKAF010000148.1:0-4477 GCA_035498395.1 Anaerolineales bacterium
GGCGGCGAGCATCGCGGATGCCGCCGCCGTTCTCCGCCACGGTAAGACGCTCGTTTGGTTTTCCGAAGGCAGAATTAGCCCGGACGGCGAGCTGCAGACTTTCCAGCCGGGGATCGGCGCCGTGCTGGAGCAAACCCATACCGGTTGTGCCGGCCTGGATCGGCGGCACCGCAGCCGCACTCCCTATGGGCAGGAGGTCGCCGCGTCCCCGTCCCGTGGTCGTCAGGTTCGGCCCCGCCATCAACGTGGCAGCAATCGCACCGGATCTTACCGGACGGGCGCGTCAACATTGTATTGCCGACACCATCCGCCAGGCTGTCGCCGCGCTCGCCTGTGCCAAGCTGGGGGAAGCCGGCGTTGCCCGAAAGGAGCGCCGCGACCCATGATCCCGCTCATCTGGCTGTCCGCCACTGGCGCCGACGGAACGAGGCGCCAAATGGAAAACCGAGACGTCATCAAGTTGACAAGGCTGAGTCCATGAACCGAGGAGAAAAATGGCCATGAACAATACACCCAGCCCGCAAGCGCTCCAGCAGCGCGATCTCCCCAAACCGCGCAACGCGGGTGGAATGCCGCTTTTTGACGCGCTCGCGCAAAGATGTTCCACGCGCGAATATTCGCCGCGTGACTTGCCATTGCAACTCTTGTCCGATTTGCTGTGGGCGGCGTTCGGCATCAATCGCCCAACGGGAGACCGAACCGCTCCGTATTGGCGCCATGTCATGGTGATGGATATCTATCTCGCCATGAAAGATGGCGTGTGGTTTTACGAACCGAACGCGCACACGCTGCTTCCGCATTCGACGAATGACATCCGGGCTGAAACTGGCTTGCAGGATTTTGTCGGGGTTGCGCCGTTGAACCTCATTTATGTTGCCCATGGCGAACGCATGGATGTGCCCGCCGCGGACCGCCGTCTTTATGCGTCTGTGGATGCCGCCTTCATCGGCCAGAACGTCTATTTGTTCTGCGCATCGGAAGGGCTGGGAACGGTCTTCAGAGGCGCGCTTGATTATATGAAGCTCGGACGTATCCTCAAACTTCCGGACGAACAGTTCGTCACCTTCGCGCAGACCGTAGGATACACGCACGCCTAGCGAAACGCGTCAGGCGCGTGCCAGTGTACCTCCTCGATCGATCATGAAGCTTCCGTCTTCACGAAGGATGACCTCCGTCCCGAACGTCCTGCTCTCGCGGGTCAGCACCCGGTGCAGCCATTCGGCATCGGCAGGCAAAGGTCGCCGCAGTTGGAACCGCATGATCCGCATCGGGACCATCTTCAATGACAGCAACCTTCCGGTCGCTGTCTCGATATGCGGCAGGTACATGAGGACGAGGTCGCCGCGGAACTCCTCATAGCTCGAGATGCCTTCGTAGTCGTTGATGAAGTCGCCGCAGCCGTAGAGGATCAGCTTGTCGCGATAGAGCTCGATGCCTTTCGGATGATGCGACGAATGACCGTGCACCAGGTCGAAGCCGCCGTCGATCAGGGCGTGAGCGAACGCACGCTGCTCGGCGGGAACGTCGTAGCCCCAGTTGCTTCCCCAGTGGATCGACGCGATGAGAAGATCGCCTGTCCGCTGGTGAGCGGCAGCCACCTCCGTAAGGCGAGCGGCGGTTTGCGGTGTGAGGTCAGTTAAGAGATTGATGCCGGGGCGATCGGCGCCGGCTGCCCAGTCGCGCGGAACACCACTGTTCGATGTGGCGAGACCGAAGACCAGGATACGCCCGCCATTGGCGAGCGGAATCGCAGCGGGAGCACTAGCCTTGGCAGCATCATGGCCAGCGCCCGCGGCGGCAATACCGGACCGGTGCAGACTAGCAAGGGTTTCAAGCAGCCCTGCTTCTCCCCAATCCAGGACGTGGTTGTTGGCAAGGACACAGCAATCGATCTCGGCGGCGCGAAGAGAAGCTACGTTGTCGGGGTGCATCCGGTAGTTGATGCCCTTTGGGCACCAATCCTCGCTTGTCGTTATTGCAGTTTCAAGATTGATGATGCGTACCGCCGGTCGCAGCTTGTTCAGGATCGGTAGCGCATCACCCCAGACATATGCAGGATCGGTTCGCCGCGGCAAAGGCCCAGCCACTTTTTCTGCCAAACGCACATAGATGATCGCAGAATCGGCGTGGTCCTCGTGGAGACCGGGCTTGCTCGGATGCTCAAGAATCTGGTCTACTCCTCGCCCCAGCATCACGTCTCCCGTCAGGAAAAGATCGGTGGACATCACAATGCCGTATCCAACCTCCCGAAAAAAAATACCATGGCTGTTGCAAGATTTGCCCGCCTTGTCAGCGGCCTGTGGGCTCTGGAGGGCGGTACTAGCGCGATTACCATTTAGCGAACATTACGTTGACACCTCGTAAAATTATGGAACCGTCAGCATCACCACGCTATCGGCGCCTTCGCTATGATTGCCTGGGCGCGGCCACGTGCCCGCAGAGCCGGCAACAACTTCTGAAGCGTCCGCAAAGGGACCATCTCTACCTACTTTCCGCATCCAATCGCCAGAGCATGCATGATACCCCGAGGATAATTAGTGTTGGCATGAGGATCGAGTCCAAGAGCACGCAAAGCAGCCAGGATAAGTGCAGGATCTTCGTGCTCAAGCGATAAGCTTTGCGTGGCAACGTCATCTATTAGCAAATCTACCGTTTCCCCAAGACACTCGGCAAAAACGAAGCCTCGGCGCGACTTGTGAACGCACACCGCCCGCAAAGCGGGGTCAGGCGCCACACATTCTTCGATCAACTGCTCTATTGTATAACGATCGCGCACGAGTACTGCCGCGCGCGGTACCCATGGCCCAAGACCTTTGATGATGTCGTCTTTTTTCACTGGAAATGCTGCTTTAAAGACCGGCTCCCACTGCTCCAGTCCATCGGCACTAACATTCTTGATTCGTTTTATATCCAAAACACCATTGCGGATCTTTACATTTTCAAACCCAGAACGCGATGCATTGAGTATGTAGAGCTCGTAACTTTCGCGAGGAACAATGTTTAATGGCATGGTAAGCGATGGTACATATTCCGCGACCGACGGAACGAAGACTCGCCACTCCCATCGCAAGGCAGCATTGGCTTCCATCATACAACCACGTCCTCGCAGTAACAGCGAGTTGCCCCCTTGGCTTGCGCCTATTGGTGCTGTCAACCCATCAGGCCTTGGGGATCAGGCAAATGCAGACGCTTAATAATGCCATTTTGCATAATCTAACATGATGCAGCGCCTTATCTCGAATAAACTTCTGGACACACGGGCATGCTCTTACTTCGAGCACTTTCGTTATGATCACATGATCCCATAGCGCTCCCCGAGTCCGAGGTTACCGCGCTCTTCCCCGGCCATGCAAAGTGAGCGGGCATTCGCATGGTAAAACAAGGCTCTTGGTCTCTATCGCGCGACAGGGGAGGCCGTCGGCACCATTTGAAGGACCGCCTTGTCGTGGGCGTTCGACATGTCGATGATCTAGCCAGCAGATCGAATGTAAGTACCGAACTCCGCACCAATCATGGCGGCGGACTATTCCCACCACCGGCCAGGAACCGCGTCAAAGCAGCCAAGCTGCGCCCTGACCCGCGAGCGTCAACACGTGACATGAATGAGAGCGATCTTGTGTTCCTCCGTCTGATTGAAGGATTTAATCGCCTCCTGTGTGGGGTAGAGCAGCACTTTGCAGCCTTTCTTGTCGAAATAGACCTCTGCCTCCGGGGAGAGCCTGACATTGCCCTCTTGGCCGGTGCCGACGATGAGCAAGTCGCAGCCTTTTTCAAAAACGGACTTTGCTTCTGCTTCAGAGATGATGTGCGATGTTCCGTACTGCTTCTTGGACAATTTTTTCTTGCGTTTGGTTACCTTTCCATCCAACCCGATCTTAACATCATAATTATAGGTTTTACCGCCGATGGTAATACTGCCAAACTGACTGTGATCGATGTGCATAGCCCGTCACCTTTGTTGACCATCTTACGTTTATAGATAAGCGGTCTGCCCCGAAAAGTAGTGCTCTTTTGAAGTAATGTTTTTGGCGCGGAGGGCCAGCAGAGAATGCCGCGGGAGACTTCCAAGCCTGAGGGCAATTTAACCAAAGGGCATGCCAAGCGCCTCGCCAATTCAGGCAGCCAACTGTCTCAAATCGGTCGACGACGGACGCAGATCAACGCCAATCCGTAATCTCCACCAGACATTCCAGTGCGAGGAGCGTATAAGCGTCGCGAGCGCGCCGCCTGGGGATGACCATACGAACACAACGCGACGGCAAATGATCCAGCTTGCGGGGCCGGCTATGGCCGCCGCGGCATTCGCAGCAAAAGCCGAACCTGCTCTCCACGTAGACAGCTTTGGAGCTGCTGGCGATGGCAGCGCCGATGACACCGCGGCAATCAATCTGTGAATAAGCGCCGAAGCGTGACCCCGGCAGGAAGCTATACAAGCTCTCGATATAATGGACGAAATGGCTCGTTGGCGGGGGTCACG
>DATKAF010000149.1:0-2095 GCA_035498395.1 Anaerolineales bacterium
CTTGCCATGCACATTTGCTGCCAGGCATCCCCCAAGCGTCGTGAACATGGTTCCCGACACGACCGGCGGCCACCATCCGTCCGGCTCCGTCTGCTGCCAGAGCTGCTGGATCGTGACGCCCGGCTCGCCGGTCACGCGGCCCGTCTGCAGGTCCCACTCCGTGATGCGGTTCATCTGCGAGAGGTCCAGCACGATGCCGCCGCCGTTGAGGGAGGCATCGTTATAGCTCTTCCCGGCTCCGCGTGCCGTCACCGTCAGCCCGGACTTGCGCGCGATCTCGAATAGGCTGGAGATTTCTTCTTCGCACTTCGGCTTGAATACGAAGGATGAGGCCCGCAGGGAATGACCGAAGTTTTCAAGGGATGAAAAGTGCTTTTCGAATGTTGGTGTGGTCATAATGCTCGCATGAATGAAATAACGTTCGTTGGTTGAGTTTGCCGCGCCTCGCAACAGGGCGCAGGCCAATTACACAACGAGCCATCCTGCCGCCCTGGTGCTCCATCAGCGATCTTCGGTCTGGATCAGAACGACATCCGCCGGAAAAGGACCGACGGGATGTTGCGGACGACCAGCATGATCCACGTCCAGAACCACGGCGTGTAGATCTGCTGCTTGCGCGCGCGCATGGCGCGATGGATATCCTCGGCAGCCTTCTCCGGTGTGATCGGAAACATCGGCTTCTGTGCGGCTGCCAGCATCTGCGTCTTGACGAAGCCCGGCTTGATTGTGAGCACGTTGACACCCCGGCGCGTCAGCCGGTTTCGCAGCGCCTCGAGGTAGGTGCTCAGGGCTGCCTTGGACGCATTGTATCCGGGGTTTCCGATCCGCCCGCGGTCCCCGGCTACGGATGAGATCCCCACGATCTGGCCCCTCCCAGCCGACTGGAACATCTCCGCGATCGGGTTCAGCCATGCAATAGCACCCGTCACGTTGACGTCGATCATCTTCCGATCGTTTTCGAAATTGTATTGATCCAAGCCGGGCGGGTAATTGACCCCCGCCACATACGCGGCAAAGTCCAGCCCCCCGAGGTCCGAGACGATCTGCCGCAGCAGCCCTGGCGCCTCCTCGTACTGGGTCACGTCATGCACGTACGGCACTGCCGCCGTTTTTCCTGCCGCCGAGTTGATCTCGCTGCACAGCGCGCGCAACTCCTCTTCCCGCTGGGAGACTAACGCAAGCGTGTAGCCCGCAGCGATCAGGCGTCGGGCCAGTGCGGCTCCGATGCCGCTGGACGCGCCGATGATGAGACCTCGCACTTCCGGATGCAGCGGCGTTGCGCGTGGCACGGATGGCTTTTCAGAAGGCACGGTATGACTCCCAAACGATGTGATGAACCCCTAAAGATTACCACACTTCAGCTTGTTCACTTGCTTTATTGAAAGTAATCTGACCTGCAATGCCCCCTTGCCGCGCGCCGCACACGCCGGGCGGCGCCATCTGCATGGCGCCGCCCGTTAGTTAGCAGACTTCGCCCTGCTCTCCCCTATTCTTTTGCATCCACGTTTCCGGATGCGTTAGCACCCTCCCGTGTCTGGCGCCCGCTTCTCCGTATCAGCCACACGACCAGCCAGATCAGCAGCGCGGGCGGAGCGAGAATCGGCACGATCACGACGAACAGCCAGATCAGGAACTCCACGATGACCCTGTACGCCGACACGAGCGTATTGGTGGCCTCCTTGGTGGTCTCACCTGGGTTCCACGCGCCCAGTTCCTTTGGCGTGGCAGTCGGTGTGGGTGTAGGCTCGATCTTTGGCAGGTCCGGCTCGAGGTTGACCGTGATGGTCGAGAAGGCAGACCGGTTCGACAGATAGTTCATCTCCCCCTTGATCTTCTCGATCTGCGCCTCCACGTCGGAAAGCTGCTGATTGATGCGCAGTGCCTCATCCACCGTCTTGGCATCGTTGAGAAAGCTCTGGATGCGGTCGCGCGTGGCCTCCAGGTTGGTGAGCTGCGACTTCAGGTCGACGAACTGGTCGGTCACGTCCTCGCCGCTGGCTGTATCGTCCAGCACCCGGATCGCCAGCCCCCGCAACCGCCGGAGTGCGCTCTCGAACTGATCCACAGGCACGCCCATGGTGATTGCGGCGTACTT
>DATKAF010000150.1:0-21215 GCA_035498395.1 Anaerolineales bacterium
TGGGGACCGGGCCGCGCGCTGCCGGGTACTCCGCCTTTAGGATGTCCCCCAGCGGGACCGGCGTGCTCCCACGCGTGCCGGCCACCAGCGCCGGGTCAGGCGGGAGCCGGAAGTTGGGGTTATACGCGTGCGCCTTCAGCAGCGCCGCCTCCTGTTCCATCTGCCGCCGCCGCCACCGGTCATAGATGAGCCGCGCGTACTCGTGCATGGTGTAGCCGTCGGCCCGCTCGGTGTACTCCAGCGCCTCCCGCAGGTACTTGCCGGGCGAAACCTCCGCCGACCAGAAGATACGCTGCGTCTCCATGCCCTGTCTCAGCAGAACGTGCTCGCCGACGATGTTCTTCTGCTCCAGTTGCAGGATCACTTCCCACGCCGCCTCGTCGAACGCGTTGCTGAAATGCTCGGGCTTGAGAAATGGCGCATTCTTCAGCGCCGAGTTACCGTTCATCCACGCCGCGACCACGCCATAGGCGGCCTCCCGCGGGGTATCGAGTGAGAGATCTGGTCTTGGCAAAGAGGGGTTGGGCAGCATGGCAAGCCTCCGGGTGAAGATTCGGCATTCTGAAAACGCATCAGAACTGCCTGCCATGAATCTATAGAACATTCGTTCTGTTGTCAAGCGCGCAGATTGTCCACTGCTCACACAGCGTTATCAGCGTTACACTCTTTTGCCCGGAACCTTAAAATATCGGGTTTGTTAAGGCGCGCGTAGGCAAATTTGCCAGCCAGCGATCAGCCAGGAACCTTTTAGAGGAATTCTTTTCTTCCTTCGAGTCCTTTGTGCCTTTCGTGTTTAATGCTTTCGGCGGATCGCTGACCGCGGACGGCTGACTGCTGAGCGCTCTTCTCACCTTCATGTGACAAAAGTCACTTACAGCCTATGACAATTAGTACTGGATTGCACAAGCCACAACCCTTACATTTGCGGTAATCCTTTACAAAATGCGTAAAGGTTTAGCAGTACGGAGGGAAGTTCACCATGCTAAGGATCAACCGACAGACCGATTACGCAGTTCGTGTTGTGCTCGCCCTGGCAAAGAGGCCGGAAGGCACGCGCCTCCCCACCCGGACCATTCAGCAGGAAATGCAGATACCGTCCGCCATGATGCTGCGGATCGTGGCCAAGCTGGCGAAGGGCAAGCTCGTCAAGACCTTTCCCGGCAGAGAAGGCGGTGTGAGCCTATCGCGTCCCGCCGCGCAGATCACGCTCCTCCACGTGGTGGAGGCCTTTGAAGGCCTGCTGCTCCTCTCCCAGTGCTTGCAGGCCAAGGCCGAGGATGATTGCCCATTCCGGTCCGACTGCCCGGTGCGGCTGAGATGGGGCAGAGTGCAGAAGGCAATGTTGCTGGAGATGGCCGCGACGAATTTTGAGGAGCTGGCGCGGGAAGCCGCAGAGGTTCCGCTGCTAGCGGACAGCATGGCATTGTGATCTACGCGCGGTCCCGACGCCCGGGATGGCGCGCATTTTGAGTACGTGCATTAGGAGGAAAGATGGATCCACTGATCCTTTCGAGATGGCAGTTCGCGAGCACGACCATCTATCATTTCTTCTTCGTCCCACTGACGCTCGGCCTGGGCTGGTTTGTGGCGGTCATGCAGACTCGCTATTACCAGACCAAGGATGAGTCGTACCGGGAGATGACCAAGTTCTGGGGGAGGCTGTTCCTGATCAACTTTGCGATCGGCGTCGTCACCGGCATCGTCCAGGAATTCCAGTTTGGGATGAACTGGTCGGAGTACTCGCGCTTCGTGGGCGACATCTTCGGCGCGCCGCTCGCCATCGAAGCGCTGATGGCCTTCTTCCTGGAGTCCACGTTCCTTGGCGTGTGGGTCTTCGGTGAAGGCAAGGTCCCGGAGAAGGTCCACCTGGCATCGATCTGGCTGGTCGCCATCGGCTCCAATCTTTCGGCATTGTGGATCCTGCTGGCGAACGGCTGGATGCAGCACCCGGTCGGCTATATCCTGGACCCGACGACCGGCCGCCCCATGTTGGTCGATTTCTTTGCGCTCATCACCAACCCCAAGGGCTGGATCTTCTTCTGGCATACGATCTCGGCGGGCCTGGCAACCGCCAGCTTCCTGATCCTGGGCGTCAGCGCCTGGCACATCGCGCGCAAGAACAAGGTCGAGATCTTCAAGCGCTCGTTCCAATGGGCCGCGGTGGTGGGTCTGGTCGCCGGTGTGCTCGTGTTCCTCGGCGGGCACACGCAGGGGCAATACATCTATGAGACGCAGCCGATGAAGATGGCCTCCATCGAGGCGCTTTGGTACACCGAGCGACCGGCCTCGTTTTCGGTCCTGACCATCGGAGACCTGACGGGCAGGAATGAAGTCTGGTCGCTGCGTCTTCCCGCGTTGACAAGCTTCCTGGCTTGCAACAACTTCAGTTGTGAAGTGAAGGGCGTGAAGGACCTCCAGGTCCTGTATGACCAGCGGTACGGCCCCGGCGACTATATCCCGCTGATGGTGGTGACCTACTGGAGCTTCCGCATCATGTTGACGGCCGGCCTGCTGATGATGCTGCTATCGGCGCTGTTCCTGTGGGCCTCGCGCCGCGATGTGACGAATGCCAGGTGGATGAAATGGGTTCCCTGGGTCATCGTGCTCCCGTATGCAGCCAATACGACCGGCTGGTTGCTTACAGAAATGGGCCGCCAACCCTGGATCGTCCAGGGCTTGCTGCTGACCTCCAAAGCGGTTTCACCGAACCTGACGGTCGCCGACATCTTGATCAGCCTCGTGGGCTTTGTCCTGCTGTACGGAGCGCTGGCAGTGGCCGATGTCTACTTGCTCCGGAAGTTTGCGACGGCGCAGGCTAATGCCGGCAGCGCAGGACCGGAGCCCTTGGATGCAGCACCCGCCATGATCGGGGCACAGGACTAGGAGGCTGGAATGACACATCAGGATCTGCAAATACTCTGGTTCGTTCTGATCGCCGTGCTGTGGATCGGTTTCTTCTTCCTCGAGGGGTTTGACTTCGGCGTGGGAATGCTCATGCCGTTCCTGGGCCGGAAGGATGAGGAGCGCCGCGCCATCATCAACACGATCGGGTCGGTCTGGGATGGCAACGAAGTCTGGCTCCTGACCGCCGGCGGCGCGACGTTTGCCGCGTTCCCGCAGTGGTATGCAACGATGTTCAGCGGATTCTACCTGGCGCTGTTCCTGCTGCTGGTCGGGCTCATCATTCGCGGCATCGCGTTCGAATATCGCTCGAAAGACCCGAACCCCCGCTGGCGGCACACCTTCGACTGGATGATCGCGGTCGGCTCGTTCATGGCCGCGCTGCTGTTCGGCACCGCCTTTGCCAACCTGGCGAAGGGCGTCCCGATCGACCAGAACATGATGTACACCGGCAGCCTGTTCACCCTGCTGAATCCGTACGGGCTGATCGGCGGGCTTACGATGGTGGCCGTGTTCCTGCTGCATGGCGCGAACTTCCTGACCCTGCGCCTGGAAGGCGAACTGCGCGAGCGCGCTCGGGCAGCCGCCCGGAAGCTGTACGTTGCCGCGGCCGTGATCGTGGTCGTGCTAGGCATCACCAGCTACATCTACACCGACATGCTGACCAAGCTCGGCGTCAACCCCGGTATCATCCCCATCGCCGCGGCGGCAGTGCTGCTGGTCGACATCTTCTTTATCAACCGGAAGATGGAAGGCTGGGCCTTCGCCTTCACCGGCCTGCACATCGTGCTGACGCAGGTAGCCTTCTTCACGCTCATGTTCCCGCGCGTGATGATCTCCAGCACCAACCCGCTGTGGAGCCTGACGATCTACAACGCCTCGTCTTCGCAGTACACGCTGGGCGTCATGAGCATCGTGGCGCTGATCTTCGTGCCGATCGTGCTCATCTACCAGGGCTGGAGCTACTATATGTTCCGCAAGCGGATCACGACCAGCCGGGAGTCGCTGGTCTACTAGGCACGCACACCATCTCATCCATCGCCACAGGGAGGCTGAGGCTGCTGTCTCAGCCTCCCTGCCATGAGGTATGCTCCTACCAGCAATATGCACCGGCGGCTTCTGCTCCTCACCCGCGATACGCGTCTCCCCCTCATTCTGACGGTTCTGGCGGGCCTCTTCACCGGCTGGCTGGCGATCGGCCAATCGTACCTGCTCAGCAGCACGGTGGACGACGTGTTTCTCAAGCGACAGGCATTGACCCAGATCTGGCCCTGGATGCGCGCACTGCTCGCCGTCGCAGCCGGACGCGCCCTGCTTGTCTGGCTGGGTGAGATTTCCGCCAGTCGCGTTGCCATACGGATCAAGACGGACCTGCGAGACCGCCTCTTCGCGCATATCGTAGCACTGGGCCCGGCCTACACGCGCGGCGAGCGCACCGGCGAGCTGACGGCGGCCGCGGTGGACGGCATCGAGGCGCTGGACGCTTACTTCAGCCAGTACCTGCCGCAGTTGGTGGTCAGCACGCTGGTTCCGGTCAGCATCCTGCTGATCGTGTTCCCGCTGGACCCGTTGTCGGGCCTTGTCCTGCTGCTGACCGCCCCGCTGATCCCCTTCTTCATGTTCCTGATCGGACGCGGCGCGGAGCTGGTAACGCGGCGGCAATACGAGACGCTCAGCCGGCTCTCCGCGCACTTCCTGGATAGCCTGCAGGGGCTGACCACGCTGAAGCTGTTCGGGCAATCCAGGGCGCAAGCCCGCAACATCGAAAAGGTCAGCGACCAGTACCGCGACACCACGCTGAAGGTCTTGCAGGTCACATTCCTCTCGGCATTCGCGCTGGAACTGCTGGCAACCATCAGTACCGCCATCATCGCTGTGGAGGTCGGGTTGCGCCTGCTGTATGCGCGCATGGGATTCCAGGAGGCGCTGTTCCTGCTGATCCTGGCCCCGGAGTTCTATCTGCCGCTGCGCATGCTGGGTCTGCGATTCCACGCGGGCATGGCGGGCACCAGCGCGGCGCGGCGCATTTTCCAGATACTGGACATTCCGCTGCCGCAGTCTGACAGCGCGGCCGCCTCGAATGGAAATCGCATCCCGGGCGGCGCTCAAGACAACCTGACCATCGAGCTTTGCGGCGTAACGTATAGGTATCCCGATGAAACGCGACCGGCCTTGGAGGATGTATCGCTCCAGATCGCTGCCGGGCAGCACATTGCACTGGTCGGGCCAAGCGGCGCGGGAAAGACCACGCTGGCAAACCTGCTGCTGCGCTTCATGGAGCCGACCGCCGGCAAGATCCGGATCGATGGCTGCGATATGCCGGAGACTCCGGTGGACCAATGGCGGGAGCGGATCGGCTGGGTCCCGCAGAACCCGCACCTGTTCCACGACACCATCGGCGCCAACATCCGCCTGGGCAAGGCGGATGCATCCCAAGATGAGCTGGAGCAGGCAGCCAGGGCCGCGCACCTGGACGACTTCATCGACTCGTTGCCGGAACGATACGACACGCTGATCGGCGAAGGCGGCGCGCGGCTATCGAGCGGGCAGGCGCAGCGGCTGGCGCTTGCGCGCGCGTTTCTGCGGGACGCGCCGGTCTTGATCATGGATGAGCCGACCTCAAGCCTTGACCCCGAGACCGAGACACTGCTCGAGGAGTCGACGCGCGCGCTGATGCACGGACGGACCGTCATCACCATCGCGCACCGGCTTAACACGGTCGCTCATGCAGACCAGATCGTTGTCCTGCAAGAGGGCCGCATCGTGGAAGCCGGTACGCACCGGCAGCTCGTCCTACAGAACGGCGTGTATGCCAAAGCAGTGCACGCACAGTTCGGGGAGCCACCCGCCGCCTGGGTGGACGCGCGTGCGGAGTCTTTCGTTCCGCCGGCGGACAAGCGCGTGGAGAACGGACGTCGTGCGGCCGAGCCGCGAGCCGCCGCCACGAAGCCGCGCCGGGAGGCAGTTCTCCGGCGGCTGCTCTCCTTCCTGGATGGCTCGTGGGGCTGGGTGGCGCTCTCGGTGTTGCTCGGCAGCATCACGGTCGGCGCGAGCGTGGCGCTGATGGGGACGTCGAGCTGGCTGATCTCCACGGCGGCGCTGCACCCGTCGATCTCAGCGCTGGAAGTGGCGATCGTCGGCGTGCGCTTCTTTGGCATCGCGCGAGCCGTCTTCCGCTACCTGGAGAGGCTCGTCTCGCACAACGTCACGTTCCGGTTGTTGGGGCGGCTGCGTGTGTGGTTCTACGAGCGGCTGGAGCCGCTTGCCCCGGCACGCCTGATGGAATATCGCGCCGGCGATCTGCTCGCGCGCGTCATCGGCGACGTGAATACGCTGGAGAACTTCTATGTGCGCGTCATCTCTCCGCCTCTGACCGCGGTGCTGGTGTGCGCGGGGACTTCGTTCTTCTTGGGATTCAGCGACCTGCGGCTGGCGTTGATGCTCATCGCGTGCTTTGCCACGCTTGGGATCGTTCTACCATTCATTGTGCAGAGAGTCAGCCGGGGCTTTGGCCCGGCGGCTATCGAGCGGCGCGCGGATATCCAGGTACAGCTCGTGGACGGCATCCAGGGACTGGCGGACTTGCTGGCATTCGGTCGCGGCGCAGAGCGCAAGGAGCGCCTCACAGACTTGGGCCGGAGGCTGGGTGAAGCACAGGGATTCCTTGCCATTGCAAGCGGAGGACAAGGCGCGGCCTACACCTTCATCACGAACTGCGCGCTCGTGCTCGTCATCTGGATCGCCACGCCGCGCATCGCCGCCGGAGAGGTCCACGGCGTCATGCTGGCAACGCTGATCCTGGTCACGGCCGCGTCGTTCGAGGCGGTCGCGCCGCTGCCACAGGCAGCCCAGGCATGGAGCAGCGCCCGCGAAGCAGCCCGGCGGCTATTCGAGGTCGTGGACGCTGTGCCCGCCGTCCAGGAGACCGCGGAGCCGCAGACCGCGGTCAAAGAGCCGAGGGCAGCGGCACTGGAATTCTGTGATGTGTCGTTCACCTACCCTGGCAGTACGCGCTCCGCGCTGGAGGGTATCAGTTTCCGGCTGGAGCCCGGAGAGAAGCTTGCCATCGTCGGCCCGAGCGGCGCCGGAAAATCGACCGCGGCCAGCCTGCTGCTGCGCTTCTGGGAATTCGACGGCGGGACGATATGCCTCGACGGGAGGTCCATCCGCCAGTACACCCCGGATGATGTCCGCGAGAAGATCGCCTACATTTCGCCGAATACGTACTTGTTCAATACATCTGTCTTCGAGAACCTGCGCATGGCACGCCGCCGCGTGAGCCGGCAGGAGGTGGAGCGCGCCGCGCAGGCGGCACAAATCCACGACGTCATCGTCAAACTACCTAAGGGCTACGATACGCTCATCGGCGAACAGGGGCTGCGGCTAAGCGCAGGCGAGCGCCAGCGGCTGGCGATCACCCGGGCAATCCTCAAGGATGCACCGATCCTGGTGCTGGATGAACCGACCGCCAACCTCGATCCGCAGACCGAAGCCCATGTCCTCTCCTCTCTTTTCGACGTGATGAAGCACAAGACCAGCCTGTTGATCACTCACCGGCTGGTGGGACTCGACCTTATGGACCGCATCCTGGTCGTTGATCGGGGCCGCATCGTCGAGAGCGGGTGCCAGGCCGGCCTACTCGGAAAACACGGCTTTTACAGGCGATTCTGGGACCTGCAAAACCAGTTCCTGACAGAGCCGTAAGCCCGGCTTGTCACACTCGAACGAAAGTGCTATAATACCGGTAACTTCCCCCGCTCCCTTACATCTCATCATCCATCCCCCACCGCGGCCCAGAGGCCGTCCCACCCTGCCATCTTGAAAGAATTCCCCCTGTCCAAAATCCCAATGTGAATCCTGCCTGCACCCACGGGGGCGCTGGCTTTGTACTCATTCCGATATCAGAAAGCATCCAATCACATGAAAATTCTGGAGCTCGAGAACGAACCCCTTGGCAAACTTCGCTCGGTTGCCAAGTCTCTCAATGTACCGAACTTCAACCGGCTCAAGAAGGAGGCGCTCATCCTCCAGATCCGACAGAACGAGGCCCAGAAGGAGGGCATCGAGCTGCGCGGGGGCATCCTGGAGATCATGAGCGAGGGCATTGGCTTTCTGCGTGCCTCGAATTACCGCATCAGCGACCAGGACGTGTATGTCTCGCAGGCGCAGCTCCGCCGGCACGATCTGCGCTCCGGCGACCTGGTGATCGGGCACGTGCGCCCGCCGCGCGAATCGGAACGGCACTACGGGCTCCTTAAGGTCGAGACCGTGAACGGGCAGGACCCTGAAGAGGCCACCCGCCGGCCGGTCTTCGAGAATCAGACGCCGATCTTCCCCGATAAACGCTTCGATCTGGAGATCGACCACGACACGCTGGCGCCGCGGCTCATCAACCTGATCGCGCCAATCGGGCGCGGGCAGCGCGGCTTGATCGTCTCCCCGCCGAAAGCGGGCAAGACGACCATCCTCAAGCAGATCGCCAACTCGATCTCGACGAAGTATCCGGATGTGCACCTGATGGTGGCGCTGATCGGCGAGCGGCCGGAAGAGGTCACAGACATGGACCGCTCGGTGGACGCGGAAGTGGTTGCCTCCACGTTCGATGAGCCGGTCACATCTCACGTGCGCACGGCGGAGATCGCCTTAGACAGAGCTAAGAGAATGGTCGAGATCGGCCGGCATGTGGTAATCTTGATGGACTCGATCACCCGCCTTGCCCGTGCCTATAACTTAGTGGTGAACCCTTCCGGCCGGACGCTCTCCGGCGGTATGGACCCCTCCGCCCTCTACCCCCCGAAGCGCTTCTTCGGCGCAGCGCGCAACATCGAAGAGGGCGGCTCGCTGACCATCATCGCCACATGCCTTGTGGACACCGGCTCCCGCCTGGACGATGTGGTGTACGAGGAGTTCAAGGGCACGGGCAATATGGAACTGCTGCTCTCGCGCAAGCTGCAAGAGCGGCGCATCTTCCCGGCGGTCGATATCGAGCGCTCGTCGACGCGGCGTGAAGACCTGCTTCTGGGCCCGGACATCCTGCAACGCGTGTGGTTGATGCGCAGAATGTACGGCCAGATGACCTCGCCCCCGCCCGGCGGCGCAGGCATGGACCAGACCGTGGCGACCGAAGCCATCATCACCCGGCTGGACCGCGCGAAGAACAACCAGATGTTCCTGGAGACCCTGACCGAGGACGCATAGCACGACGGAATACCGATCCATCTATGGACATCAACAAACCAGTCAAGTACGTCGAAACCCACCGTTTCCATTTCATCTCCTGGGGCGCCACCGCTGTTCTCGTGGCGGTCCTGCTCGGAGCTGCCCTGTGGTGGACACAGCGCGGCACGGTATCCGCAGCGATGCGGCCGGAGCCGACTGCCGCGGCCAGCCAGCAGCCCACGGTGGCGCTGCCGGCATCCGCCGGGAACGCGGGCAGCGCGGTCGGCATTGGCCGCGCCCTGCAGCTCAAGACCAGCATCAGCGCCTCGTTGAAAATGCAGCCGGTGGATTACAAGGTCGAGCGCGGCGATTCGCTGTTTGGGATCGCCAAGCAGTACAACGTCAAGCCCGAGAGCATCCTGTACAGCAACGAAGCCACGCTGAACGACAACCCGGCGAACCTGACGCCGGGCATGACCTTGACGATCCCTCCGGAGGATGGCCTGCTCTATACATGGCAGGAGGGCGATACGATCGAGAAAATCGCCAACGAGTTCAAGAGCGACCTGAACGGCGACAAGAAGATCGATGCGAAGGACGCTGCCATACTCTCCGAGGCGATCTTGAACTACCCGGGCAACAACATCGACCTGACCAACCCGGTCATCAAGACCGGGCAGGAGCTCATGATCCCCGGCGGGCAGCGGGAACTGGTGGCATGGCTGGAATTCGTTCCGACAGTCGACCGCAACGGCAGCACGACCGCCACGTCCGAGCTTGGCGGCGGCGCCTGCAAGGGCGGCCCGATCGGCTCGCCGGGCATCTGGCCCACCGACGGCCCGCATACTATCTCTGGCAACGATTACAGCGCGAGCCACCTGGGCATCGACATCACGGCATCGCTGAGCACAGCGGTGCTGGCCTCGGGTGATGGCGTGGTCGTGTTCGCCGGATGGAGCCAGTACGGCTACGGCAACGTGATCCAGATCGACCACGGCAACGGATTCTCGACCGTGTACGCGCACTTGAGCCAGATCAACGTCAGCCAATGCCAGGCAGTCTATGGCGGGCAGGTGATCGGCATTGCGGGCACGACGGGCAACTCCACCGGCGTCCACCTGCACTTCGAGGTGCGCGAAGGCGGGGTGAACGTCAACCCGTGGAGCATCGTCCACTAGGAATGGATCAAGCTGAACTTCTGGCCGCTCTTGCGGGACTCCCGCTGGGCGGCTTTCGTTTTTATAAGAGCGTCGGCTCCACAAACGATGAGGCGCTCCGCTGGGCCGCGCAGGGCGCATCCGACATCTCGATCGTCCTGGCGGACGAGCAGACGGCCGGGCGGGGCCGCTCCGGACGGAAATGGCATACGCCCCCGGGCTCTGCACTGGCGCTGAGCATCCTCGTCCGTCCTACCGCGGCCGAGCACGACGAACCGGCGCGCCTGACCGGGCTCGGCGCGCTGGCGGTCGTGCAGTGCTGCCGCGAGTTCGGCCTTGAGGCGAGCATTAAATGGCCGAACGATGTGCTCCTAGGTGGGAAGAAGGTAGCGGGTATCCTGGTGGAGTCAGATTGGTCCGGGAACACGCTAAATGCATCCGTGATCGGCATTGGCGTAAACGTGAAGGCAAGCGCCGTTCCGGCTGGGGTCGCACTAGGCTTTCCGGCAACCAGCCTGGAGGGCGAGCTGGGTCGAGGCGTGAGCCGGCCGGACAGCCTGCGGCGGCTCGTGGCAGCGCTGGTGGAGTGGCGCCGTAGGCTCGGCACGCCGGAATTCGTACAGGCCTGGGAAGACGCTCTGGCCTTTCACGGCAAGCCGGTGATTCTGGCCCGGGATGGCGAACCGCCGCTGCACGGGCGGCTGCTTGGCCTGGAGCCGGATGGAAGCCTGCGGCTGGAGACCGGCGAGACTGTAACGAAAGTGCACTTTGGCGAGATCCACCTGCGCCCGGGGCAATGATAAAATCAATGGAAGCGCGAGGTGCTCATGTTTGATAGTCTGCGGGAAGACGCCAACTCAACGCCGTTCTACGAGGACGAAGCTGCATTCAACGATGCGCAGGCAGTACCGGCCGAGCCCAAGTCCAAGAAGAAGGCATCCGCGCCGGGGCATTTCCTTGGCATGACGCCGGTCCAGCGCTTCATCATCGCGGTGATGTTGCTGATCGCGGTTTGTTCACTCGGATCGATGTGCTTGCTGGTCACCGGCAAGCTCGGTTTCTAGGCATTTCCCCGAAACAACGAGAAGGGCGAGGCTGTTGAGCCTCGCCCTTGTTATTTAAGTTGCAGCCTCAACGGGCGCCTCTTCGGCGCCGTCCGTTATGGCAGCCCCTGCCTTCTTCAGTTCTTCCGTCGCGATGCGAGCCATGGACACCACGAAATCGTTCTCCTGCGGCTTGATGAGGTGGACGCCGCGTGTGGCGCGGCCCGACTGCTTTATGTCCTTGACCTTAAGTCGTAGTGCCACCCCGTTCGCGGTCATGATGGTCAGGTCGTCATCCTTGCGCACCACCCGGGCTGCGGCGATCCGGCCGATCTCTTCGAGCGCCTTCTGGTCGATGGTGGCGATGCCTTGCGTGGCACGGCCCTTCGGAGCATACTGACCGAGCGGTGTTTGCTTGCCGTAACCGCCGGTCGTGACGACCAGCAGCGCGCTTTCCGCATCGACCACATCCATGCTGGTCACCGAATCGCCATTGGTCAGGCGGATGCCCTGAACACCTGCAGCCGGCCTACCCATGGGACGGACTTTGCTTTCCGAAAAGCGCAGGGCCTGGCCGTTCTGCGTGACAAAGATGACCTCATCCTTGCCGGACGTCGGATGCGCCCAGGCCAGGGTGTCACCATCCTCCAGGGTCATAGCGATCAGCCCCGACGGACGGACCGCAGCGAACTCTTCCATATTGACGCGCTTGACCTTGCCGCGCGTGGTCGCGAGCACGCAGAAACCGTGCGCTGCAAAGTCGGACACCGCAATGGCTGCCGTGACGCGCTCATCGGCTCCCAGCGAGAGGACGTTGACCAGCGGAATGCCCTTGGCGCTGCGGTCGGCGTCGGGGATCTGGTAAACCTTCTCCGAGTAGACCTTGCCGCGGTCCGAGAAGAACAGCATTGAGTCAAGACTGCGGGCGGGGATGAGCATCATCACCTCATCCTCTTCCTTCATGGTGTGCCCGGTGACGCCGCGCCCGCCCCGGCTCTGCGAGCGGAATGCGGAAGCCGCAACGCGCTTGATGTAGCCGCGTTCGGTGATGCTGATGAGCACGGCCTCGTCCTGCACGAGGTCCTCTTCGCGGAAGTCCTCGGAAGCGTCGGCTGCGATGCGCGTGCGCCGGTCGTCGCCGTATTTCCCGGCGAGCTCCGTCATGTCACTCTGGATGAGCGCCAGGATCTTTTTTGGGTGAGCCAGCAGGTCCTCCAACGAGGCGATCAGCTCGGCGACCTGTTTATGCTCCTCTTCGATCTTCTGGCGCTCGAGGGCAGCCAGCCGGCGCAGCTGGAGATCGAGGATCGCCTGAGCCTGGATGTCGGTCAGCTTGAAGCGGCTCATTAGATTCGTCTTGGCGACTTCTGCATCCTTGGATTCGCGGATGGTCTTGATGACCGCGTCCAGGTTGGCGAGGGCGATCAGGTAGCCGTCCAGGATGTGCTGCCGGGCGCGGGCCTTCGCCAGCTCGAAGTTGGTACGGCGTACGATGACGGTTTGGCGGTGCTCGATGAAGATCTGCAGCGCCTTCTTGAGGGGCAGCATGCGCGGCTCGCCGTCGACCAGCGCCAGCATCTGCACCCCGAAGGTGGACTGGAGAGGCGTGTATTTGTAGAGCTGGTTGAGAACCTTCTTCGGCTGCGCGCCGCGCTTGAGCTCGATCACGATGCTCATGCCACGCTGGTCGGATTCGTCGCGCAGGTCGGCGATCTGATCGATCTTGTCCTCGCGCACAAGCTCGGCAATGCGCTCGATCAAGCCGGCCTTGTTCACCTGATAGGGAATCTCGGTGATGATGATCTCGTGTTTGCCGCTCTTCCCCTCTTCGATGTGGGCTACGCCGCGCACCACCAGCCGGCCGCGCCCGGTCCCATACGCAGACTCGATGCCCTGGCGGCCAATGATGATGCCACCGGTCGGGAAGTCCGGGCCGGGCACGCGTTTCATCAGCTCTTCCAGCGGGATCTCTTCGATGGTGTCGTAGTTCTCGATCAGGTAATTGACGGCCTCGCCCAGCTCCCGCAGATTGTGAGGCGGGATGTTGGTCGCCATGCCGACCGCGATGCCTGCCGCGCCATTCATGAGCAGGTTCGGGACGCGGGCCGGCAGAACCAGCGGTTCTTCCAGTGAGTCGTCGAAGTTCGGGCCGAAATCGACCGTGTCTTTGTCGATATCGGCCAGCAGCTCTTCCGCCATGCGGTGCAGGCGGGCTTCCGTATAACGCATGGCCGCCGGTGCATCGCCATCGACTGATCCGAAGTTGCCCTGCCCGTCGACCAGCAGGTAGCGCATCGAGAAGTCCTGCGCCATGCGGGCCATCGTTTCATAAACGGCAGCATCGCCGTGCGGGTGGTACTTTCCGAGCACTTCGCCGACGATACGGGCCGATTTCTTGTAGGCGGTGTTGGCGCGGATGCCCATATCCTGCATGGCATACAGGATGCGCCGGTGGACCGGCTTCAGCCCGTCCCGGGCGTCCGGAAGCGCGCGCGCCACGATCACGCTCATAGCGTAATCCAGGTAGGCAGTGCGCATCTGAGCGTCAATATCGACCTGCTGAATACTACCGATGTCCATTGGAAATCCTGATGTCTGACATAAAAAGACACGAAATCGGCAAAACTAAGACTTCGTGTCCCTTTAAATGAAGATAATGGTCTGGATAAGTGAATTATACCACGCCGGGTGGCATTCTCAGAGGCGGTTTTGGGCCTGAATCTCCCCTATCTCGACGGATTCCGCCGCGCTGCAGTTCCGTGCGGTGCGTACGCCCCTCTTCAAGCCAGGAACTTCGTTATCTCCTTCACAAGGCTGTTCGGATGCGCCCAGATGAGCGCATGGTCGGCGTTTTCGAGCACGACGAGTTTTGACCCGACAATTCCCTCGTGCAGCATCCTGGCATGATGCATCGGTACGGCGCTGTCCCTGCCCCCGGCAATGATCAGCGTGGGGCACCGGATCTCCTTCAGGCGCTCCCGGCTGTCAAAAGCCATCGCCTCTATCCATGCAGCGATCATCAAGTCGCAGTCCTGGTCCGCGATCATGCCGACGACCCATGCGGCGCGTTCCTTCGGCACCTGCTTGAGACCGAGTGAGATGAAGGATTCCGCAAAGCGCCGCATGCCCAGCAGGCGCATTAGGACTGGTGCAACATGGCCTTCGATCTTTTCCTGCGTCGTCGCCATGTTGTACGCATAGGTATTGGAAAGGATCAAGCGCCGTACGCGCCCGGCGTGATCGATGGCGAGTTGTTGGGCGACCGGGCCGCCTTGCGAGTAACCGAGGATGTCGGCGGATTCAACGCCGAGGCGGTCAAGCAATTGCGCCAGATCATCCGCCTGCTGGCGGACGGTGTACGGCGGAGGCAAATGGCGGCTCCTGCCGCTGCCGCGCAGATCGGGAACAATGAGACGATGGTGTCGGGATAGTTCCTGTACGACCGGCTCGAACATCTCGCCGGTGACCGTGAGGCCGTGTATCAGAAGCAGCGGGGCGCCGGACCCATAGTCTCGAAAATAGACAGATTCTGATGATGGCATGGCTAGATCCTGGCAGTATTCATGGAGAGAAAGCCCATGCACCCAAATACCGAAAAAGCCCTCCGGAACGCGATGTTGGATGACGTGGCCGACAGCCAATTCCAGCCTCCGGTAACGATACAGCCTGCCGCACGGGCAGGCTGTACTGTGTGCCGAAGGTGGGACTTGAACCCACATGAGGGAACCCTCACTACGCCCTGAACGTAGCGCGTCTGCCAATTCCGCCACTTCGGCCTGAGGCTTGAATTTTACCGCAGAGGGTGTGCTTGTCAACCTTGCGTGCCAAACGGGAGCGGGATACGCGATCGTGAAGATTGGCGCGACTCGGAGCAGCACGCACGTAACTCCGTTACACCGCAACGATTGACGATGATCGTCATCAACGATTGATGAGACTCCTCGAATCTCAGCACAGAAGTTCAACACACGAGCCTCATGGGCCTAAGTAAACTTGCCGGTGATTACGGCGTCATGCAAGTGGAAACCGGAGTCGCGGCCACGGAGTTTGCATCGCCCTTACTGAATTCATTGCAGTACCGTTGGGGGATGCGAAGGGCGGAAACTTTTCGACCGTTTCGGCGTTATATTGATTGTAGAGAAAGGAGCTGCGAATGTTCATCGTTATTGGCGTCGTCAGCCTGCTCCTGCTCCTCGCCCTCAGCGGCGCGGACATGCTCGTCTCGAACATCAGCTCGGACGAGCTGAGCAACATGGGCGTCGAGAAGAAATCATGACCAACGGCGCCCATCACTCCTAAGCCTGGCGTGCTTCCATCAGCGTCGGGCTTTTTGTTTGCCCGCGTTCATCCCTTGATTACAGCGACCTCCTGCGCAAGATGCAGGAGGTCCTTTTTTATGCCCCCAGCCCAGGCACTGAGCACGCAGTCCGCGGTCGGATGCACCGCGGTCGTAAGGTTATGGGCAGCCACGCAGCCGGTAGATGGACACATCCCCCGACCGGAAGGCCCCCTCAAACAGGACTGCGTAGGCAGGCTGGTCGGTCGGAAAGCTGAACTGCTTGCCGCCAGCATACAGGTAGAGCGCAGCCGGCCCGAGGCGGCAAGCCTGCTCGAGAGCAGCCGGGTCATTCCAATCCACGTTATAGGGCACTTGTGACGTGCCCCGGCCTGTCAGAAAGCTGATCCATAAGCCGGCATCCGTTCCGGCAGTGGCATTCCCGGACTGATATGAAGAGATCAGGAATATTGATCGCGGCGCCGCATTCTCCCGGATCCATTCGAACGCTCGCTGGTCATCGTGGGTGTAATAGATGCAGCAGTTGTCAGGCCGCAGGCTGTTCGGCGAGAAGTTCAGAAGCACTCCTCCGGCGAGAAGCGCAGCTACGAGAGGTCGCTGCCAGCCTGCAGCGTGCAAGCGGTGCATCAGGCCTCCAAATCCCGCACCCATGACGACCGCAAGCGGGATATAGAGCGCCATCTCGACGTACGGCGAATCAAGCAAGGTCGTTCCACCCTGCAACGCGGGGAATGGAATCGTGATACCGAGCCACAGGAACAACGCATAGAAGAGAACTGCGCCTGCCAGCTTCGGATATTCCTGAAAGGCTATCGGCAAGAGAACGAGGAAGACGACCAAGACCGGGAGACCAGCGTAGTAGTCGTGCAGGATGCCGTAGAACGGAAGAAGGGATAAGACATACAGCAACGCAAGTCCGACAGCGCGCCACAGCGGCATATTGCCCTCAAGACCTACCTTAAAGGCAAGGAAGGCAGCCGCGGCGGCAAACACGAGACAAAACAGGACGCGCGTGTGGAGAAGCGCGGCGCCGGCTAAAAAGAACGCGCCCCATAGGATAAGAGCCGGCCGCTTCATGCCACAACGGATGGCGAGCACAAACGCCGCTATGATGGAAGGGAAGACCGCCAGCGAACTCAGCGCCGGGAACTTGCCCCAGTTCACGCCAAAGGCCGGCATATACCACGCCAGCGCGGCGAGCAGAGCGGAGAAGCCTGCCGCGGCGTGACTGCGCGTCGCCGCATAGGTCAGAGCATACACGGATAGCGGGCAGATCACAAGCAGCAGTTGTCCCAGCAGGGAGATGGCGTTCTCGGGAGCCAGCCCGCTCACCAGGCTCAGCCACGCAGCCAGGCTGTGGAAGCCGTAGTGATAGTAGTCGCGGAAGATCGTATTGAGAGACAGACCTGATGCATCAGCCTGCCCCGGCCGTAGGAAGCTCACGACGATCTGATAGTGAACGGGAGAATCCGAGTACGGAGGCAGGAGCAGGCCCTTCAGGAAGGCGAGCCGCAGGATCAGCAGCAGCAACACGGCGGCCGTGCCTCCGATGATCCAGCTCTTGTTCTTGGCGATTGCCTCCCTTGCGAGCCATAGCTCCCATCCCAAGGAGGCGACAGCGAGCGCCAGGATCAGCAGCGCCCCAGGCAGCAGGAACAACGGCTGGAAATGCCCCACGACGACCAGCAGGAACGAAAGTGCACTGAGAACGGCAACGCCGAGGCCGGGCGCGATCAGCCAGTGCTCCCCGCTGCTGTCCTTCCGTGCCATGCGGCGTAGTGTGAACAACCCGCAGCCCAAAGCGGCGGCGAACAATTCCACGGCTGGCAGATACGAGCCCGCCAGCATGCTCAACCCATCACGGAGGATTCCGGACATCCATCGCCCTCGCCGCCGGCAATCATAACCGGTTTCGCCGGGCTGCCCATGAGGCTTCCCAAGCCCTTACGATATAATCCAATCATGGACTTCTCGCTGACGTCGGAGCACCAGATGGCCCAGCGCACCGTCCGCGATTTCGCCGGGAAGGAGGTCGCGCCGGTCATCAAGGAGTACGACCGCAAGCAGGAGCCGATCCCCTGGGTTCTGCACCGGATGGGCGAGCTGGGACTGCTGGGCCTGCCCTTCCCCGTCCGATACGGCGGGCAGGGCATGGACTACCTGGCGCTCGGGCTCGCCTGCGAGGAGCTGGAGGCCGTCGATACGCACCTGCGCGTGGTTATGTCGGTGCACGTGGGCCTGTGCGCAATGACGCTGTTCCAGTGGGGCACCGAGGAACAGAAGCAGCAATTCATGGTCCCTCTTGCCAAGGGAGCGAAAGTCGGGTGCGGGGCATTCACCGAGCCGGGCATGGGCTCAGACCTGGCGGCGATCCGCACATCCGCGAAGAAGGCTAACGGGGATACCTACATACTGAACGGCGAGAAGATATGGATCTCTCTCGCTTCCAAAGCCGACTGCGCGCTGGTTACGGTCAAGACCGACCCGGATGCAAAACGGGCCTCCGACGGACTGACCACCTTCATTGTGGACCTTTCATCGCCGGGCGTCACGCGCGGCGACCTGCACGGCAAGCTGGGAGTGAGGGCTGGCGCGACCGGATGGATCAACTTCCAGGACGTGACGGTGCCCGCCACGAACCGCATCGGCGAGGAGGGCGAAGGCTTCAAGATCACGATGTCGGCTTTCGACCACGGGCGCTACACGGTGGCTTCCGGCGCGGCGGGGATCATCCGGGCCTGCAGGGATGCCAGCGTGCAATACGCCAGGACACGCCAAACCTTTGGGCAACCAATTGCCGCGCACCAGTTGATCCAGGAGAAGATCGCGGCGATGGCGCAGGATTACGAGATCGCCCGGCTGCTCTACCTGCAATCCGGATGGCTCCAGAACGAAGGCAGGCGCGCCACGCTGCAAACATCCTACGCCAAGAAATTCGCCACCGAGGCGTCGTTTCGCGCAGCCAGCGAGGCGATCCAGATCCACGGCGCGTACGGCTACAGCGACGAATACGATTTAGAGCGCTATTTGCGGAACGCACGGGGCGCCATGATCTATGAAGGCAGCTCGGAGATCCAGACCCTGATCCAGGCCGGGTATGCACTCGGTGAGCGGCAGGACAAGCCCCTGCGCTGCGAACTGCCGCCCTATGATGCGGCCGCCTGGCAGAACTAGGAGAGATCCGTGTACGAGAACTTAAAACCGCGACACACATCGATCCTGAAGGTCATTAACTTGAGGGGCGAGAATGTGATCCTGGAGGACCATACCCGGTACCCGCTGGGTGAATCCAATCTGTACTGCATGACCGAATCGGGAGAAATGGTCTGGGTTGCGGAACGGCCCGCGCCGGACGCGCACTACATTCGCGTGAAGCTGGAGGATGACGGGAACCGGCTTTCCGCGTACACGACGGGCCGTCATGCCTGCGAGCTGGATGTGAGGACTGGCAAGCTTCTCAGCCAGATCGAGTTCAAGTAGAAGGCTCCATGGGGGGAATGGGTTGGCTGGCGCGCTGCTGGCACCTCGAAGACTTCCGAAGCCTTGTGCACGGTTTTGAAACTTTAAGACGAATTCTGCGCGAAAGCGTGTCATCCGTTAATTCACGGGGTTTCCGAAAACGCGTATAATTCGTGCAAATTCCCACCATTGAGAGTCGCCGGGAAATTGACGACCAATCCTAGTTTCATCATCTAATTCCAACTCATTGCCGGAGGTACGCTTTGAAAATAGTCGCCTGCATCAAGCAAGTACCCGACTCGGAGGCCAAGGTTACCGCTTCGGGCGGGCAGATCTCCTGGGGTGAAGCGCCGCTGGTCATCAACCCCTTTGATGAATATGCCGTGGAAGGCGCGCTGCTGCAGAAGGAAGCAGTCGGCGGGACGGTGACCGCCCTCTGCATTGGCCCGGAAGCAGGCAAGGAAGCGCTGAAGCACGCGCTGGCGATGGGAGCAGACGATACCATCCTGGTCTCGGACCCGGCGCTGAACGCGCTCGACACGCAAGGCGCGGCGCAGGTGCTGGCCGCGGCCATCAAGAAGATCGGCGGCGTGGACATGGTCATGTTCGGACGCCAGACTCTGGATGATGGCTCCGGCCTGACCGCCGCACAGACCGCCCGCGTGCTGGGCTGGCCCATGCTCGGGCTGGTGGGGCACATTAAGGCCGATGGCGGCAGCGTGACCGTATCGCGCGTGATTGAAGAAGGGCGCCAGAACGTCAAGGCAAACCTGCCCGCGGTGTTGAGCATCGTACAGAGCATCGGGGAGCCGCGCTACCCCTCGTTCATGGGCATCCGCAAGGCTGCCAAGGCAACCATCCCGGTGTGGTCGCTGACAGATGTTGGAGCAACGGCTCCGGCGCCCTCCGTGACGCGCAGCGAGCTTATCACGCCGCCCAGCCGCGAAGTCGTCGTCGATATCATCAAGGGCGACAGCCCGGCCGCTATCGCCGATCAACTGGCGGACAAGATCCTGGCAGAGAAGGTTCTATGAAAAGCATCGTTTATATCGACCACTTCAAGGGAGAAGTCCAGCCGGCTTCATGGGAGGCGCTCGGCGTCGCCAAGTCGCTCGGCACCGCCATGGCTGTTGCCCTCGGGACTGATCTACAGGCAATTGCGAAGCAGGCTTTCGAATTCGGCGCGGATGAAGTCCTCTTGGCGGAAGATCCTGCGCTCCAAGACTACCGCGCAGAGCCCTACGCCGCCACGCTCTCCGCGCTGGTAGCGTCCGCCACGCCCGACGCGGTGCTCTTCCCGACCACTTCACGCACGCGCGAGCTGGCCGCCATGATCGCCATCGATCTCAAGACGGGTGTGCTGGTGGACCTGATCGGCTTGAAATCCGAAGGCGACAAGCTGATCGCCACGCGACCCATCTACGAGGGCAAATTGATGGAGCAGGTGACGTGCTCGACGAAGCCCGTGATCGTCACACTGCGCGCACGCGCGTTCCCGCGGCCGGCCCGCAACGAAGCGGCCAGCGGAACCGCCGGGAAGACGGAGGTCAAGACCGAAGCGCTGACGACCGTGGAAGGCTACGAGGTCGCCGAGCAGACCGTGAACGTTGCAGATGCGGGCGTGATCGTCTCAGGAGGGCGCGGCGTATCCAACAACCCATCGCTGACGCCGCCCGCCGGCATGGACGAGAAGCAGGCAGAGATCTGGCGCGCACACGAAGGATTCAAGCTGGTGGGTGAGCTGGCAAACGTGCTGGGCGGCGCGGTGGGAGCAAGCCGCGCGGCGGTGGACGGCGGCTACATCCCCTACTCCCACCAAGTGGGTCAAACCGGCAAGGTGGTCGCCCCCGACCTCTACATTGCGTGCGGCATCTCCGGCGCCATTCAGCACATCGTGGGCATCCGCTCGGCGAAGCTGGTGGTTGCGATCAACAAGGACCCCGACGCGCCGATCTTCAAGGTGGCGCGCTTCGGCGTGGTGGGCGACCTGTTCCAGGTGGTGCCCGCTCTGACCGAGGCGTTCAAGAAGAAGCTGGGCAAGTAAGCACAGCTTGTTACGGCGACTACAAACATCCCCCGGTTGGCTGAACCCGGGGGATGTGCTTTATGAACTGCAAGTATGGATCAGGCTAGGCATAAAAAAGAACGGGGCTGCTCCAGCAACCCCGCTCCGTCCAGTAAAAGGAATAAGTATTTTGG
>DATKAF010000151.1:0-8321 GCA_035498395.1 Anaerolineales bacterium
CAAGAACTATCACGACGATCCGACCAAGCCCCCGTTCCCCTGGGACCCCGAGGCTGCCCGCTGGAGCCGCGAGTATCGCAAGAACCACCCGAATTGCTTCCCCGTCGATAATCGTGAGTTGATGCGCCCGGAGCGTGTAAAGCTGAACGCGGGCGCCGTTGCCAGCTCCAAGCCGCCCGAAGTCAAGAAGCCCAGCATCAAGCTCACGTCTTCGAGCCCCGCTCCCGCGCCTAAACCAGCGGCAAAGCCCATGGTCAAGCCTGCTCCCCAGCCTGCTCCCCAGCCGGCTGCCAAGGACAAGCCCAAGCCGAAGATCCGTATCAAATAGCATACTTCCCGCGTCGCAAACCGGTTTTGCAAGAGATCTGAGAGTCGAGTTCGACCATACCAATTCGAAAGGAGATCAATCATGCCAGACGTACCTGTCACCATCGTGCTGCCCTCAGGAGGTACCCGCAATGCGGAGGTCCCCGACGACGTGCCGGTGAAGGAACTGCTCCCCGAGCTCACCACTTCGCTCGAGCTGCCGGTTACCGGTCCCGATGGACGCGCCATGTCCTATCGGCTGGACAGCAAGGCTCTCGGCCGCGAGCTCAAAGAGGACGAGACCCTGAACCAGGCCGGCATCCCGCAGAACGACCGGCTTATGATGACTGCCGACGTTACGGCAGGCTAAGCCCAGGGCAAGCCCATCCCTCACCGGCCTTGCATTCGATCGTAGTCGGTCAAGGCTGGTGAGGGTTGGAAACCTTTATGTCCGTCACTCCGCGCATTCAGCTGCTACCACCAGAACAGCCTGAGATGAATCAGCCCATTACCACTCCGCTTCCCGCCAAGAAGGCCAGTCGCTGGAACTCTCCCTACGACACGTCCGGCCTCCAGCCCCTCGTGTCCGTCTTCATGACCCAGCCGGCCTACAGCCGCATCTGCGTGCATTCCGTGAGCGACCTCAAGAATGAGGTGGGTGGCATCCTGGTTGGTCAATGGTGCCTGGATGACAACCGCGAGCAGTTCATTGTTGTGGAACATGCTTTGCCTGCCCGCCACACCCGGCAGGGCAGCGTATACCTCACGTTTACGCAGGATAGCCTTGTAGATATCCATGACCAGATCGATGCCAACTACAAGGGCCAGCGCATTGTCGGCTGGTACCACACGCATCCAAGCATGGGTATTTTTCTGTCGCATTATGACACGTGGTTGCATAGCAACTTCTTCCCGGAGCCGTGGCAGGTTGCCCTCGTGGTGGAACCCGTCTCGGCCACCGGCGGTTTCTTTGTCCGTCAGAAACATGGATTGTTGGATCCCACTCGTTATTTCGGCTTCTATGAACTGGATGGGAACTATGGTCGCAGCATGGTGTACTGGACCAACCTCTACCAGCTGGAAGAAGAGAAAGGAGATGCTTCGAAATGAGTAGAAACATGCGTACGTATTTTTACGCAGTGCTCGGCGGCATCGGAGGCTTGCTGGGCTGGCAGGTCAGTAACCTGCTCGGCCTGTCCTTCGGTCCCAGCCTGTATCTCAATGAGGCCCTGGTCGGCGCGCTGGTGGGGCTGTGCGTTGGGCTGTGCATCGGCATTACCGAAGGATTGATGACGCTCAACTTCGTGGCGGCGGCCAAGTCCGGTCTCTTTGGAGGCCTGTTGGGGATGGTGGCTGGTGCCATTGGTCTGCCCCTCAGTGAATTCCTGTTCCAGACCATGGGCGCCGGTTACCTCGGACGCGCGCTCGGTTGGGGCATTTTCGGCGCCCTGATCGGTGTGGCGGAAGCCGCCTTCGGCAAGAGCCAGCTCTGGAAGGGCGCGCTCGGCGGCTTCATTGGCGGTGCCATCGGCGGCATCCTGCTGGAGGCCCTCAACGGCTTCTTTGCCAACCCCAATACCGGCAAGGCTGCAGGCCTCGTGTTGCTCGGTGCTCTGATCGGCGCGTTCATCTCCCTGACCGAGGTCTTGCTCGGCAAGGCTTGGCTGGAGGTCACCTCCGGCAAGCTCAAAGGCACGGAGTTCATCCTGGATAAGTTCATGCACTCCGGCGGTCCTGCCATCGCCATCGGCAGCTCGCCCCTCAAGTCGGAGATCGTCCTCCCCGATCCGGATATTGCCCCGCAGCATGCCATGCTCACCGGCGATGGGACACAGTTCACCGTCAAGGATATGAGCCTCTCTGGCACGTTCATCAACAACAAGAAGATCGAGCATGCCCGCCTGGCGAACGGCCAGCACATCCGCATGGGCAATACCGAGATGGTCTATCGCGAAAAGAGGTAACCATGCGCAACATAGCTCGCAATCTCCTGATCCTGACTTTGCTGTTCGGCCTGGCCTTCGCGCCCGTGCTCCCCGCGCGTGCGCAGCAGCCCGACCAGCCGCAGATCAAGATCACACAGGTGGATAATTCCCAATTCCCGAAGGTGACCGTCTACCTTTCGGTGACGAACGCAGCTGGCGAACCCGTTGGCGTTGACCCCGCCACCATCCAGTTGTCCGAGAACGGCCAGGTCATGCAGCCGACCAATGTGGCCGGCGGCGGGCAGGGCGGCGCTGGTCCGCTCTCCGCCATGCTGGTCATGGATGTCTCCGGCAGCATGGACAAGAATGGCAAGATCGACGGTGCGAAGGCCGCGGCCAAGGCCTTTGTGGACCAACTGCGCCCCGGCGATCAGGCCGGCGTCATGGCCTACAATACCAAGGTCAATTACGTCCAGCAGCTCACCCAGGACCACGCGGCTCTGGCTCAGGCGATCGACGGCATCAAGACCGGCGGTGATACCGCCATGTACGACGCCCTCATCGCGGCGGAACAGGCCCTCAAGGATGTCTCCGGTCGTAAGGCCATCATTGCCGTCACCGATGGCCTGGACAATCGCAGCACGCACAAGGCCCCCGACGTGATCTCCGGCGTCAACGGCAACAGCCTCTCGATCTCCACCATCGGTCTGGGCGATGCCTCCTCCCGGGCGCAGACCGGCCTGGATGAGAGCGCCCTGAAGGAGCTGGCTCAGAAGGCTGGCGGCTCGTACAGCTTTGAAGGGGATGCCGCGGCTCTGGCCGCCCTCTTCAAGCTCTACGCTCGTTCGCTACAAAGCGAATATGCCGTGACGTACATCTCGCCGTCAAAGCTCCGCGATGGCGTCAATCGCAGCCTGGACGTTTCGCTCTCCGGTGCTGCAGCGGCCAAGGCCAACTACAACCCTGGGGGTCTTCTCCCCGAGGTTTCCTCCCAATCGTGGCTGCTGTTCGCCGGCATCCTCGGTTTGCTCCTGGTCCTGCTCGTCGTACCGATCCTGATTCGTCAATTCGGCTCCGCGGGCGGCGGTACCGGCGGCTCGGGCAGTAAGCAGAAGAGTCGCATCAAGCTCACCGACGGCAACGGCAACACGGCACCCCGCCCTTCGACTCCGCCGGCTCAGGGCCGTGTCAAGATGAAGTAAGCCCATCCGTACGGGCATTCGATTCAGAAAACAGTGAGCGACTGAAAAGCCGCTCACTGCTCATCTATCACACACCCCTCTCTGTTTGGGAGATGGTCGGAGCGTCGGAGACCACCGCGTAGGTCGGGCTTTAGCCCGACGAGGCTCCCTTGGTAAGTCAGGCGGCCGCGTGCGTCCCGTTATGGGTCAGCCCGGCCGTGCTCAGGCGCTTTTCGCGTCAAAGCGCCTTACTCCTTTCTTCCACAGGGAGATCGCGCAGCACATCGTCGCCCTGCGGGATCCCGAAGGAAATGGCAGGGGATGAGGGCAGCCACAAAAAAACACCGTGAGCCGCCGCTCACGGTGTTCTTGTGCCATTCTCAGTTCTCTCAGGAGACCAGTTCCGGCCTGCCCGTCGTCACCTTGCGGATCACCATGACAACCTTGCCCTTGATCTCAACGGGCGTATCCTTCTTGAGCAGGATCGGCTTCATGGTGGGGTTTGCAGGTTGCAGCCGGTAGCCGTTCGGCTCTTTGTAGAAGTACTTGAGCGTGGTCTCGTTCCGATCCGGCAGCCAAATCGCCACCATGTCGCCGTTCTTGGCGTCTTGCGTCGGGCGCATGACCACGATATCGCCGTCATTGACCATGGCGTCGATCATCGAGTTCCCGTGCACCTCCAGGGCGAACAATTCCTTGCCCTTCTCTCGTGCCGGCATGAGCGACGTTGCCACCTCCACGAACTCATCCGCACCCAGGTATGCAAAGTCGGAAGGCGGGAGGGCGATGGGCTCGCCGGCTGCGATGCGCCCAAGCACCGGCACGCGGAACAACTCGCCGATGGGGGAGCCGCCGGTCACTCGAAGACCCCTCGAGATCTTGCGGTCCCGCTCGATGTGCCCGCTTCGCTCGAGCTGATCGAGATAGTAGTTCACCACCGAGGTCGAAGAGATGTCGCAGCTCTCTCCAATCTCCCGAATGGATGGTGGGTGCTTATGCTTGCGCTGGTAATCCTGAATGAAATCCAGGATACGCTGGTGTCGTTCGCCGAGCCCTTTGCTTTTTCTGACCATCATTCAGGCCTCCTGCACCATAAGTCGCTCATTTGTGCTACTTATCGTAATAATACCTGAACATGCGTTCCATGTCAAGCCTTGGAAGCAGAAGAATCGGCAAATAAAGGCAATTCCCGTTCCAATTCGCCTTTTCGGAAAGGCTTCAGTGCCTGGGTCCGGTTGTCGAGCGTTCCCGGTAAATCAAAAGATTGATTAGAAAAATTAATACCACATCAAAGAAAATCAATCACAAACCCTTGACAAATTAATATAAGTGTGTATGATTGCGAAATATCAATATCGTTTACCGTTGGCCCATTATTCACCAAATTGGAGGCTCAAAATGGCAGGTTCCTGGCGATTCGGAATGCTCTTTTTGTGCTGAGGGTTCAACATGAAGCCATCTCTCAACAAGTGCCCCGTCTGCGGCGAAGACTTGATCGTCACTCATTACCACTGCGAATCTTGTGAGACCACGATCGAGGGTCGCTTCGAGAATAGCGCGTTTCCCGGCCTTACCGGCGAGCAGATCGAATTCATAAAGACCTTCGTTCGTTGTGAAGGGCGCATCAACCGCATGGAAGCCGAGCAGAAGTGGGGCTCCTATCCGACGATCCGCAATCGGCTCCGTGAGGTCATCCGTGCCATGGGCTACGAGCCCGGCAAGGAGGAGACTGCGGACTTAAGTGAAGAGACGCGCCGCCTCGTGCTGGATGAATTGGATACCGGAAAGATCTCGGCCGAGGCTGCCATGCGCCGCCTGCGCGGTGAGGAGGACTAGCGAATGACAAGCCAGACCATACCCCTGGAATCCAATCAGGGCATCATCCTGGATCGGATCGGCGGCGACGTGCGCCTCGAAGGATGGGACCGCCAGGAGCTGCAAGCGCGTGGTGACGTGATACAGGTCGAGCGCCGCGCGGATGTCGTGGTGATCTCCTGCGCGGGAGACCTGGCCCTCTCGCTCCCTGCTCATGCGCGCCTGACTATCAACAGCATCGGCGGCGATCTGCGCCTGCAAGGTGTGGATGGAGCCGTGGATGTTGGCCTGGTTGGCGGTGACGCGGTCCTCAGCAACCTGCCGGGCCCTGTGCAGCTGCGAGACAGGATCGGGGGTATCCTTCGATTGGATAACGTCTCCAACCTTTCCATGGATTCACAAGGCACCGGCGAGCGTTTCCACAGTGCAGACGTTGCGAGGCGCAAGGTCGAACGGGCCGCCCGTCACGCGGATGCATCGTTGCGCAGTGCGCAGGTCCGGATTCAGCGCACGTCGGACGGTCATATGGATGATCGCATCGAGCGTGCCAATCGCCAGGTGGCGCGCGCCACCCGGCAGGCCCAGGCCGCCCTCCGCAGGGCGCAGGTTAGTGTTCAGGAAATGTCCTCCGGCGGCTCGCAGCCGGAGAGTGGCGGCCATGGCGATAGCGCCTCCGCTTCGACAGAGGGCGTCTCGGAAGAAGAGCGCATGGTGATCCTGCGGATGTTGCAGGATCACAAGATCACCTCGGAGCAGGCTGAGAAGCTGCTGGCGGCATTAGAAGGCAACAGTTGAGAGGAGGCAGGCGTGGCTACTGCGGAAGAACGGATGAAGATCCTTAAGATGATCGAGGACGGAAAGGTCAGCGCCGAAGACGGTGCCAGGCTCCTCTCCGCGCTTGCAGATGGCCGGCACGGGCAGGCGGCGCCGGGCTCAGCGCGCTCCGCGGGCGCGGGTCACTGGCTTCGCATCCGCGTCACCGATATGGCAACGGGCCGCTCCAAGGCCTCGGTCCAGATTCCCTTGGGATTGATCGACGCCGGCATGAAGATCGGCGCGCACTTCGCGCCCGAGGTAGAAGGCGTGGACATGACCAACGTCTTGGATGCTGTGCGCTCCGGCACCACCGGCAAGATCATCGACGTCATCGATGATGAAGACGGCGAGCACGTCGAAATCTACGTCGAATAGCGCCAAATAAGCCTGATAGAGAACCGAGTGCTCCCGCTGCCGGGCAGGCGGCGGTTGTTTCATGCATCGCGCAGGCCCCTGGGCCTTCCTTAGAGGCATATTGCCATGCAGCCTTCACCAAAACATAGATTGAGCGGCATGACGGGCTTCGTGCTCGTCTGGCTGGGGCAGATCGTCTCGGTCCTCGCCAGCGGCATGACGACGTTCGCCATGACCATCTATATGTATCAGCAGACGAAATCTGCGACGGCGATGGCGTTCGTGCAGGTCGCCTACATCACTCCGTTCCTCATCATGTCGCCCATTGCGGGCGTGATGGTCGATCGCTATAACCGCAAGCTCATGATGATGGTGAGCGACGTCGCGGGCGGCTTGGCAACGTTGAGTCTCTGTCTCCTGTTCTTCACCGGGCATCTTCAGTACTGGCATATTTATGTCGCCTCGGCCATCGCGGGAGTTGGCACGACGTTCCAGTGGCCTGCCTATTCGGCTGCAATCAGCGTCATGCTGCCGAAGGAGCAGTACGGCCGCGCCAACGGCATGATGTCCCTCATCGAAGCCGGACCCGGGGTCCTCTCGCCGCTTCTGGCGGGAGCCTTGCTGCCTCTCATCCAGATCGGGGGGATCCTCCTGCTGGATACGATCACGTTCTGGCTTGCGATCCTGGCCCTCGCCGCTGTCTTTGTGCCTCAGCCTCCGAAGACCGCCGAGGGCCGGCAGGCTGGTCATGGATTCCTGCGGGAGGCGGCGTTCGGATTTAAATACATCTTCGTCCGTCCCAGTCTGCTGGGGCTTCAGTTGATCTTCTTCTTTGGGAATCTGTTCGCGGGCATTGCCATGGCCGTTCTGGCGCCAATGCTGCTGGCTCGCACGTCGCAGAACGCGATTGTACTGGGGTCGGTGGAGTCCGCCGCCTCCGTCGGGATGTTGGTCGGCGGTATCGGCATGAGCATTTGGGGAGGCTTCAAGCGCCGCGTCCACGGCGTCCTGCTCGGCTGGATGCTGAGTAGCCTGGGCAGCTTCATCCTCTTCAGCCTTGGAAGTACGCTTCAGGTTTGGATTCCGACCGTTATACTGGGCGGCCTGTTTTTCCCCCTGGTGAATGGCTCGAACCAGGCCATCTGGCAGGCCAAGGTCGCCCCCGACCTGCAAGGCCGTGTCTTCTCCGCCCGCCGCCTGATTGCCTGGCTCACGAACCCGATCTCTCCGATCATCGGCGGTACGCTCGCAGACTTCCTGCTGGAACCTGCCATGAAGGCTCAGACGGCTCCCTGGGCGCAGTTCTTTGCACCCGTGTTTGGCACGGGTCCCGGCTCCGGCATGAGCCTGTTGATATTCATCTGTGGCCTCGGCGGCTTCTGGGTTGGCCTGGCTGGCTACTTCATCCCTGCTATTCGAGACGCCGAAACGGTCTTGCCTGACCACGAGCCTCTTCCCGAACCCGATGCCGAGGCGGTTCCCGCCTGATCCATCGTCTCGCCGACCATGCCGCTTGCGCCACGGTGAGGTGATCCCCTGCTTTGATTCTGGGTCCTCGCAGCAGGATTCTGTGTCTGTTCATTCGTTGCCAGTCCGGCTGTAGGGGCAAAGCATGTCGGAGCGTCAGCGGAGACCCCGCCACGTGGGGCTGTGCCCATCGACCCGCAGGGTCGACTTTGAAGGATCGTGACGTTCCACCACGAGTTGTGAAAGTTATTTCTATCCGTCGTGTCTCCGCGTCCTCCGTACTCACCTGCACCTGGTGCGCGTGCAGGGGTCAGCGTCCTATCTAGCTTCGCTCTCTGATCGGGAGACCCTGGAGCACATAGCCCCCTTGGAGGGCTGCGCCCCTCCAGATGTGCTTCCGCATCCTATCCATGTACCCACTAAAGATCCGTCCAGCTCTCCATCTGCTCCGGGTAGC
>DATKAF010000152.1:0-5965 GCA_035498395.1 Anaerolineales bacterium
GCCTGAATATGCCTTAAGAGCTAATTTAGAGTCCGGCTCCCACAACCTATTCGAGCAATGCCCGGATTTCAGTGAGTTTTATAGGACCTTCCCTCAGGATGCGCGGCTCCGGCTGCGTGCAGTCCAGCACGGTGGATGGCACGCCGCCCGGCGTAGCGCCGCCATCCAGGATCAATGCGACGCGGCTGTCCAACTGATGCAAGGCTTCCTCGGCGCTACGTGGGCTCGCCGCGCCCGAGCGATTGGCGGATGTCACGGCCATTGGCCCGGCCGCGTTCAGCAGCGCGCGCGCAACCGGATGGTCCGGCACACGCACGCCGACCGTGCCGGTGGCGGAGACCGCGAATGGAATCTCAGGCTTTTTGGGAACGATTAACGTGAGGGGCCCGGGCCAGAACCGGCGGGCCAGGATCTGTACTGCGGGCGGCAAAGTGGCGGCCACCTTGTCAAGATCGGCCGGATCGCCCAGCAACACCGGAATTGCCTTTTCCTCCGAGCGCCCCTTGGCCTCGTAGATGGACCGGACGGCAGCCTCGTCAAAGACTAGCGCGCCGACGCCATAGACGGTATCGGTGGGGAAAACGACAAGCTTGCCTGAACGAAGCTCTTTCAGCGCCGCATCTAGCGCATCCGGGGCAGTGGCAGGCAGCACGCGTGTGGTGATCATGTCTTACTCGGTGGAGAGCTTGATCTCCAGCAGCCGGTCGCTGCCCGCCAGATCGCGGTGCAGATGGAACGAGGCGGCTGTGAAGGCATCGTAGGCCAGCGACAGGGCAGCCGCCGCGCGCGTCGACTCCACCTCCAGCAGGATCCGCCCTCCAGGCGCCATCCAATCCGGCACGAGGCTGAACAGCTTGCGGAACGGGTCGAGGCCATCCGGCCCGCCATCCAGCGCGAGCGTCGGCTCCCGCTGATAGACCGGCAGTTGTTGCAGCTTCCCTGTGGGTATATAGGGCAGGTTGGCGCACACCAGGTCGAACGGTCGCATGCTGGAAAACGAGCGCACGCGTTCCGGCAGGATGTCGCAGGCCAGGAAATCGATCTGCCGCAGCACATTGAATTTCCTGGCGTTCCGCTGCGCGACCTTGATGGCCTCCGTGGAGATATCGGTGGCAACGACGCACACGCCGGGCAGGTTCCTGGCGATGGAAACCGCGATGCAGCCGGAGCCCGTGCCGATATCAGCAACAATGCGCGGCGGTTCCTTCGGAGACTCATCGCCCGACGGGCGCAGCCAGGCGATGGCACGCTCGACGAGCAGCTCGGTCTCCGGACGCGGGATCAGGACCTTGGGCGTGATGTGGAAATCCAGGCCGTAGAACTCCCAATGACCAAGGACATATGGCAAAGGCTCGCCTTTTTCGAGACGCCTGACGAGCTTCTCGAGTCGGGCGGCGCTCTTCACATCCGGAGCTGCGCTGGTGTGCGCAAGAAGCCAGGTGCGGGGCTTTGCGAAGCTGTGCGCCAGCAGAACCTGTGCATCTAGTTGGGGAGTGTCGCTTAGGGGGATGAGACGCGCGATCGTAGAGTCCAGTAAATCCTGTAATAGGACTGCCATGTTGTTTTAGTCTTCGTCTTCGACGGCGCCCGCGGTGGCCAGCCGGCCGGCCTCGTCCCGTGTGGCAAGCTCGTCAATGAACGACGAGATCTCGCCGTCCATGATGACGGGCAGGTTGTAGATCGATTGGCCGAGCCGGTGGTCTGTCACGCGGTTCTGCGGATAATTGTAAGTGCGGATCTTCTCTGAGCGCTCGCCGCTGCCGATCTGCGAACGGCGAGTATCTTCCAGCTCTGTGCGACGCTTCTCCGATTCGATCTGATACAGCCTTGCCCGAAGGATGGACAGGGCGCGCAGCCTGTTCTGGAGCTGAGAGCGTTCGTCCTGGCAGGCCACCACGAGGCCGGTCGGCAGGTGGGTGATGCGTACGGCAGTGGAGTTCTTCTGCACATTCTGCCCGCCTGCGCCGGACGAGCGGTACACATCGACGCGAATATCCGACTCGGGGATCTCGATATCCACGTCCTCCACTTCCGCCAGCACCGCGACGGTGGCGGTGGAGGTGTGGATGCGCCCGGAGGCCTCCGTCGCAGGCACGCGCTGGACGCGGTGAACGCCCGATTCATATTTCAGCTTGGAATACGCGCCTTTGCCTTTGATCTCGAAGATCACCTCTTTGTAGCCGCCGATGCCGATGGCGTTCTCGGACATGATCTCCGATTTCCAGCCCTGCCGCTCAGCGAAGCGGGTATACATGCGGAACAGGTCCGCCGCAAACAGGGCCGCCTCGTCGCCGCCGGTGCCGGCGCGGATCTCGACGATGACGCTCTTCTCGTCGCGCGGGTCCCGGGGCACGAGCAGGCTCTTGATCTCCTTTTCCAGACTTTCGATCCTGGGATCGAGCTCGGTCACATCGGCTTCCGCCAGGGCGCGCAGCTCGGCGTCGCTATCGGTATCGAGGATCGTCTGAGCTTCCTGGCGGCTCTTGACCGCCAGACGGTATTGGCGCGATTTCTGGACCACCGGTTCGAGGTCCATGCGCTCCTTGTTGATTTCTGCCGCACGCTGATAGTCGGAACCGACCTCGAGCATTTCCCTGCCGAGGGTTTCGTATCGTTCTTCGATACCGGTTAGTTTCTCAAGCATGTTTCCCGTCTTGCCCCGCCGGAGCGCGTGGAGGCCAGCCGTTCCGGGCTGCAGGGCGTCGCAATTATACCAGTCGCTTCTGAGCGCGGCCGGTTGGCTGAGTTAGCAGAGCATTAGACTCGACCAACAATGCGACCCTGTCATTGCGAGCGAGCAGGATGAGCGTGGCAATCTGCTCTTACGCCCCGTGAAAAGCGAGATTGCTTCGTCGCCCAGTGATAGCTTCGCCATCACCTCAGCTCCTCGCAATGACTTTGGGTTCTTGGGCCGACTCCTAGATCTTCACGAACAGTGAGAGCAGGAATGAGAGGATGATGACCAGCGTGAGCACCACAAAGACAATCTGGGCTGTGCTCGGGCGCTTTGCTTTCTTATTGCTTCTTGCCATTTAGAGTGCACCTTTCTTGCGTTTTTCGAGAGCGGAAATCAAAGCCCGCTCCAACTCTTCCAATGTGACCGGCTTGGTGATATAGCCATCGGCGCCCAGAGCGAGCGCCTGGTCAACGGTGACGTCGGCGGCCTCGGTGGACAGCATGACGATCGGCAGATGCTGCCACTCGGACCTCCTGCGGACGAACTCCAGGAAATCCAGCCCGCTGACCTCCGGCATGTTGATGTCCAGCAGGATCAGGTCGGGCGTGCCGCCAGCCAGGAGCGCCTGTGCTGCCTCACGGGCTCCCGAGAACGTCCTGGAATCCTGAAAGAGCACCTGCATCATGAGCTGCATGGCGCCCGTCATCTCCACGTCGTCGTCAACGATCCAAATCGTGCTCATTTGACACTACCGGACATACGGATTATCCGAGAAGCGTGAATCGAGAAGCGTGAATCGAGAGAAATCTGTCGTGAGAGTTGGATGTTCTGTTCACTACTCACGGTTCACTTTTCACATTTTACTTTTCGCGACTCACCGTTCTCGAGTATCGACTCTCGCCTATTCCAGATGCGTCTTGATCGCCTGGGCTGCGTTCTCGGGCAATACCTGCTTGAGCTCCTCCAGGCTGGCCTCTCTAATCTTATCTACAGAACCGAAATGCTTCAAGAGCATCTTACGGCGCGCGGGACCGATACCTGGCACCGCTTCCAACTGAGAGGCGAGGCCCAGCTTCGTGCGCCTCTTGCGATGCGCCGTGATCCCATAACGATGCGCTTCGTCGCGGATGCGTTGCACGAGATACAGCGCCTGCGAGTGGCGGGGCAGCATCAGCGCATCAGACTTGTTCGGGAAGAAGATCTCCTCCCGCTGCTTTGCCAGGCCGACCACCGGCACGCGGCCGAACAGATCGAACTGCCGCAGGACGTTCACCGCGCGGCCGAGCTGGCCCTTGCCCCCATCCACAATGATGAGGTCGGGCAGGAATGAGAACGATGCATCCGGTTTCTGGCCAGGCTGATCGGCAAGCTCCTGCGATGCCATCCAGCGGCGGAATCGGCGCGTCAGCATCTCCTCCATCGAAGCGAAATCGTCCGGCGCGCCGGCCACGCTTTCGATGTTGAACTTGCGATACAGGTTCTTGCTCGGCACGCCCTGCTCGAACACCACCATCGAGCCGACGATGGCGGTGCCCTGGGTGTTGGAGACGTCGTAGCACTCGATGCGGTTCGGCGGCGCGGAGAGCTGGAAGGCGGACTGAAGCTCCGCCAGCGCCTGCTCCTGCTTGTGGGAATCGGCCTGCCATTGGGCCCGTAGAGCCGAGAGCGTCTCGGACGCGTTCTCCGCGGCCATCTCGACCAGTTGCTGGGGCTGCCCTTCCTTCGGTACGAAGAACTCGACCTTGTTGCCACCGCGCTTCGAGCGCAGCCACTGAGCGATGATGCGCGCCTCTTCGATCTCCTCCGGAAGCATGACCTGCTGCGGGATGGTGGCGGCTTCGGTATAGAACTGCTTGACGAACTGCGAGAGGATCTCGTTGTCGGCCGCGTCCTCTGTGCCTTCCAGGATGAAGTACTCCCGGCCGATCAGCTTGCCCGAGCGGATGAAGAAGATCTGCACGCATGCTTCGCCGTCGGAGCGCGCCATGGCGAGCACATCCGAGTCAAGGTAATCGGATGCGAAGACGACCTTCTGCCGCTCGATGATCGCCTCGACCGCCTTGAGCTGGTCGCGCAGCGCGGCGGCCTTCTCGAAGCGCATGTCTGCCGAGGCCTGTTCCATCTGCGCGTGCAGGCGCTCCACGATGGGGTCGCTGTGGCCGCTCAGGAAATCCATCAGGTCGGAGATCATCTGGCGATAACCGGCCTGCTGGATGGCCCCGATGCAGGGCGCGGTGCAGAGCTTGATGTCGTAGTAAAGACAGGCGCGCTTATCCTCCCCGGTGATGACGCGGTCGCAGGTGAGGTAGGGGAAGATGCGCCGAAGCGCGTCGAGCGTCTGATAGACGGCCCAGGCGGAGGTATACGGTCCGAAGTAGCGCGAGCCGTCCTCCACCATCTGACGCGTGACTGTCACTTTTGGGAATAGCTCCCCCCAGTGGACCTTGATGTACGGATAGCGCTTGTCATCCTTGAGCCGGACGTTGTACTTCGGCCGGTGCTTCTTGATGAGGTTCATCTCGAGGATGAGCGCTTCCAGCTCTGACCCCACCAGGATCCACTCAATGTCCGCGATCTCCCGCACGAGCCGCCGTGTCTTGGCGTCGTGGCCGGCATCCGCGTGGAAATACGAACGGACGCGATTCTTCAGGCTGATGGCCTTGCCGACATAGATGATAGTGCCGTCGGCGTTCTTCATCAGGTAGCAGCCGGGCTTGGCGGGGAGCGTCGCCAGGATACCCTGGACCTTCTCGGAGATCTCCATTGCGGGCTAATTGTACTCTCGTCACCGGTTTTGTGTTCAAATGTTCTAATGGAGCATGGATGAATGGATAAATGGGGGAAATGGGAAATCGGTTGTCGGCAATCGCCGCACCTCGCACCTGACTCCTCGCACCTGACACCTGACACTTGAATCATGACCCATGACCCCTTCTCATGGCTATTGCAATGCAACCGGCTACATGCTACAAACGTACTATACCCGGTAGAGGAGAATGCCATGACCAACGATCTTCCCAATTCGCCGCTTCCACCGCCGCCCATGGAACCGGAGGCATCTCCATCCATCTTCCGGATGTGGGTGGACGCAGTCACCAAGCCGGCCCAGAGCACCTACGCGGCGGATTGCCCGCTCACCGAAAGCCAATGTGACCAACGCCTTCGTGTGGGTCTTCCTTGCCACCCTGGTGCAATTCTTCATCTCCTTCGAGGTCAACGGCGTGACCGAGAATCGGCTTCTTCAGCAGTTCGGGGGCCAGAATTTGCCAACGCCGAGCGCTGGAACGC
>DATKAF010000153.1:0-14224 GCA_035498395.1 Anaerolineales bacterium
CCCGAGCCGTGGGCACCTGCTGATTCTCTGGCCTGGCCGAAGATGATGTGCTGGAACCTGTGTGTCAACTGGGAGACGGAGATCCTGCGCGCCCGGCTCATCGCGCGCCTGGGTGCAGAAGTCGCTGCGAGCCTGGAGCCGGATGTGCCGCAGGAATGGGTGCGCGTCGTGCCGCCGGGTGTGGACTACTCATGTATCGGCAGCAGCGCCTTACAGCATGCCGCTATCGCGCAGCGCTTCACAGGCCCTAATGGGCAGGATGGCATCGGCAGCAACAATTGGGTGCTCTCCGGCAGGCGGACGACCACGCGCATGCCCATTCTCGCCAATGATATGCACCTTGGCATGACCGCGCCGGCCGTTTGGTACGAGAACCATCTCTCCGGCGGCGATCTGCACGTGACAGGCGTCTCCTTTCCCGGCGTTCCGCTCGTGGTGGCGGGCCATAACGAGCAGTTGGCCTGGGGCTACACCAACGGCTTCCCGGACGTCCAGGACCTCTATATGGAGCGCCTGCGCCGGACGCCTGAGGGGCGTACGGAGTACGAGTTCCAGAATCAGTGGTTTGAGGCGCAGGTGATCCGGGAGGAGATTCAGGTCAAAGGCTCTCAGCCGGTCGTCGAAGAGGTCGTCGTCACGCGCCATGGTCCCATCATCAATAGCCTAGTGGAAGGCGAGGAGGCCGAATCCCCACTGGCAATGCGCTGGACGGCTCTGGACAATACACAGACGGTCGGTACGCTCCTTCAGATGAATCGCGCGGCCTCCTGCGAAGCGTTCCGGGAGGCGCTGCGCTCCTGGACCGTCCCCACGCAAAACGTCGTCTATGCCGATCGCCAGGGGCACATCGGCTACTCATTCCCCGGCCACATCCCCATCCGTGCGAAGGGCAACGGAGCAGTGCCGGTCCCCGGCTGGAGCGGCGAGTACGAGTGGCTTGGTTATGTCCCTTATGAAGAGCTGCCTCACATGTTCGATCCGGCCTCCGGATACATTGCCAGCGCCAACAATCGCGTGGTCGACAGCGGCTATCCGTACTGGGTGAGCCCCGATTTCTGCGTGAGCGGGCGTGCCAGCCGCATCGTGCAGAAGATCAAGGAACGAGACACCTTCAGCATGGACGACGTTGCCGCGATGCAAATGGAGCAGGTATCGATTGTCGCCCGCAAGATCATGCACAGCCTTCAGGACGTTCACGCCAGGGACCAAGGGCTTGAGGAGGTCCTGCGGTTATTCCGCGATTGGGACGGGCACATCTCTGCGACGGGCCCTCACTCGGCCATCTATGAAGTCTTCACACACCAGCTCATTCTGAACATCACCACTCCAAGGCTCGGCGATCTGGCGGTCCGCTATGCCGGAAAAGGTCCGAACCCTGTCCTGGCGTGGGGCACCATGTTCACGGAACACGCGCGCGAATGGCTGATGATGACGCTTTCCGATCCGGAGTCCCCCTGGTGGGAGGCGGACGACGGGCGTACCCGCGCGGACTTGATATGCGAGGCCATGTCTGAGACCGTGGCGATCCTGAAAAAGTCGTGCGGGCCTGCAATCGGTGACTGGGCCTGGGGTACGATCCACACGCTCACGCTCGGGCACCCTCTGGGCGCGGTGAAACCCCTGGATCGGATCTTCAATCGCGGCCCGTACGCCATCGGCGGAGATGGGGACACCATCTGGGCCACGGGCAGCAGTCGCTTCGATCTCGGCGAGCGGGAGATCATCGGCCCTCCTTCCCGCTTCATTGCCGACCTGAGCGACTGGAATAATTCAAAGGGTATCCTGGTGCCCGGGCAATCGGGACATCCCGCCAGCCCGCACTACGATGACAACATCGCCGGGCATTTCAATGGCGAATACCATCCCATGCTGTTCGATCGGGAGCGGGTCTTATCAGAGACCGCCTCCAGGCTTGTATTAGGGCCGCGCTGATTCCTATGCGGCCGTGAGAATCCGGCTGAGACAGCGCCCCTTGTTACCTGTTGTCCCTGAGACGATAGCCTACCCCCGGCTCCGTGATGATGTGCTGCGGCTTGGCCGGTTCCGTCTCGATCTTCCGCCGTAGATTACTGACGTTGACACGCAGCATGTGGGTTTCGCTCTCATAGGCAGTCCCCCACACCGCCCGAAGGAGTTGCCGGTGCGTAAGCACCTTCCCGGCATGCTGGATCAGCGTCCGCAGGATATCGTATTCCTTCGGCGTCAGGTCGACCTCCTGGCTGCCCAGCAGCACCACCCGGCGAGCCAAGTCCACGGTCAGATCCCCGCTCTGGAAGACCGCATCTACCTCCACGGGAGCAGTGTGCCGCAGCGCTACCCGGATCCTGGCCATAAGCTCCCCGGCCCCAAACGGCTTGGTCAGGTAGTCGTTCGCGCCTGCATCCAGTGCGGCCACCTTATCGCTCTCCTGCTCCCGGACGGATACGATGATGATCGGCATATCGGTCCACTCGCGCAGCCGGCGCGTCACCTCGACTCCATCCATGCCCGGCAATCCCAGGTCCAGGATCATCAGGTCCGGATGCTCGCTGGCGACTGCCTGGATGGCATCCTCCCCTGTTGCTGCCTCGCTGATCTCGTATTGTGCGCCTAGCGACGCGCTCAAGAAGCGCAGGATCGGGCGCTCGTCGTCCACGATCAGGATGCGAGGCACGCGCTCGCTCATTGCGGCTCCGCCATCGGTACGGCGATCGTGACACACGTCCCGCCTCCCCTTCGTTCCTCGGCCCAGATCCGGCCGCCGTGCGCTTCCACGATGCCGCGGCAGATCGATAGCCCCAGCCCTGTCCCGGTCACCTGTTCGGGCCGCTGCACCCTGTGGAACTTGTCGAAGACCTTTTGCAGGTCGTCCCTGGGGATGCCGATGCCGCGATCCATTACGGTGATTTGGATCTCATTCTGCGCCCGCCTGCCCTGTATTTCCAGCGGTGAGTCCTTCGGCGAGTACTTGAGCGCGTTATCCAGGAGATTATTGAGCACATGGACGATCAGGACGAAATCGACTCGCGCCATCGGCGTGTCCGCGGGAATGTTGACGCTGATCGTTCGGCCCTCCAGGCGCTCTTCCATTTGACCGATGGCAGTCCCGACCAGGTCTTCCACGTCGCACGCTTCCAGCTTGACCTTCATCGCTCCTGCCTCGATGCGGGTCATATCGAGCAAATTACCCACCAGTCGGTTGAGACGATCCGCCTCTTCCCGCGCGGTGTGGATAAGGCTCCGCTGTGTCGCCGCATCGAGGTGCTGATCGTCCTGCTCCAACGTGCTCAACGTGCCGGTGATCGCAACGAGCGGTGTGCGCAGATCGTGAGAGATGGAGTTCAGCAGCGCGGTCTGAAGCTTGTCGGCAGCAGCCAGCAGCTCTGCTTGCTTAGCCTGCTCTGCCAGCATTGCTCGCTCGATGGACAGAGCTGCTTGATCGGCAAAGCCCAGGAGGGATTGTCGCTGTTCAAGCGTAAGGGCGCTGCCTGCCTGGGACGGATGAACCCCAAGGACGCCAACGATACCTCCCCCCGTCTTCAGGGGATGGCAGCGCACCGAGGCGGCAGGCAAAGTATCGGTGCCGCGGCCCGCGGGCTGGTCGTGCTGGAAAGCCCAGTTCGCCACTGCCAGTTCGTTCTCATCCGGAACATAGCCAGAGCTGTGTGCAAATGTGGCGACCTGACCATCTTTGGGAAGGAAGATGGCTACATCCCGCCCGAACACCTCGCTGATATGCATGATGATGGTGTTCACCACCTGCTCAAGATTCGTGGCGGAGGCCAGATCTCGGCTGAGGCTGTATAACGCGGTGGCGCGCGCCTCTCCTTGCACGGCAGCCTCTGCCTGCTCGCGAACCCTTCCTGTCAGCGTGCTGACCACCAGGCCGATCGTGAGAAGTACGAAGAATGTCACGACATATTGCGTATCGCTGACAGCAAAGGTGTAATACGGAGGAACGAGGAAGATGTCGAACGCGAGCACCCCCGCGATGGCAGCCAGGAGTGATGGCCCCCGACCTAAGTAGACAGCCGAGATGACAACCGCCGCCAGGTAGATCATAACCAGGTTCGTCGGCTCGATATGCGCTCGGAACAGCAGGCCCACCAGGGTAGCCAGGCCGACTAGGCCCAGGCTCAAGGCATATCGCAACGCGGGCCGGTGCGGCCGCCATGCAGGCGACACCAACGGCTGGACGCTTTCCAGGTTTGCGCCGATGACGTAGATATCGATATCCCCACTAGCATAGACCAGCTGATCGACGACCGAGCCGGAGAACCATTCCCGCCAGCGCGGCCTCAGCGGTTTGCCGACGACGATCTTTGTGATATTGTGCTTATGTGCATAGTTGAAAACTGCTTCTGGTATGCTTCGCCCGGCAATGGTCCGCGCCTTCGCGCCCAGGCTTTCAGCCAAGTGTAAGGTTTGATCGATGCGGGCCCGATGGTTCGGGTTTAGCTCCGGTCGTGTTGCGACCTCAACGTAGACAACGAACCAATCCGCATTCAGCTCGTCCGCCAGGCGCCGCGCGGCTCGTACGATCTTTTCCGCGTGGGGGCTGGGGCTGATGCATACCAGGAGACGCTCGGAGGCCGGCCATACAGATGGGATGGCGCGCGTTCTCATGTAGGAGCGCATCTGGTCGTCTACGCGCTCCGCCGCGCGCCGCAGCGACATCTCTCGCAGAGCTGTCAAGTTGCCTTGGCGGAAGAACTCCTGGATGGCCCGGGCCGCCTGATCCGGGATATAGACCTTCCCCTCTTTGAGGCGGACCAGCAGCTCCTCCGGGGGCAGATCGATCACTTCAATATCGGAGGCCTCGTCGATCACGCTGTCGGGAACCGTTTCGTGTACGATGACCCCCGTGACTTGTGCGACCGCGTCGTTCAGGCTTTCCAGGTGCTGGATGTTGAGCGTAGTGTAAACGTCTATGCCAGCATCCAGGATCTCTTCGATGTCCTGATAACGCTTTGCATGCCGCACGCCAGGCGCGTTTGTATGGGCCATCTCATCAACCAGCACCAACTCTGGGTGGCGCCGCAGAATGGCATCCACATCCATCTCGGTGAGCTTGATGCCGCGATAGTCGATCGAAGCGCGCGGGAGCACATCCAGCCCAGCGAGCATGCTCTCGGTCTCGGCGCGCTTGTGGGTCTCGATATAGCCCACGACCACATCAACGCCTTCGCGCAGCCGCTGGTGGGACGCCTCTAGCATGGCGAACGTCTTGCCAACGCCAGCAGCGTAGCCGAGAAAGATCTTGAGCTTGCCACGCCCGCGCTCCTCGGCTTGTGCTTGCGCCAAGAGAGCTTCGGGGTCGGGCCGTCGTTCCATGTCCCTATTGTATTCCCGAGTGGGACGAGTCGAGATTACTTTGAGGCCGCGTCCAGGGCCAGGTTCAACTCCAGCACGTTCACACGCGGCTCGCCCAGGAACCCTAATTGCCGTCCCTGCGTGTACTGATCAATGAGCTGGTGAACCTGATCCAGAGACAGCCCGCGCAGCCGTGCCACCCGTGGCGCCTGGTATAGCGCGGCCGCCACGCTGATATTCGGGTCAAGGCCGCTGCCGGAAGCGGTGACCAAGTCGACCGGTATCGGAGCCGTGTTGCCGGGGTCAGCCGACCGCAGGGCGTTCACGCGTTCCTGTGCGGCCTTCAGGAGAGCCTGGTTCATCGGCCCGTAGTTGGAACCGGACGATCCGGTGAGCGTTTGGGCGTTGAAGGCGTTGTAAGCGAAATCGCCCGTGGCAGAAAGCCGGCCCCAGAAATACTGCGGGTCATCGAACTGCTGCCCGATCAGGTCCGAGCCCACCGGCTTGCCATCCTTCAGGATCAGGCTGCCGTTCGCCTGATGCGGGAAGGCGACTTGCGCAATACCGGTGATAGCAAGTGGATAGGTAATTCCCGTGATGACTGTAAGGGCTAGCAGTATTACGATAGCAGGGCGCAATTGTGCGATCATCGTCGATTCTCACTTCGTAATCAAATTCTCGTGTTGGCTCTTGGCCGCCGCGTCCATTTCCAGAAGCCGCGTCCGCTCGAGCCAGCGCGCAGTCTGGGAGCCAAAATTCTGGAATATCCGGCTATCGGCCGTCGGGAGATCAGCGTAGGGACCCTTCCAGATCTGGATCTCACCAACGAGTCCCCAAGCGTTCAGGAGCGGGATCACACAGCCAGGTTTTCCATCAACTTTTGCATCGCGCGGTTCGCTCACTACAATCCCGGGCAATTGGCTCGAAGGATGGTAGATCACGTTAACGAGCGACGTCTGGTAGGTCTGCTGGATGTAGCGAGCAACCCTATGCGCCACAGCATCAGGAGTGCGCATGCCACCCAGCGCATCGCTCAACTCGTACATAAAGACCGCCTCGCGTGCGCGGGAAAGGCTGGCATGGATTCGCCCTACAACGACTATTGCTACAGCCATAAAAATGGCAAGCACAAGCCAGCCCTCGAGGCTGCCGACATCCATTGTGTAGAACGGCGGGATAAAAAAGAAGTCAAAGCACAGTGCTGCGGTTAGGGCAGCACTCATACCGGGTGCTTGGCCCCAACGATTCGCACTCCAGGCGACCGGCACCAGATAAGTTAGGCCGATGACGGCTTCTCCGAGTTGCTGGCGGCCAATGAGCAACAAAGGGATGGTGGTTACAATGACTGCGGCGACCGCCTTGAGACAGTCCACCAGCATACGCGGAGTGAGCAGCAGCAATCTTGTCTTGTTCATTTCTGTTGTCCATTTTCATCGGATAGGATCGATTGGTCGTCCAACTGAAAAGTTACATCGAGCAAACCCTTTACACCACCCGGCGGTAGTTGCATGATCGGCCGGCTCCGGAGACGCTTTGGGGCCTGATGGTCTGACGCCAGACCGACTGCAGAGGATCTGTCTCTCTCTAGATGCAGCTTGACGTTCATCTCTTCCGCGTCCCGAGACCCGCTACGGTTGGTCCAAATCCACAGGTGGATAAGGCTGTAGGCCAGCGCTAGGATTGCCAATTGTGCGATGGTGTTCTGCGTGCCTCTCAGGCCAAGCCTCAGCTCAATTAGGAACAGCACCCCGAGCACAGGAAGCATTGCGTAGAGTTGCCACCAGCGGGCCTCTTTCGTTTTCGGTTGCATACCGAACTCCTACTCATTCCCGAGACAACATGCTTACACCAGGTGAAGGGCTGCCAGCAGCATGTCGATCAGCTTGATGCCGATAAAGGGCGCGATCAAGCCGCCTACGCCGTAGATCAGCAGGTTGTCGCGCAAGAGGCGGGCCGCGCCAAGCGGGCGATAGGGCACGCCGCGCAGGGCCAATGGAATGAGCATAATGATGATCAGGGCATTGAAGATGATAGCCGACATGATCGCGCTCTGAGGGGTCGTCAGATGCATGATATTGAGGGCATTCAGCACTGGATACGTACTGGCGAAGGCTGCCGGGATGATGGCGAAGTACTTGCTGACGTCGTTGGCGATGCTGAAAGTGGTGAGCGCGCCGCGCGTCATCAGGAGCTGCTTGCCGATCTCGACGATCTCGATCAGCTTGGTTGGGTTGCTGTCGAGGTCCACCATGTTGGCGGCTTCACGCGCCGGCTGGGTGCCGGTATTCATGGCAACCGCCACATCGGCCTGGGCCAGCGCGGGAGCATCGTTGGTTCCATCGCCGGTCATGGCAACCAGCCGGCCGCCGGTCTGATATTCACGGATTAGCTTGAGCTTCGCTTCGGGCGTCGCCTGCGCCAGGAAGTCGTCCACACCGGCCTCTGCCGCGATCGCCGCAGCTGTGAGCGGGTTATCGCCGGTGATCATGACCGTCTTGATGCCCATCTGCCGGAGCTGGGCGAACCGCTCCTTGATGCCGCCCTTGACGATGTCCTTCAGATGGATAATGCCCAAGGCGCGATCGTTCTGCGCCACAACCAGAGGTGTTCCACCTGCCCGGGCGATCCGATCCACCGCCGGTTTGAGGTCAGCGGGTGTGCCATTTCCGTTTGCCTGCAATAGCGCCATCATAGTATCCGGCGCACCTTTGCGGATGGAGCGCCCATCAAAGTCCACGCCCGACATACGGGTCTGTGCGCTGAACGGGATGAAGTGCATCCCCGCCGGCGCGTCATCGCTGACTCCCATCGTGCGGGCGCGCAGGTCATATTTCTCCTTGGCAAGCACCACAATGGAGCGCCCTTCGGGGGTCTCGTCTGCGAGCGACGCAAGCTGTGCCGCCTCCGCCAGCTCCGGCCCCTGTACGCCGCTGACCGGGATGAATTCCACGGCCTGGCGATTTCCCAGTGTGATCGTGCCCGTCTTATCCAGCAAAAGCACGTCTACATCGCCTGCCGCCTCCACCGCGCGGCCAGACATGGCGATGACGTTGCGCTGGATCATGCGATCCATGCCGGCAATGCCGATGGCGGAAAGCAAGCCGCCGATTGTTGTGGGAATGAGGCAAACCAGCAACGCGATCAGAACAGTGATGGTGATCGGAGTGCCATGTCCGGTCGCATTCACGCTGTAAAGCGAATAGGACAGCAGGGTGGAGCACACGACCAGAAAGATGATGGTGAATCCCGCCAGCAGAATATCCAGCGCGATCTCATTCGGGGTCTTCTGCCGCTTGGCGCCTTCCACCAGGTTGATCATGCGGTCCAGGAAGCCTTCGCCCGGGTCGGCGCTGACACGCACGATCAGCCAGTCGGAGAGCAGTCGCGTCCCGCCGGTAACAGCAGAACGGTCCCCGCCCGCCTCACGGACCACCGGAGCCGATTCCCCTGTGACCGCGCTCTCGTCGACCGACGCGATTCCGACCGTGATCTCGCCATCTGCCGGCAATAGATCGCCGGCCTCCACCAGGTAGAGATCGCCTTTCTTGAGCTGCGTGGAGGAGACGACTTGCGTCTTGGCGAGCGCGCTCTCCACTGTATTTGCCTGCGCTTGCAGTCGCTTTGCGGGCGTGTCCTGCCGGGACTTGCGCAGCGCTTCCGCCTGCGCCTTCCCGCGTCCTTCGGCAACCGCCTCCGAGAAATTCGCGAACAGCACGGTAAACCATAGCCAGAGCGCGATCCCGCCGATAAAGCCTGTCGGAGCTTCGCCCTTGCCAGCCAGGGCTTGGATGAACAAGGCCGTGGTCAGCACGCTGCCGACTTCCACGACGAACATGACCGGGTTGCGCACCATCCCGCGAGGGTTCAGCTTCCGGAAGGATTCGAGCACCGCGCGGCGGTAGATCGCGCTGCGAAAGGCTGTCTGCTTCTTGAATTGCGTGTCCATTGCCATACCTGTATTAGTGGCCGAAAATGAGGAAGTGTTCGACGATGGGCCCGAGCGATAACGCCGGAATAAAGCTCAGAGCGCCGACGATCATCAGCACGGCAATCAGCCAGCCGACGAACAGCGGAGTATGGGTCGGCAGAGTGCCTGCGCCAGCCGGCACCTTCTTCTTGGCCGCCAGCGAGCCTCCGATCGCCAGGGCCGGGATGGCCAGCCAGAAACGCGAGAAGAACATCACGATTCCCAGCGCCGTGTTGTAAAAGACCGTATTGGCGCCCAGGCCCGCAAAGGCCGAGCCGTTGTTCCCCGCTGCCGACGAAAAGGCATATAACACCTCGCTAAAGCCGTGCGGACCTCCAGTGTTGTAAATCGTTGCCAGCCCCGCCGGTGTCACGACCGCGATAGCGGTCCCTACCTTGGCCATCAGGATCGGGATCAAGAGGATCAGGGATGCCATTTTCATTTCATAAGCTTCGATCTTCTTGCCGAGGTATTCTGGCGTCCGACCAACCATAAGCCCTGCGATAAACACAGCCACTATTACAAATGCGAGCATTCCGTACAGCCCAGAGCCAACACCACCAAAGATAATCTCGCCGAGCTGGATCATGAAGAGAGGCACTAGACCACCCAGCGGCATGAATGAATCATGCATGGAATCGACGGAGCCGTTGGAAGCCGCGGTCGTGGTCGTAGCCCATAATGCCGAGTTCGCGATGCCGAAGCGGACCTCTTTCCCCTCCATATTTCCGCCGGGATTGATGTTTGTCTGCTTCTGATCTACTCCCATGGACGTAAAGGCCGGGTTGCCACCTTGTTCTGCCCAGACCGCCACGGCCAGGAAGGCGACCAGGACGATTGTCATTGTGACCAGGAGCGCCCAGCCTTGCCGTGTGTCGCCAACCATCTTGCCGAACGTGTAGCACAAGGCGCCGGAGATAAGCAGTATGGCAAGATCTTCCAGGAAATTCGAGACAGGTGTGGCATTCTCAAACGGATGAGCGGAGTTCACATTGAAGAAACCGCCGCCATTGGTTCCGAGTTGCTTGATAGCGATCTGTGATGCCGCCGGGCCCAGCGGAAGTACCTGTTGCGTTACAGCCTTGCCCGAGGCATCGGTGGTCGCTTGCAAGAGCGCTACCGTCTTATACGGTCCGAATGTCTGCACCACGCCTTGGGAGACCAGCGCGAGCGCGAGCACGATCGCCAGCGGCAGCAGGATGTAAAGGGTTGTCCGTGTCAGGTCGACCCAGAAGTTACCGATGCCCTTGGTCGTGTGTCGTGCGATGCCCCGGATCATCGCGATCAACACCGCCATGCCCGTCGCAGCAGAGACGAAATTCTGGACCGCCAGCGCCATCATTTGCGTAAGGTAGGTCATCGTAGTTTCGCCACCATAGCCCTGCCAGTTGGTGTTCGTGGCGAAGCTGACCGCTGTGTTCCACGAAGAATCTGGCGAGACTGCGCCGAGGCCAGCTGGATTCAGAGGCAGAAAGCCCTGGAGGCGCTGCAGACCGTAGACGACCAGCAGCCCGATGACGTTGAACAGCATCATGGCGATGGCATAGACTTTCCAGTTCATGTCCTTGCCCGCGTCGATGCCTGCCGCGCGGTAAATAAGCCGCTCGACGGGTCCCAGGACCGGGTCCAGGAACGTCCGCTCTCCTTGATAGACCCGCGCCATGAACGAGCCAAGGGGCTTTGCCAGGGCGAGCAGAACTACTAAATAGAAGACAAGCTGTGCCCAGCTGTATGGATTCATCCAAACCACTCCGGCTTGAGTAGAGCCAATACCAGGTAGACCAGGAGGCACACGGCGACGATCCCTGCAATAATGTAGAGCGTGTTCATGACTTGTCCTCCATCAGGCGCTCACACAACACGATGAAGCTATAGCTCAGCGCCAGGAACAGGAGTGTCAGTCCAACGTAGATCAGATCACTCATGGAAACCTCCGGATATCCTTCGACCCAGGAGTGTACGCGCACCCGCGTCAAGAACAAGTAAAGAATGGGAATAGATGTGTCAAGAATGGGTCAAGATTCGGCCCGCGCGGCGAGGATCGCCGCCGGTATGGGCCGATCAACGAATTCCCCCGGTTACTTTCGCTTAGAACCGCTGCGAGTCCCCCGTCCTGGTCAGGGCCTATCGAGCATAGACCAGGATGACAAATGGCAGCAATACTTTCGATGGGATGATTTCACGCGGGTCCGCCAGCAAGAAACCCGTTGAGCCTCCCCCGTCCAGGTTGAGCGCAATGTCCAGGTTCAGGTTGGAACTCGCTAAGTAGGCGCTTAGCTCGTGCAATGTGAAATATCCCTCAGGAGCAACCATCAACAGAATACGCCCGTCCCGATCCTGCGCAATGACCGTGCGTCTCGCTTTGGCACCGTCCTCCCTCTCTGCGCCGAAGCCTAGGCCGCCGCCCGGTTTAACCAGCAACGGAAATGACTCCAAGGCAGCCTGCAACCGTTCAGCAGGATTGTAGGGTTGCTGCACCAGCGATCTTAGCTCTGCCCGGTCCCCGTTGATAGCCAGCAACCCCCCGTACCCCTGAAAACTGCTTCCAGAGGCTGCCCCATTCATGACGGTCAATCCGTCCGGAGAGTATGTCCCGTTGTCGATGCTGAAGTAACCGCCATTCATCACTATGACGGCGTTCGTCTCCTCCTGCCATGCTTGCAGCGACTTGGGCACGCGCGAAAAGGCAACCTCCATCCGGAAGTAACTCTGGTCGAGGCGGTAGACATACAGCGATTCGACCTGTTGGTTCTTGTCATCGTAAATCGGGATCAGGCGCCGCTCCAGGCCTGGCTGCACCTGGGGCCAGCTCGAGCCAGGGGAGGCTCCGGCCCTGATGGAGTAGGCAACACCTGCGGCCGTGCCTATGAGAAGGAGCAGGACAAGCGAGTGGAAAATTCGCGCAACCGATTTCAACATGATCCTGATTGTAGCAGAGATTTCATAAAATAGAATTAATGTTCTAATAGACTTGGCCTATTCTCCTCGCCGCCGAATCATGATAGAATGCCTAAAAGGATTGAGGATATCTCATGAAGATTCTACTTTGCTCCTGTATGAGGCGGGAACTGTAGGCCACCTCATACAGGCATCCTGAACTGTTTGCGCCGGATGGGTCCCAGACCCGCTGCCGGTTCAAACGACCAACTGCTGCAAGTGGCATACAGTTAGCCCGCTTTCCCGAACTCTCATAGCTCGGGGTAGGTCGAAACTGATTTGCCGCTTGCCCGGAATGCAAATTCCGCCAGCAGTTGGTCGTTTTCTATTAACTAGTGACGATTACCTGAGCCGGACAGCTCCTCACAGGGAGCAGCCGGCCGCACATAGGAGGACTTTACCATGAAGATCGCAACGGACGTGACCAAGTTGGTGGGCAATACGCCCCTCGTGCGCCTGAATCGCGTCACCGCCGGGGCCGCAGCGGAAGTAGTGGCCAAGCTGGAGTTTTACAGCCCCGCCCATTCCGTCAAGGACCGCATCGGCGTGTCGATGATCGACGCCGCCGAGAAGGCCGGCCTCATCACTAGCGATACGGTGATTGTCGAACCCACCAGCGGCAATACGGGCATCGCCCTGGCAATGGTGGCTGCCGCGCGCGGCTACAAACTCATCCTGACCATGCCGGAGACCATGAGCAAGGAACGCCGCATGCTCTTACGCGCCTATGGGGCGGAGCTGATTCTCACCCCCGGCCCCGCGGGCATGGGCGGCGCCATCAGCAAGGCGGAAGAGATCGCAGCAACGGATCCCGCAAAGTACTTTATCCCCCAGCAGTTCAAGAACCCTGCCAACCCGGAGATCCATCGCAAGACCACCGCCGAGGAGATCTGGCGCGACACCGATGGAAAGATCGATTACCTCGTTGCGGGCGTCGGCACCGGAGGCACGATCACCGGCGTGAGCGAGGTCATCAAGCAGCGCAAGCCATCGTTCAAAGCCATCGCCGTCGAGCCGGACGCATCACCCGTTCTATCGGGCGGGCAGAAGGGCCCGCACCCCATCCAGGGCATCGGCGCGGGCTTCGTCCCCGACGTGCTCAACACCGCGATCTACGACGAGATCGTCCGGGTCAAGGGCGACGACGCCTTCGCCACGGCGCGCCGCATGGCACGTGAAGAGGGGCTGTTGGTTGGCATCTCCTCCGGCGCGGCCGTGTGGGCCGCCATTCAAGTGGCAAGCCGCCCGGAAAACACAGGCAAACTGATCGTGGTGATCATCCCTTCGTTTGGAGAGCGATACCTGAGCACGCCGCTATTTGCCGATCTGGCAGAGGAACAGCCGGCTTCCCAGCCGGCCCGTTGAGGTTGAGGTAGAAGATGGAAGGGGGCCCGGCGTTTTCCATTGCCGGACCCCTCTGGGGAGGATAGCTCCATGTTGGAAACAATTCGTCAAGATATCCAGTCCGTTCTGGACCGCGATCCAGCGGCCCGCAATTGGCTCGAGGTGCTCGTGTGCTACCCGGGGCTGCACGCCGTCTGGGCACACCGCCTCTCGCATCGACTGTGGGGCTCGGGCTTCAAACTGCTTGCGCGCTTCACCTCGCAGCTTGCGCGCGCTCTGACAGGCATTGAAATTCACCCCGGCGCAACCATTGGCCGGAACTTCTTCATCGATCATGGGATGGGTGTTGTCATCGGCGAGACGGCCGAGGTTGGCGATTACGTCACGCTGTATCACGGCGTGACACTCGGCGGCACCAGCCTCAACAAGGTGAAGCGGCATCCCACGCTCGAAGATCACGTGGTCGTCGGCGCGGGGGCGAAGGTGCTCGGAGCCATCACCATCGGCGCGAATAGCCGCATCGGCGCCAACGCGGTCGTGGTGAAATCCGCGCCGCCCGAGTCGGTCATCGTAGGAGTGCCGGGGCAGGTTGTGGTCCGGGGGCAGAGAGTCCACGCGGTCGATGAAAAAGCCGATCTCGAGCACGGTGCCCTGCCAGATACCATCGGTGAGACGGTGGCTGCA
>DATKAF010000154.1:0-13404 GCA_035498395.1 Anaerolineales bacterium
ACGGTCGCGTCGTCGCTGCTGTAGTGGCCCAGCAGGGGATAGTCCAGCTTGTTCTTGTCCCACAAGGTCGGGTCGAACCAGATATAGTAGTACGCGAACACCGGGATTGGCGCCCCCTTTCGCGCGGACCTGCCTGGACGATCACTGGGGATGTTTTCGTGGAGATCGGGTATGCATTCACCCCTGTCATGGAACTAGGGGCCTGGTATGCGCTTATCCCGCCTGCGTAATGGACGGTGGCTGTTTCGTGCAACCCGCGCGCCCGGACGATCAAATTCAAACGCGCGGCGCTCTGCCGCGGCCCGTTCGGAGCTTCTCTCCTGAGAGTCTTCATCGTATGGCAACAATAAACGTCGCGTTCCACTTTTTGTTACGATAATGATACCGCCTTCGGGTCTTCCGTCTGCTCCGGCTCCGATTTATTGAGACGCGGTTATCAAGCGTACCATCTTATCTAGGTACGCCTATGACCCTATAGTACGCATTGTTATCCATAGAACAAGCCTCAGCACATCAAAGCCCTGTGGACTCACATCGTGGAGAACGGAACGAGCCCTCTGGAGGAGAGGGCTCGCGTCAAGCACTTCACGCGTGGATCACGACCAAGTTCCTTTTCTACTTCATAGCCGCGAAGCGCCCGGCAATCGCTTCTCCCTCGTACAGCACCGGCGTGCCGGTGCTCTCCAGGCTCGCGACCGGCCACAGCAATGGCTCTCCCCTTTCGAGCCTCTCGTGCGAGACCCCTGCATAGATGGGCGTGAGGCTCGCAATCTCTTGCATGATCTCGGACGTATTCTGGTAATCCCAGCCCGGGCAGATTCCATCGACGAGCCGCCGATCGCTGCCCCCCTCGCATAACCGCGTTGCCAGCGCGCAGAGCACCTTCCATGCCGGCCGCGCCTCACCTTGCGGGCGGACTGCCTGTCGCACCAATTGGATGCGCCGCTCTGTGCTGGTGTACGTCCCCGTGGTCTCGGCAAAAGTCACGATTGGCAGCAGTACATCCGCATGCCGCGACATCTCCGATGGCAGCGTATGGCACAGCGCCACGAACTCGCACCGTTCCAGCGCATCACGGATCGATGAGCCTTCCCCTTCCGGCCACGAATTCTGCCCGAGGATGAACAGCGCTCTCAAGGAGCCGTTGTGAGCAGCAGCCATCATTTGCGCGGCTGTAAGGCCCGGCCGCGCGGGCAGTTCCATGCCCCACGCCGCCTCGAATTTCACGCGACTCGCCGCGTCCATGACCGGTTGGTAACCCGGCAGGAACACCGGATGTCCTCCCATGTCCGCCGCGCCCTGCGAGTTGTTCTGGCTGCGCAGCGGAGCCAGACCACCTCCCGGCACGCCAATATTTCCCAGCAGCAGTTGCAGGTTCGCCAGCGCGTTCACCTGTTCGGGTTGTGACAGCTCGGATCCCCAGATGACGGCCGTTGGCCGGTTCCGAGCCATGATCTCCGCGGCTCGATACAGATCGTCTACGCCGACGCCGGTCAGCTTCGCGGCCTCTTCCACTAGGTATTGCTCCAATTCCGCGCGCAGCCGCTCGAATCCCTCGGTGTGCTTCTCGATGAACCCTGCATCCTGCCAGCCGCTATCGAGGATGATGCGCATCAGTGCCTTGATCAGCGCGATCTCCGTACCTCGCCGGTAACGCAGTGGCAGTGCCGCGTACTCCTCCATATTGTAGAAGACCGGGCAGGCCGCGATCAGTTTTACTTTGCGTCGCAGCACCGCCTGCCGCATCCCTGAACCGAATACCGGATGCTCCTCGCTGGTGTTCGTTCCGATGACGAACAGCGAGCGTGCATTCGCCAGGATGTCTTCCATCGAATTCGACATCGCCATGTAATGCACAGCCTCGGCCAGCCCTTCCGCGGTGCTGCTGCGGGTCAGATGTGCGCCCGAGTCGATGTTGTTGGTGCCGATCACCTGCCGCGCCAGCTTGTTCAGCAGATAGTTCTCTTCATTGAGTGCCTTCGCGGAGGCCAGCAGTCCGATGCTGTCCGGCCCGTATTTGTCCCGCCGCGTGCTCAATCCGCTTGCCGTGATCCGCAGCGCCGTCTCCCAATCCACCTCCACCCACGGCCCCCGCTTTCCAGAGCGGTCGACGCCATCCAGCAGGTACTTTCGCACTCGCGGCTTGCTGAGGCGGGCCTGCGAATGGATGAATTCGTATCCGTAGCGCCCCTTGACGCACAAATGGTCGCCGTTCACGGGCGCCCGCGCGTCCGATGAGACGGAGATCACGCGCCCGCCTTCCACATCATCCTTAATGTTCAGGTATAGTTGGCAGCCCACGCCGCAATACGGGCAGATGGTCGCGACCGTCCGGTCCGGGCGGCCGGCCTTGACCGACATCCGGTTATCGAGCGCGCCCGTGGGGCAGTGAGCCACGCATGCCCCGCATGACTCGCAGCGTGCTTGCAGCATGGTTGTTCGTGATCCCGCAACGATGCGAAGGTCGTAGCCGCGGTATGCCTGCGTCCAGACGAACCGCCCCTGGACCTCTGCGCAGGCTCGCACGCAGCGCGTGCACATGATGCACTTGTTCTTGTCCACCCAGATGTACGGGTTGGGGTCGCTGTCGATCTGCCGGAACGGCTCCCTCGCCATGGCGCTCTTCATGTCGATGCCGTAGTGGCGCACCCAGTGTGCGAACTGCGTATCCAGCTCCGGATCGTCCGAGCCGTTATGGGTGTAGCCCGCATCGTAGAACCGCGCCAGCAGCAGCTCCAGCACCGTGCGCCGGTATTGTGTCAGCTCCGGCGTCTCTGTCTCCACCACCATGCCAGGAGAAACAAGCATCGTGCAGGCCGTGGCCGGAAGGCGCATGCCGCGCACGTCCACCGCGCACAGGCGGCAGCCGCCGTAGGGCGTCAGGTCTTTATGGTGGCACAGCGTTGGGATCACGATGCCTGCCTGCTCGGCAGCGCGCAGGATGGTCGTGTTCTCCGTCACTTCGAGCGTATGACCATTGATCGTTAGACTGATCATGGTTCGGTCTCCTGGAGGTTCTGCATAAGGCCTTACAGGACCGGTTCCGCAACGCGGCTTGTCACCGGGCAGGCGCCGCATGGGCAGGTTTTCTCGACGATGTGGGCTTCTACTTCCGCCCGGAAGTACTTGAGGATATCGCGCAGTGCAGTGGACGCCGTCTGCCCCAGCCCGCAGTTTGAGACCTCCGACATCGCCTCGGATATCTTGAGCATCTCGTCCAGGTCGCTCAGCGCCGCACGGCCCTCCGAGATCTGGCTCACGACCTCGAATAGCCTCAGCGTGCCGATCCGGCAAGGAGTGCACTTGCCGCAGCACTCATTCCGGAAGAAGAGCAGGATGGATTTCGCCAGGTCGACCACGCAGGTGTCCTCATCGCATACCAGCAGCGCGCCGGAGCCGAGCGATACGCCCGCTTTCCGGAACGACTCGAAATCCAGCGGCACATCCTGGAGGTTCGCCGGTACCACCGTACCGCTGGAGCCGCCCGTCTGGACCAGCTTCAGCTTTTTATCGCCTTTCATGCCTTTGGCGTAAATATCGATCACCTCGCGCAACGTGATGCCCATTGGCACCTCGATGGCCCCCGTGAAATTGACGTTGCCGAGGATCGTGTAAACCTTGGTCCCCGCGCTCTTGGGCGAGCCGATCCCCCGGTACCACACCGAGCCATTGCGCAGGATCGGCGGCACGTTTGCCAGCGTCTCCACGTTGTTGACGACCGTCGGTTTGCCGAACAGGCCATACGTGGTCGGATACGGCGGCCGCGCCCGCGGCATACCGCGTTTGCCCTCCAAGGACTCGATCAACGCCGTCTCCTCGCCGCAGATGTATGCCCCCGCCCCCGCATGCGGGTGAATGTGGAAACTGAAATCCGTCCCGAAGATACGCTCGCCCAGCAGTCCGTATGCCTCGGCCTGGCGGATCGCCCCTTGGATCCGGTGATAGGCGAGGGGGTATTCCCCGCGGATATAGATGTAGCCTTCATGAGCCTGGATGGCATATGCCGCGATGGTCATCGCTTCGATGATGCTGAACGGGTCTCCCTCTAGGATCAGCCGGTCCTTGAACGTCCCCGGCTCGCTCTCGTCTGCGTTGCAGACGACGTACTTGACCGAGCCCGGCGTGCTTGCCACAAAACGCCACTTCTGCCCGGTCGGGAATCCGGCCCCGCCTCGCCCCTGCAACCCCGATTGGTCCACTTCCGCGATGACTTCGGCCGGCGTCATCTGCGTCAGCGCCTTGCCCAGCGCCTGGAACCCGTCGTGGATGATGTAGTCCTCGATGCTCTCTGGGTTGACCAGCCCGGCGCGTTCCAGCACGATCCGCCGTTGCACCGGGAGCGCGCCCCGCCGCTCGCGCGTCCACGCGATCTCGGGCATCGGTCCGCGCATCATGGCCAGCTTCGACGGCACAATGTTGCCCTTGATCAGGTGCTCCTCGACGATCCCATGCACATCCGACACGGTCACCGGTCCATACACCGCCGCGTCCGGATAGACGATCACCATCGGCACGTCGGCTTGGATTCCCGCATCGCGTATCGTCGTCACCGCCACCTGGTTCGATAGTCCCACATCATCGATCTCGTCCAGGAACGCGCGGAATACATCCTGCGCGCCGCGCGCCAGACTGGTATCGTCAGCCGAGACAAGCACCATTGAGCGCAGCACCTTCATTTGTCACCTCGTCCAGGGGACGCTCTCTGCAGCCGCCTATTCATATCGCCTGAGGATTTCCGGCACGCGCTCCGGCGTAACATTCCCATAAACATCACCGTCCACCAGGAATACCGGCCCGGCGCTGCACACTCCGATGCAGCTCGTCATGAAGAGCGACCACTTCTGATCTCCGCTCGTCTCACCCGGCTGGACGCCCAGCTCCCGTTCTAGCGCTTCGATCACCTGCCGCCCTCCGACAACATGGCACGGCGTGCTCTCACAGAAGCGCACCACGTGCGCGCCGGTCGGCTTGAGCGAGAACATTTGGTAGAAGCTTGCCGCCGAATAGAGGTGGCTGTCGGCCAGGAACGTGCCCTCCTCCGGCGTCTGGATACGGCGGCGTATCTCCGGCAGGGCCGCCGCCGGAATGTAGCCGAGCCTCCGGTTGATCTCGCTGAGGATCGGGATGATCGCAGCCTGTGTGGCGCCGTGCTCCTCCACCACCCGCTCTACCAGTTCAACCAGGTCCGGCTCTTGAGTTTCGTCTTCCATCATTCGCGCTCCGTTCTTGCCTGCTGGGGCATCTTCCACGGTCACCATCGGCCTCGCGGTTTACAGGCTGGGGAATGGGCTCGCGTCGAACAGGAACTCCTCGACGAGCTGGCCGTCCCGCACATGCTCCAGGACGATGCGCCTCGCCGTCTCAGGGCTCACCTTGCGATAGGAGACCTTCGGCGCATCTCCCACGGTGACTTCGACGATAGGCTCGTATCCGCACAGCCCGATGCATCCGGTTTTGCTGAGGGTCACGTGCTTCAGCCCTTGTTTCTCGATCTCTTCTTCAAGAGCATGATAGGTCTCCAGCGCGCCGGCCGCGATGCCGCACGTCCCCATGCCTACCGTGACATACACTGTCCCGTGATAGGCTTCCTGGTTTATCTTCATCACCAGTTCCACCTTGAGCCGGTGAAGCTCGTCCAATGATGTGATCTTTTGCATGGGCCATTCTCCTAAGTCATTCTTCCTTCAGCCGGAACGCACCGGTATTGTCTGCAGCACGGATTCAGTCGCTGAATAGCGCGAACTGCTTCAAATGCTCCGGAGGGTCTCGGAGCGACTGCTCGTCGGTGATCAGGCATGGAAAGCTGCCGATTACGCCGCGCACCAGGTTCAGATCCACCCGCACGATCTCCCACAGTTCCTCCAGGCTCTCGCCCTCGATCACCGCTGCCGCATCGTATCTTCCGAAGGGCGTGCAGCATTCCGACACCACGCTCAGCCGCTTCAGTCTCTCATGAACCGCTTTGGCTTCGCCCGGTCTTGTCCTGAGCAGAACAATGGATTTCATAGGCTCCTCCTGCCTAACTTGCACGCAGTTCGGAATTGCAATCCATCGACTGTGCGGCACCCGTAAGCTCTCCGCCTCCTTGCAACCAAGAATAGACTGCATCCACCGCCCGGCTGACTTCCCCCGACACCGGGAAGCCGAACGCCACGGCCTGCGGCTGTATGCCGATCAGTTCCACCTGCGGCACGAACTCGCCGATGGCATCCATTAGGAAGCCCAGGGGCAGCGAATGTGTGGTCATCAGGAACAGGCTGCCGATTGCCTCCCGGTCGATAAGTCGCATCTCTCCTGCCGGCAGTTCCATGTCGGCGGTATCCACGAGCACCACCCGCTCGGGCTTCATCTCCCGGATCCTGTGCACAAAGTTCTCGGGCGTGTTGCCTCCATCCAGGACATCCCAATCCGGCAGCGGCGTCTCCTCCAGCCTGCGTGCCAGCAGCGGCCCGGCGGCATCGTCGCCCATCAGCTCATTGCCGACAGTGAACACCAGCTTCTTCATTCTCGCATCTTCACCATCAAGTACAGCGCCGGCTCTGCAATGACCTCTTGCAGGCATTGCATCAATGTCTTCACCCACGCGGCGTCGACGCCTTGCGCAGCGGGCGGGATGATCTGAAGCGCCTTCAGCAGCTCATCCACGTGGCTCCGGTTGATCTCGATCTCATCCCACGTCAGGGCGCCTTCCAGCTTCCGGCGTGCCTCCCCCTCCGGTAACCGTTCCAGGTATCGTTGGTACGCCTCCGCCGGTACTGTCATAAGCTCCGAGAGACAGTCCATGACGCCGACGTGATGACCGATCGCCAGCGAGTAGTACATCACCTGGCGCGCATCCTCCGGGATCGCATCCTGGTTATTGACCACCTTTCGGCTCAGGCGGTAGAAAGCAACCTGTCGTTCCACCGCTCAGCCGCCCCTCGTGTGCGCCGCATGGAGTTCCTGCAACCGTGCAAAGATCTCGCTCAACCGGGGATCGTCCTCCTCATTCAGATAATCCCCGATGCTTTCTTCTATATGCTCATCGCCGCAGCGGATCAGTTCCAGGAACGAATCCGCGATTCGCTTGCCGTGCCAGTAGCCCGCCATGCGCCGGGCCTCCCTCTCCACTTCCACCCGCAGGCCGAGCGGGACCTCTGGAAACCGCAGGTGGATGTGCGGCTCGTCGGCCTGCATATGATGAGTTGCCTTGAGCTTCTGCCCCAGGATACCGAGCGCCATGGCGAAGCCGTAGATCGTCGCCGGCGGCGTCGGCGGGCAGCCCGGGATGTACGCATCGATCGGCACGATCCTGTCTGCGCCGCCCCACACGCCGTACAGGTCGTGGAAGATGCCGCCTGAGCATCCGCATGCGCCGTATGCCACGCACACCTTCGGGTCCGGCGCTGCGTGATAGGCCCTTAATGCCGGGACGCGCATCGGTCTCGTCATCGATCCCGTATACAGCAGAATATCGGCGTGCCGCGGCGAGGAGACCACCTTGATCCCGAATCGTTCGGCGTCGAAGATCGGCGTAATGGCCGCGAAGATCTCGATCTCGCAGCCGTTGCATCCCCCGCAGTCCACCCGGTATACGAATACCGACCGCCGGATGTCCTTCAGCAGTGCGCCTTTGAGCCGGGCCGTCTGCTCGTCCACGTGGATGGCGTACTGGCTCGGTCCTTGCAGCGTGTCCTTGCTATAGTCCGCAGCCATCAGACCGCCTCCTGGCTCAGCGCCGCCAGCTTGCGGATGTCGGTTTTCCGCCTGCACGTCGGGCAGAGGTCGAGCAGCGCCTTGCGTTCGTCGAGCGCCTCGCCGGATAGGCCCGCTTGTTCCACCAAAGCGATCACGTAGTCCAGTTCCTTCGCAGGCGCAAAAAACGTCCCGCATTGGCTGCAGGCCGCAAGCAGGTAATCCGCTCGTTCGTACAGGTCGGCCTTGTTCATCACTGCCAGCTCGAACTCCTGGCTGAGCTGGATCGCTCCGGTCGGGCATACCTCCTCGCATCGCCCGCAGTAGATGCATCTGCCGTAGAAGATGGACCATGTGGTCAGACCCTGGTCGAGGTCGGTCTCCATCGTCAGTGCATTGGGCGGGCAGGCCACCGCGCACGCCGCGCACGCAATGCACAGCTCCGGGTCATGCTGTGGCTTGCCACGAAACCCCGGCATAAGCTCTACCGGAACGAACGGGTAAGGTACGGTGGCCTCGCCAACCTTCAGGACTTCTCGAACAAGTTTCCAGACCATGTCATTCTCCTCGTTGAAGCCTCGCGGACCGGACCAACCCGTCCGCTACTGCTTCAAAGGCGAATCCTTGCGCTCAATACAGTACCGCTCCAGTTCTTTATAAGCCACCGTCTTCACAGACTTCTTCCGGATGTCCACAACGGTCACGCGCTCCGTGCACGAGTAACACGGGTCAATACTGGCCACGATCAGCGGCGCGTCCGAGAACGTATTGCCTCGCAGCATGTAGCGCAGCGATGGCCAGTTGTTGTAGCTCGATGCACGGCAGCGCCAGCGGTATAGCTTTTGGTTATCGCCCAGCATGCTCCAGTGGATATCCTCGCCGCGCGGCGCTTCGACGTAACCGAGTGCAAAGCTGTATGGCTTGTACTTGAAGCCTTCGGTCAGGATCGGCCCTTCCGGCATTGTCTCCAGGCACTGCTGCACGAAGTCCAGGCACTCGAAGAATTCCTCGGCCCGGATCAGCGTCCGCGACAGCACGTCGCAGCCGTCCTTCGAGATCGTCTTCCACGGCACGCGGTCATACGCGACGTATGGATGGATCACACGGATATCGCGTGCAAAGCCCGAGCCCCGCAGCGTCGGCCCGACAGGACTGTAGTCACGCGCCACATTTGGCTCCAGCCTGCCGATGCCCTGTGTGCGCTGGACGATGTTTGCCGTGTTCAGGAGGATATCGACCAGCCGCTGCACCTCGATCCGCAACTCAGTGATCCATTGCAGCGTCTGCGTCTTCTCGTCCTTCAAGATGTCCCTGCGGATGCCCCCGATGAGGTTCATGCCGTATGTCTTGCGCGCGCCGGTCAGTAGCTCGGCCATTTTCATAGTCTTCTCGCGCACGCGGAAGAACTGCATGAACCCCGTATCGAAGCCTACAAAGTGGCATGCCAGGCCCAGGTTCAGCAGGTGGCTGTGCAGGCGCTCGACCTCGAGCAGGATCGTGCGGATGTATTGTGCCCGCGCCGGGACCTCGATCCCCAGTGCTCGCTCCACCGACGTGCTGTACGCCACACTGTGCGCATACCCGCAGATGCCGCAGATACGATCGGTCAGGAAAGTAACCTGGTCATACGTCATCCGTGACTCGGCTAGCTTCTCCATGCCTCGGTGAATGTAGAACAGCCGGTAATCGGCGTCCACGATGTGCTCGCCGTCCAGGTAGAGCCGGAAGTGCCCCGGTTCATCGGATGTCATGTGTAGAGGCCCCAACGGGACCTCCACCAGCCCCTCGCCCTCTACATCGATGAAATCGTACGTCTCCTCTTCGGTGGTCGGCGTGGGCCGGAAGCGATAGTCCATCGCGTCCTTGCGGAGCGGGTGCAGTTCCGGCGGCCAATCGTCGGGCAGCACCAGCCGTCGCTTGTCTCGCATGCCCACAGGCTGGATGCCGAACATGTCGCGCACCTCGCGTTCATACCAGACCGCCGCGGGGACACGCGGCGAAACAGCCGGGTACTCCGCCTCGTGCGGCGGGATCAGCGCGCGGATGACGACATAAGCTTTCTCGCTCTCTTCTCCTGCGTTCTCGGTCCCCTCCACCGAGAGCACGTAATATACGGCGAAATGCCCGTTCAATGGCCGCTCGTCGTTGCCAACCACCGTCGCAAGCCACCCGCCCAGCCCGTAGTACACATGCTCCACGATCTCTGGCAGGCAGTTGCGCTCCACGAGCAGCGTCACTTGGTCCGGAGCCTGCCACGACTCATCTAGGATCGCCCGGCCGAATTTCCCCTGCAGCGCCGCGACGTACTCCGTACCGGTCTTGGGCTTCGCTTCCACCACATCGATCATCGAATCTCTCCTGTACCAGGCTAAGGTAAGGAACCGTCTATGGCACTTGAACTCTGAAAAGCGGGACGACCGATCCGCTGTTTGCCAGCTCCAGCGGGGCAAAGAGACTTCCTGCCGTCAAGCCACTTGCTGTCGCCTGCGCCGTTGGTACGCCCACGTTCACTACTTGCGTTGCGCCGTTCAACAGGGAGACCAAAGGCGCTGGCATGCTCAGGCCGAGTGCCAACACCAGCACCATCAGGATCATGATCGGTGCCAGCGTCGTCCATCCGGTCTCTCCTTTCGAAATGTTGTCCGGCTTTTGCCCCTGGACCACCGTGCCGAGCATGCGGAACATGGCGACAAAGGCCAGCATCAACAGCAGCAGGCAGCCGGTCATGAGCCAGACGCGGCCGGTGGCCATGCCTGCCGATACGATCATGAATTTGCTGAGGAAGATGTTGAACGGCGGAACTCCGACCAGCGCGAACGCGCCTCCGAGCAGGAATACAGCCGTGACCGGTGCCGCCTGCATCAGGCCTTTCACAACGTCCAGGCTGCGGGAGCGATACTTCATCAGCACATTGCCAGACAGGAAGAACATCATCGACTTGACCAAGCTGTGATTTATCAGTTGCAGGAATCCGGCCGGCACCCCCAGCGGCCCGCCTAATCCGAACGCCACCAGGATCAATCCAATGTTCTCGGGGCTTGAGTAGGCCAGCAGCCGGTTGATGTCCCTTTGCCCCAGCATGAAGAAGACCGCTGTGCCTAACGACAGTACCCCAAAGATGAGGAAGAGTGTCTGCGTGAACGTCGGGCCGAGGCTCAGGTTCACAATGATCGAGAACCGGATAACCACGAACAGTGTGCAGTTGACCAGCACGCCGGAGAGCATCGCGCTCACCGGGCTGGGCGCCTCGCTGTAGGTGTCCGGCAGCCAGGTATACATCGGGAAGATGCCAGCTTTCGTCCCAAAGCCGATCAGCACGAATACGAAGGCCAGCTTCAACAGCGTGGGGTCAAGCGCCCCTGCGTACTGCACGATCTCCGACCATAGGCTGGCCATGCTGCTTTCCGGGAGCACGTTCACCGCATCGGAGTAGACCAGGATGGTCCCGTACAGCCCAAACGCTACGCCGACTGTGCAGATCACGACGTACTTCCAGGCCGCCTCCAGCGCCGGACGCGTGCCATAGAGGCCGACCAGGAACGCGGAGCTCAGGGTCGTAGCCTCGATGGCCACCCACATGATGATGATATTGTTGGAGGTCACCGCCAGTAGCATCGTGAAGAAGAAGAAATGGAAGAGGCTGTAATAAGTGGTCAGTTGGTTCCGGTCCATCTGGCCAATCTCGATATCGTGCCGCGTATAGCCGATGGAGTACAGCCCCGCCAGGAAGCCGACCAGCCCTACGATCACGACGAAGATCGCCCCCATGGCATCCACTCGCAGCCATTGGTTGAGCGCTGTCACCTCTCCATAGACAAGTACGTACCCCGCTACGACGAGCACGAGCGCCAGAACGATCACCACGCTCAGCATGTGGACCGTCTCCAACACCGATCCTACAGCGCCGCGCAGCCAGCGCGCCAGCACCGCCGCCAGGGAGGCGATCAGCGGAACAATCAGCAGCCAGATCAGGATATCGGATACCATGTCGCCTCTGCTATCCCTTCAATACCTTGAGCTCCGCCGAGTCAAGCGTGTGCAGGCTCTTGTAGATTTGCCCTGCCAGCAGCACCAGGACGATCACCGCAAAGACCGCGTCGGTCGCAATGCCCACCTCGACCAACTCCGGCGCGCGGAAGGCCAGTAGCGCCAGCGTCAGGTGCGAGCCGTTCTCCATCAGGCAGAAGCCAAGGATTTGCTTGAACAGGTTCCGGTGTGTCACGATGCAGATCTGCCCGAAGAAAAAATGCGCCACTGAGATAGCCAGCGCGGGGATGAATACTGCGGCTGCTTTGAGCTGGATCTGGCTTACGACGGTATAGGAAACGGCCACTGCCACCGCAACAAGCAGCAGTGATACAGGGGTGCTCACCGTGCTCAGGGAGGTCGTGTTCTCGTCCACCTTTGCCAGCGCCCGGTACAGGATGAGCGGCACCAGCACTGCCTTGGTGACGAACGCGCTTGCCGCCCACCAGTAAAGTTGCGGCGCGTTCATCAGCGTGGCGAGCGCCACAAAAATAAGCACCAGGATTAGAGATTGCAGGCTGTAGAACATCGCCGATTGGCGAGGCTTCCTTGTCTCGATCACCAGAAGCGATGTGAGCAGCAGCAGCCCGCTTAAGGTATTGATCACATTGGCATTCAACATGATCTCCTCCGGAATCCTGAAACCGTCAGCTCAGCCACGGTAAAGCGAAAAAGCCGGAAACCAGTGCCAGGCATGCCAGCACCACCAGTACGAATGTCATCGACGGGGCAAGTTCCGATGCACCCGCAACGGCCTCGGATGGCTCGCCGGGCACAGAGGTGCTAAAGCACCAGAAGAGCCACGCGAAGCTCGCGACCGTTTCCATGATTGCGATCACCACGATCACGTTTAGCCATGGCGCGTTCCTGGCAGCCTCGAAGCCGCCTGCAAAGATCGTGAACTTGCTGAAGAACCCGTTGAAGGGCGGCACGCCTGTGACCGCCAGTGCCGCTGCCGCAAAACACACGCCCACGACCGGCATCTTCTGCAGCAGTCCCTTCAGTGACGGCAGCAGCCGCGTCCCCGTGGAGAATGCCACTGCGCCCGCCACCAGGAAGAACAGGCCCTTCCCGAAGGCATGGTTGAAGACGTGCGCCACCGCGCCGTTGAACGCGGTCTGTGAGCCGAAGATCGAGAGCGACAGCGCCATAAAGATATAGGAAAGCTGCGTGATGGTGGAGTATGCCAGCAGCCGCTTGAAATCCTTCTGCGGGAAGTACATCAGCAAGCCGTAAAGCATCGTCACGACCGCCATGATGGCGCCCACCGTCCCGATAATGGTCGGCACGTGTCCCGCCGACATCAGCGAGCGGGCAAACACATACGCGCCCGCATTGACCATCGATGCCGCGTGCAGGTACGCGCTGATCGGCGTCGGCGCCGCCATCGCGTCCGGAAGCCAGAAGTGCAGCGGCAGTTGGGCCGACTTGCCCCACGCCGCGATCAGGATTGCGAAGAAGATCAGCAGCTTGGTCGCATCGTCCAGCCCTGCCATTGCCGTCAGCCGGAACCCTCCGGTGAGCACAAAGAACACGGCGGTTGCCACGAATAGCCCGATGGACGCCGCTTCGGTCGTGATGATCGCCTTGGTCGCCGCCTTGATCGATTTCTCGTCGTTGTAGTACCCGATCAATCCCCACGAGCACACGCCGGTCAGCTCGAAGAATGCCAGCAGCCCGATCATTGTCGACGACATCACCAGT
>DATKAF010000155.1:0-8241 GCA_035498395.1 Anaerolineales bacterium
GGGGTTTGCCGGGCTACCGGGAGTACGACCCGTCGGTTGGAACGGAAATCATCAAGCAGCCGCCGCACGAGGCCTTGCTCCTCATCCGGGCCGTAGAGGAATGGTGCCCGGACAACCGTCACGTTGAGTTCGGACTGCCGGCTGTAGTAATGACAGTATTGCTCGGCCGCGGCGAGCGAGTATCTGTTGGGGGAGGCGGGCTGCGGCTCCGTATCCTACGCGGTGTCTTCCCCATCTCCGTACACTTCGGTGGAGGAGATCAGGAAGAATCTCTTGACGCCCTCCGCCCGGCTGAATTCGAGCATGTTGCGCAGGCTGTCCAGCCCTTCGGCGGTTACCCTGGACCCGCCCTCCAGAAGGTGGTCTTCACGGGTTGCAAGGTAGATGACGGCCTCGAATCGGAAGGTCGCCATCACCTCCCGGAAGGGGGCGCTATCGGCCGCGGGGATGGAATAGGCCGCTGCATTCGGAAACTTGATGTGGAAGTCTTTCGAGTTGGGACCTGCAACGACCGCCCTGATCTTCTCAGCCGAGAAAGCCCTGCCGAGTGTGCCGGTCAGGCATGTCAGGTTGCCCGCGATGAGATCGTTCATCGGTGCCCGTACCCTCTCTGGCTATTTCCCCAGCCCGCTCCAATACCCAGATTCGGTCCCATTTCATAATAGCATGCTGCGTTTGCATGGAGTCATCGACTACCGGGGCAATCGCGCGCAGTCCAGCCGGATATCTGGCTCCTCAAGCGGTGCGCTTGCACCGGCCTCGGCGCTATAATCACCTTGTATCCCGGTTCCCAAGGAGTCAACATGCCAGCCCACGAATTGCTGTATCTTTCTCGTGCAGACGTCGAAGAGGTCAACCTCAACATGACCGCCATCATCTCTCTCCTCGAACAGGCCTTCCGGGAGAAGGGGAACGGCAAGGTCGAAATGCCTCCCAAGCCCGGCATTCATACCATGCCCGATGCCTTCATCCATGCCATGCCCGCCTACATCCCGGCCCTGCACTCTGCCGGAATCAAGTGGGTGAGCGGCTACCCCGAGAACTTCCGGCGCGGCGAGTTGTATATCAACGGACTGCTGATCCTCAACGAAGACGAGACTGGCATTCCCTATGCAGTGATGGACTGCACATGGATCACGGCCTATCGCACGGGCGCGGCTTCTGCCCTCTCGGCGAAGTATCTTGCCCGACCGGGGAGTGAAACCGCTGCCATCCTGGCCTGCGGCGTCCAGGGCCGAACCAACCTGGAGGCGCTTGCCTGTGTTTTCAAGCTCAAGAGAGCGTATGCCTATGATGTCCTGCCCGATGTGCAGGATCGGTTTGTTCGCGAGATGAGCAGCAGGCTGGGTTTGGAGATCGTCGGCGTCAAGAGCCCGAAGGAGGCGGTGGAGCAGGCTGATCTCGTCGTCACCTCCGGCCCGATCCTCAAGCACCCGGCTCCCGCGATCGAGAAGGACTGGCTCAGGCCCGGCGCCTTCGCCTCAGCCGTTGACTTCGATTCCTACTTCACCGGCGCGGCCATGGGCCAGATGGACCGCATTACCACTGACGACCACGCGCAGTTCCAGTATTACAAGTCTGTCGGCTACTTCCAGCAGACCCCCGATCCCTACGCCGACCTCGGGGAGCTGGTTGCCGACCTCAAGCCCGGCCGCCAGTCGCCGCGCGAGCGCACGATGGCCATCAACCTCGGCCTGGCCATGGATGACATGGCGGTCGCTCCGACTATCTTCCGCATCGCAAAGGAGAAAGGCCTCGGGACGGTCCTGCCGCTCTGAGCTTCCACGCGTCGCCAGGCAACTCCCATCACAACCAGAGTCCCCTCCTGCACACGAGGGGACTCGCTTGTCATGCCTTGCGGTGAAAGCTCAACAATGTGATGTCGTCGAACTGCTGCGAGCCCGTCATGTGCATATCGACTGCCGTGATGAGCGCCTCGATCAGCGAGCCTGCCGAGGCGGAGGCATCAGCCGGCATCTGCGACAGTCTCTCCTCCGAGAAGCGTTCGCTACTGGGATTGAGCGCGTCCGCCACCCCACCCGTATAGAGCAGCAGTGTCTCGCCCGGCAGCAGGTCCATCCTGTGCACTTCGTACTGGCGCTCAGGGAGCATACTCACCGCCGGACCGGTAGGCCCGATGCGGCTCTTTATCTGCCCGTTGGCGAAGATCAATGGCTCCTCGCGGCTGGTATTGATGTAATGCAGGGTGCCATCCGGCGGGTTCAGCGGCGGTAGCATCTACGCGGCTGCCATAGAAATGGGCTTCAGCGTGGAGCAATGCATCGATATGCACCGCATTGTGGATAATTAACATCGGATATATGGGCTACTTCACAGCCCCTGCGTTCGCCGTGATGATCTGCATCAGTGCCGACAAACCAGGCTCCGCATATCGAAGGGAACGCGATCCCACAGAACGGCACATCGGCTCTGTCCATTGCAGACGACAAATCTGGGGTATCATTTGCCCCGCTGCCATGCCGCTTCCCCGTGAAGGTGATGTTCACGGGTCGCCTTTCGAGGCACGGCTCGCCTTTAAAGGTGTTGCTTGAAAAACGTCCTGAACAAGCCCGGTCAGGTCGATCCCGGTCAGGTCTGGTGGTCGTGGTTCGCCACCAGCGCTTTTGCCGTCGACAAGCGTCTGCGCCGCGTCTTCCGCTTGCTGCCCGAAGATCCCCGCTGCAAGTTCTGCAACGCGCCGTTTCGCGGCCCGGGCGCTGTGATCGTACGCACCCTGTTCGGGAAGCAGCAGTCCGCGCTGAACCCGCGCTACTGCAATCTCTGCGAGGTCGCCTCCAGAGAGTTTCCCGGCGGCGCGGAGGTACCCATGTCGATGCTCTTCGCCGATGTGCGGGGCTCCACGGCGCTTTCGGAAACCATGACCCCCACGGATTTCAGTAAGCTGATAAACCGCTTCTACAGCGAATCAACGCACCTCATCGCGCGCGGCGACGGTCTCCTGGAGAAGCTTGCCGGAGATTCGGTCGCCGCATTCTGGGGCGAGGGGTTTGCCGGGCCGCACTACGTATCGCGCACTGTGGAAGTCGCCAGGGATCTCGCCGCGGCGATGCTGCATGAGCGTATCCCGGTTGGGATCGGCGTGCACGCGGGCGTGGCATTTTTCGGCGCCATCGGAGGGCTGGGTGGCCTGACCGATATCACCGCCCTTGGCGACGAGGTCAACACCGCGGCGCGCATCGCCTCGCAGGCCGCCGCGGAAGAGATCCTGGTCAGCGAACAGGCGCTGCGGCAGGCGGGCCTCGCCGCGGATGGCTTGGAGGCAAGGAGCCTCACGCTGAAAGGCATCAGCCAGCCCGTTCCTGTGCGCGTCATAGTCGGCGGATAGGCACACTCTGCGGTAGTCGTCGGCGAATCGGAACGGCGCGAGAGATCAGTCTGAGGTGGCATGCGCAAGGTGCTCTTCTTCATGATGACGTCGCTGGACGGCTATTTCGAAGGCACGGATCGTGAGATCGATTGGCATAACGTCGGCGATGAGTTCAACGAATTCGCGATCGGGCAGCTTAACGAAGTGGATACGCTGCTGTTTGGCCGCCGCACCTACGAGCTGATGGCTTCCTACTGGCCGACTAAGGACGCGCAGCAGGACGATCCATTCGTCGCCGCTCGCATGAACTCCCTTCCGAAGATCGTCTTCTCCCGTGCGCTGCCCCGCGCTGATTGGCAGAACACGACCGTTGTCCGGGCCGGCTTCGCGGCAGAGGTCACCAAGCTCAAGCAGCAGCCCGGCAAGGACCTCATCATCTTTGGCAGCTCCGACCTCGCCGTGACCTTTCTGCAGTATGGCCTTCTGGACGAGTGCCGCATCATGATCAATCCGGTGGTGCTCGGGCACGGCAAGCCCTTGTTCAAGGGCTTCAATGATAGACTCAGGCTCAAGCTTCTGCGCGTGAGGGCCTTCCACTCGGGCAATGTCCTCCTGTGCTACGAGCCGGTCGTCAAATAGCGATACGATCCCACCTCTGAATAGGATCTGCTGACTTGAATTCCACCTTCCTGGCTGCCGCGTTTGCGCTCGGCGCCGCCGCGTGTTGGGGCGCGGGCGACTTCTCGGGCGGGCTTGCCACCCGGCGCTCCGATTCGTTCCGTTCGGTCCTGTTCATCTACGGCATCGGGCTGGTCGCGCTGCTCATCGTCGCCGGCATTACGCATGACCCGCTTCCGCCGCTTGCCGATTTTGCATGGGGCGCGGTGGCCGGTCTCTTCGGTCTCGTTGGCATCCTGCTATTGTTCCAGGCATTTGCAGCCGGCCGCATGGGCATCGCCGCGCCGGTCTCCGGCGTGCTGGCGACGGCCTTGCCCGTGGTTTTCAATGCCTTCACGCAGGGGCTTCCCACCAGCGTGCAGCTCATCGGGTTCGGTGTAGCCCTGGTCGGCATCTGGCTCCTTTCGCGCCCCGAGCGCTTTGGCGGGCGACCTGCGGGTTTGGGGCTTGCCATATTGGCCGGCTTATGTTTCGGAAGCTTCTTCATCACGCTGGACCAGGTGGGCAAGGCTTCCACGTTCTGGCCGCTGATCGCAGGGCGCGCCGCTTCCTGCGCTGCCATGTTGCTATTTGCCCTCTTTACCCGCCGGGCACTGCCTGTTAGTGGATTGCCGTGGCGCTTGTTTGTCTCGGCGGGCATCCTTGACGTCGGCGGTAATGTGTTCTTCCTGCTCGCTCTCCAGAATGGCCGGCTCGACGTTGCAGCGGTCCTCGGATCGTTATATCCGGCGGTCACGGCCGTGCTGGCGCGCCTGACGATCAAAGAGGTGCTGACGCGGCTGCAGCTTGCCGGCGTTACAGCCGCCATGCTCGCCATTGTTCTCATCACGCTCCCCACAACGTAGCGTATGCTCTCGCGCGCAAAAAGAGCCGGTCGCACTGGATGGTGCGGCCGGCTTCTGCATTAGCGTTCCATAGTCACTGGGTTTGCAGGCTGCTACATTCGCCCACGGCCCCGACCTCGGACCGCATTCCAGATCGCCAACAGGATGATGGCGCCCAGCAGCGTCACGAGCATGGTCGGCAGTGTGATGGCGTCGTTGATCGTCCCGACATGGAAGATCGGGCTGAGAATGTATCCGGCTAGAACCGCACCGATGATCGCCACGACGATGTTGATCAGCAGGTTGGAGCGGTCGTGCATGATTTCGGTGGCGAGCCAGCCGATAACGGCGGCCACGACAAGATAGATTAACAGGTTCATTTCTACTCCTTTGTTTCGCTTCGGCCTCTTGGGGCAACATCACGAGGAAGCCGGCTGTAGGACTTACACACATCAACTCACCCATTAAAACGAGCGACCCGGGATGCTATTCTGCGCATTTTCGTCGAAAGAATGGGTGTTTTCCCTAATGGAGCGGGCACTCAGTTGCATCTGTATGCCGCTTGCGTTTAACGTCAAGGAGCCGAAATTCCTAATGGGATTATCCACCAAGAAGAAGACATCGCTTACCGCCCATCGCCGCCGGTCGTCTGCCGCGGATCCGCCCGAGCAGCAGCTCGGAGACACGCCGGTCGCGCCATGGAACATGCCCAGCCCCGCGGAAAAGCAGCAGGTCAAGCCCGTACGCCGCGCCTTAAAGGAGGCGGTCAAGAAAGTGGACTCGCAGGACAAGGCGGATCAGGTCATTAGTGACCTGGAGAGCGCCGCGGCCGGTCAGAGCGCGGCGCAGGTGGCGGAGCAGCAGCCGGAGCAGGCGGCGACGGCCGATGCCGCGCGCCAGGTGCTCGATGCAGCCCGGACTGCGCCTCCGCAGGAGAAGACTGGCAAGGTGTTGGAGCAGACGGCGCGCGTTCTCACCTCGCCCGACGCGCGCCAGCGAGAGATCGTCTCTGAAGCCGTGCAGGAGGTGCTGAACCCCGAGCAGCAAGGTGCCCCTCCCACAGTGTCCAACCCGCAGGAGCGCGAATTCCTTCGCCGCGCGGTCATCAAGAGACTCAAGCCGCTGGATGCCACAGACGCCGAAATCTTTCTGACCGTTAATCACCTTCCGCATACCCGGCTGCTGAACACGCTGTTCTATGCCATCACCATGGCGTACAAGGGCGGCGCGGCCTGGTATATCGCCATGGCGGTCGCCGCGCTGCGGAAACCTCATTCGGCGGCGAGCCTCTTGCGGGAGGCGGCGGTACCCTTGGCGATCTCCAGTTCCATCGTCGAGTTCCCGGTCAAGAGCTACTTTCACCGCCGCCGCCCATTCATCACGATCATCCAGGCTATCGTGATCGGCAAGAAGCCGGGCAGTTGGTCCTTCCCCTCGGGCCATTCCGCGGCCGCCTTCGCCGGAGCGTGGCTGCTGAATCGCAAGTACCCCCGCTGGAGCCTAGTCACCTATGCGGCAGCCGGGCTGGTCGCTTTCTCCCGCATCTATCTGGGCGATCATTATCCGGGCGATGTGCTCTCCGGCTCGATCGCGGGGCTGCTCCTTGCTCGGCTCTTTCATGGGCTATTGCGCGGGGGCCGGAAGCGCCGCTGACGAGCATGCAGGCCATGGGACGGCGCGCACGGGGTGCACGAAGTAGAATAGGCCGAAAGTGAAGAAGGACAACCATGGATACTGCATCGACCTTTGCCTTTGACCCGGCACACGATGTGCTGCATTACGAACGGCAGGCGCTGGATAGCGTGTTCTCCCCGCGCAACGTCGCGCTCATCGGCGCGACCGAGACTCCCGGCAGCGTCGGTCGGACGATCCTCTGGAACCTGATCAGCAGCCCGTTCGGAGGCACTGTTTTCCCGGTCAATCCCAAGCGCGCGGGCGTGCTCGGCATCAAGGCGTATCCATCCATCACGGATGTGCCGGAGCCGGTGGACCTGGCGGTTGTGGTCACTCCGGCTCCCACGGTCCCTGCCATCATTGGGGAGTGCGTGGATGCGGGCGTGCAGAGCGCCATCATCATCTCCGCCGGTTTCAAGGAGACCGGTCCTGCCGGAGCGGAACTGGAGCGCCAGATCATGGAGCATGCGCGCCGCGGCCGCATGCGAATTATCGGGCCGAATTGCCTCGGCGTGATGAGCCCCACCACCGGGCTCAATGCCACGTTCGCGAGCGGCATCGCGCGCCGAGGATCCGTCGGCTTCATCAGCCAGAGCGGCGCCCTCTGCACCGCCATCCTCGATTGGAGCCTGCGCGAGAACGTCGGCTTCAGCGCATTCGTATCCATCGGCTCCATGCTCGACGTCGATTGGGGCGATCTCATCTACTACCTGGGCGACGATCCGCACACACAGAGCATCGTGATCTACATGGAGACCATCGGCAATGCCCGCGCCTTTCTATCCGCGGCGCGCGAGGTGGCCCTCACCAAGCCCATCATCGTCATCAAGCCGGGCCGCACCGAAGGCGCTGCCAGGGCTGCTGCTTCCCACACCGGCTCACTCACCGGTAGCGATGAGGTGCTCGAGGTGGCATTTCGACGCAGCGGCGTGCTGCGCGTCAACAGCATCGCGGAGCTCTTCTACATGACGGAGGTGCTCGGAAAGCAGCCGCGCCCCGCCGGCCGCCGCCTCACCATCCTGACCAACGCCGGAGGTCCGGGCGTGCTCGCCACTGACTCGCTCATCACCAACGGCGGCGAGCTGGCGCGCCTCTCGCCGGAAACAATGGACGCCTTCAACCGGCTCCTGCCCGCTGCCTGGAGCCACAACAACCCGGTCGATATCCTGGGCGATGCCAGCCCCGAACGCTACGGCAAGGCGCTGGAGATCGCCGCGCGCGATCCCAACAGCGACGGCATCCTCATCATCCTCACCCCGCAGGCCATGACCGACCCGACGAAGACCGCAGAACAACTGGAGCCGTACGCGCACGGCCTCGGCAAGCCAGTCATCGCCAACTGGATGGGCGGGCGCGATATCGAGCCCGGCGAGCTTATCCTCAACCGTATGAACATCCCGACCTTTCCGTATCCCGATACGGCCGCGCGCGTCTTCGACTACATGGCTCACTACGCCGAGAACCTGCGGGCGCTGTATGAAACGCCCATGCCGCCCGACGCAGAGGGCGAAGATGCCGTGGATCGCTCACGCGCCTCTGGCCTCATTGAGACCGTCCGCAAGGGAGGCCGCACCATCCTCACCGAGTTCGAGTCCAAGCAACTGCTCGCCGCGTATCGCATTCCCACCGTCGATACCCGCGTGGCCGCCAGCCCCGATGCCGCGGTGAAAGCCGCCGATGCGATCGGCTATCCGGTTGTGCTGAAGCTGCATTCCGAGTCCATTACCCACAAGACCG
>DATKAF010000156.1:0-15764 GCA_035498395.1 Anaerolineales bacterium
TTCGCCAATGGCGCGAACGACTTTTGGAGCAAGGCGCCGCGAGACGCAGGCTGGTGGCAGAACTGGTTCGACCACTACCGCGCCTTCGCGGTCAACTATGCAGACCTAGCGTCACGGACCGGCTCGCAAGCGCTTGTGCTCGGTGGGGATTGGATCGCACCAGCGCTTCCGGGCGGCCAGCTCGTCGACGGCACTCCATCCGGAGTGCCAGACGATGCGAATGGACGCTGGAATGCCATCCTCAGCGAGGTCCGGCAGCATTTCAACGGCAAGATCTGGATGGCGCTTTCCTACACGCCTGGTCACCTGCAGACTTCACTGGATTTTCTACAATCTGCCGATGGCATCTACCTGCTATGGAGCGCGCCGCTGGCGCAGCAGGCAGGCGCATCCAAGGCAGATATGGCGACCGCGGCGGGCAACCTTCTCGACACCGAGATCTCACCGCTGGCCTCGGTGGTTGGCAAGCCTGTCATTATCGGGCTCGCATACCCGTCTGCAAGCGGCGCCGCCACCGGGTGTTTGAGCGATGGGCACGGTGGGTGCCTGGACTGGAGCGCGCTCAACCAGCCAAACAACCCGGAGTCCGTTACACTCGACCTGCAAGGGCAGGCGGACATCTACGAGGCCATGTTGAACGCCGTGAATGCCCGCCCGTGGGTGGGCGGCATCGTCAGCCGGGGCTACTACCCGCCTGCCATGCTGCAAGACAAATCTGCCTCGGTGCATGGCAAGCCAGCCGCCGATTTGCTCTGGTACTGGCTGCCGAGACTGACCGGAGCTGTGAAGTAGCGGACAACTGGACGGCAGAGAGACGTCCATGGGCGTCTCTCTTTTCGTGTCGTTTGAGCAGGTCGGGGGTTTCATGATCGTCCGAAGGCAGGGCAATCCGACATCGAGCACGCGCGGCGGACCTTATCCGTTGGGAGGCATAGCATGGCAGCATCCTCTGCTCCTCTCCAGATCCCGGCCTGCTACGAACGCGGCATCCGGTTCGCGGACACAGGCACAAGCGGGATAACCCGGCGACGCTAATCGTCCATGCAATTCGTTAAGGACCGTGTCACGGTGAGAACGCCCCTGACGCGGTTCTCGTTTTCGCATCGCACCTCCGTGCGTCGTTTTCAGCGTGCCCTAATTTCGCAGTACTAGACTTGAGCGCGTTCAGCACCCGGGGACGCCGAACGGATCCCCATATCCCGGGAGCCAAAGAAGGAAGCTTTATTACCGGAGTTACACGCGAGCATCCACCGCTATGGCCGCGGCATCCGTTGATGCTGAGACTGGAGCAGCCTGACAAACCGCCGGAGCATGTGCAAGCACCGCCGCTGTATAATCCCGCTTATTTTCGTCCCGGAGGGCTCATGACAAAGTTCGGCAAGATACTTGGACGCCTCTTGCTCGGCGTACTCATCATCGCTGTCATTCTCTCGGCCGGCGGGCTTGTCTATTTCGGCGGCTATCTCCCATCCTCCGTGGCGCCCAAGTCGTTCCCCCAGATCGAGGGCACCATCCACCTGCAAGGGCTGGACGGGCCGGTGGAGGTATACCGTGACGACATGGGCATACCGCATATCTATGCGGCCTCCACTCACGATCTATTTTTCACGCAGGGCTTCGTCCACGCGCAGGACCGCTTCTGGCAGATGGACGCGTGGCGGCACATCGGTTCCGGCACGCTGTCCGAGATGTTCGGCGCGGGGCAAATCAAGACCGATACCTTCCTGCGAACCCTGGGCTGGCGCGAGGTGGCACAGGCCGAGTGGGATGGGATGAAGCCCGGCTCGAAATCGATACTGCAGGCGTATGCCGACGGCGTCAATGCATATCTCAAGGACCATAGCGGCGCGGCGGTCAGCCTGGAGTATGCGGTCCTGCAACTGCTCAATCCGGAATACAAGATCGCTCCCTGGACGCCCGTCAACAGCCTCACCTGGGGCAAGGCGATGGCCTGGGACCTGCGGGGGAACATGAATGAGGAGATCGAGCGGGCCGTGCTGCTGAAGACACTTACGCCGAAGCAGATCGACCAGCTTTTCCCTCCGTATCCGTCAGATCATCCTGTCATCATCAGCAATGTGGCGAACGGGGATGCCACCGGATTCCTGGCTCCGCCGCCGGCGAGCCTTGGGCTCGAGGCGCAGACAGCCGCAGCCGTGCAGCAGAACCTGGCGCTCATGGATGCGGCGCTGGGCCCGAAGGGCGACGGGGTCGGATCGAACTCGTGGGTCATCTCGGGCAGCCTGACAAGCACCGGCAAGCCCATCCTGGCGAACGATCCCCATCTTGGCATCCAGATGCCCTCCATCTGGTACCAGGTGGATCTGCACTGCCAACCGAGTAGCGCCGCGTGCCCGTTCGACGTGGCAGGCTTCTCCTTTGCGGGCGTCCCTGGTGTCGTCATCGGCCATAACGAGAATATCGCCTGGGGATTCACGAATACCGGCCCCGACGTGATGGACCTGTTCGTGGAGAAAGTGAATCCTGCGAACCCAAACCAGTATGAAGCCGATGGGAAGTGGGTCGATTTCCAGACGCGCAAGGAGGTCATCAACGTCTCAGACGGCAGCCCGGTGACCGTTACCGTACGATCGACGCGGCACGGCCCGGTCATCTCGGACTCGTACAGCGACCTCTATGACACCAATCAGGATAAGAGCAGCAAATTCGTGCCGTTCAAGGAACGCGCCGGCATCTTCCTCCCGCAGCCGTATGTGATCGCGCTGGAATGGACCGCGCTCCAGCCATCCAGCCCGTTCGAGGCGATCTGGCAATTCGATGCCGCGCGCAATTGGGATGACTTCCGCAACGCAGCACGCAGTTTCCATGTCCCAGCTCAAAACCTGGTGTATGCGGACGTGCAAGGCAACATCGGCTACCAGATGCCGGGTGAGGTGCCGATCCGGAAGAGCGGCGATGGGAGGTATCCCGTTCCGGGCTGGAGCGGCGACTATGATTGGACCGGGTACATTCCATTCGATCAATTACCGCACGCCTACAACCCGCCGGAAGGATTCATCGTCACTGCCAATAATGAGGTTGTCCCGCCAGACTATCCGTACTTGATCACCGAGGATTGGGACTACGGGTTCCGGGCTAACCGGATCGTAGAGATGATCAAGAGCGCCTCGTTCAAGATCAACCAGCTGTATGTGCAGAAGATGCAGGGAGATATGTACGACTCCAATGCGGCGATCTTCGTGCCGCTGCTGCTGAAGCTGGACGCGCGCAGGTCCCTGAACCAGCCAACAGCCATCGGCCTGCTCAAGAACTGGGACTACACAACGCAATCCGGCTCGGCAGCTGCAGCCGTGTTCGAGGCGTTCTGGCGGCACCTGCTGCAGAACACCTTTGACGATGACCTTCCACCGGATTTCCAGGCCGACGGCGGCTCACGCTGGAATGAGGTAATGCGAAATCTCATCAAGGATCCGAAGGACCCGTTCTGGGATGACAAGACCACCAAGAACAAGGTCGAGACCATGGATGATGTCCTGGCGGAGTCTCTAACGGACGGGGTCAATGAGGTCGAGGGCCACTTCGGCGGCAATGTCTCCAAATGGAAGTGGGGTGTGCTCCACGCTGCGAACTTCCGCAACCAGACGCTCGGCGACTCGGGCATTGGGCTGATCGAGAGGCTCTTCAACCGAGGCCCGTTCCAGGTGGGAGGCAGTGAGGCGGTGGTGGATGCCACAGGCTGGTCCGTGAACGACGGCTATGAGACCAACTGGATCCCATCCATGCGCATGGTGGTCGACCTGGGCGCGCTAGGCAGCTCCGTAACGGTGCACACGACTGGACAGTCGGGACATGCATTCAGCAAGCACTACGATGATATGGCCCCGCTCTGGTCACGCTTGGCTTACTACCCCATGCTGTGGGAGCCGCACACCGTCTACTGGCAATCCGAGGGGCATCTCCGACTTCTGCCATAGAAACAGAACGAGCCGGAGAAGACTCCAGCTCGCTGCTCTCTTCCCTGCGACGGGCTAAGAACCGCTAACAAAACCAGATCCTGCGCAAGTACACCTCCTCCTTGCCTCCCCAAATTCGCATGCAAGACGAGCACCCGCGATGGCCCTGTATGCGAATTTGGGGGAGGTACCGAAGGCGGTGGAGTCTTGTTAGGCGTTCTAGGCGGCAAGGGGTATCGTGAGAACCTGGCCGACCTGGATGGCATTGGGGTTGGCAATGTTGTTGGCAGCCACGAGTGCCGCCACCGTGACGCCAAAACGAATGGCAATCGCCGACAAGGTGTCGCCGCGAGCGACCGTATAGGTGGGCGCGGCAGCAGCAGCCCCGCCACTTTCCTGCGGGATGGCGACCGCGGCCGGGATCGTCAGCTTGTCGTCGATCTTGAGAAGCTGGGGATTTGCGGTGACGAGCTCGCGCACAGTGATGCCGTACTTGTTGGCAATACTCTCGAACGAGTCGCCCGCAGTGACCGTATGGACGGACGTCACGTCAGTAGGCGCTTGTGCGCCAGCGAAGGCGTATAGATCCACAAGGGAACCATTAAAAATATCCAAGTTAACCTTGGTGTTGATGCCGTTGATGCTGCCCGTCTCGCTGTACTGCCAGAACGTCCAGGAGAACCAACCGCGGGGCATCAGCGGAGCCATGCCATCGACATACTGCAATGGGAACCAGCTCAGCCAGAAAGGGTAATCCTTGGACCAGGAGGGAGGCCCGCCGCCGGGCACGGAAAGGCTGGTCTCCAGGAAGGAGACGCCTGAGTAGATGAGCGGCTTGCGACCGAATGCCTGCTCCACTTCGTCGAGCCAGGCCTTGACCTTTGGGATGATCTTGTCGGCAGTGAGGCCGTCTGTAACTTCCAGGTCGATCACAGGTGGCAACTCACCCATATCGCTATGCGCCTTGACGGCACTCGTGAAGAAATCGGCCTGTTTCTTCGGATCCTGCTTGGGATGGAAGAAACAGTATGCGCCGTGCAGGAGGCCACTTGCCCTGGCTCCGCTCCAGTCGTCGTTGAACGTAGGATCGGAGTAGGTCTCGCCCTCCGTAGCCTTGATAAGGACGAACCGCCGGCCCGTTGCCCGAACCTTGGGCCAGTCAATGCCGGATTGCCAATACGAAACGTCTAAGCCGGGTACGCTGGTCATGGGCTCCTCTTCTGCCGTGCAATCGCACCAATTCCGGGCAAAGCGTAGCATAAAGCGGGCCCGAAATCAATGGGAAATACCTGCCATCCGGCTACCGCATTTTGTCCCTTAATGATTTGTGAGCTTTAAGAACCCCGTAGGTTAATGATTCCCTCGCATTGCCTCCGGATTCATGGTATAAGACAGAGGCCCTGCTGTGTACGTGATACTGCTCTCTACGTTTTGAGCCAACACTCTTTACAAGGGCTTCCATCTTTCAGGAATGACGCGATAGGCTCGAGCCAAGGCGGAATTCCCGATCCGGTGCCCACCTGCGAAAGCAGGTTCAAAACCTCGCAGTACACGGCATCTGCGGGGTTTCTTATACCTGACCAGGAAGACGGGAGACCAATCCGGCTCCCGTCTTCCTTTTGTCAGGGAGGCGATTAACACCGCTACGGACGCATGTATGTGATGATCAACTGAGGCTGAATGGCACTCGCTGCGTTGCCGCTATACAGGCTCAGATAGTTGGCAGTCGGGTTATTGTTATCATCCAACTTGAAGCGAAGGCGTATCTGCGTGACGCCGCCGCTGGCCGCCAGCTTGTTCACATACGTCCTCAACGAGGTCAGATCAAATCGGTACCAGCCGCTGCTGAAGGTGGAGCTGAGGCCGGCACTCTTCCCAGTCGCAGCCTGGAAGTCCGACGACTTCAAGGGCGCGGCCGTTCCAAAGTATCCTTTTTTGATATCCACCATGAATCCCTGCAGCAGGGATGCAGGATTCGACCCGGCAGGCGCCACGGAGAGCCTCTTCGCCCGGAGAACAACGTTCACGATAATGGCGGCATCGGGCAGCGGGGATCCGGTGGCAAAGCTCAGGATCGAGCGGTACTGTTTGCGGCTCGCATCGTCGCCCAGACGAAGCTCGTGCGTGATGTCAACCGTACCGCCGGCGTTCGTGCTTTCTCCCGTCTCCAGGACCCAGCCGTCATTTGCCGCCTGCGACTTGAGGGTGACGGTCGTGCGCATCCCATACGCGGCAAGATAGTCTGCCGACGGGAGAACGGTGCCGCCATTGTTGACATTGGCGAACGAACCACCAACCAACAAGTCGCTGCCGTTGACAAGGAGCGACTGGACCACGCTGTAGTATGAGCTGCTTTCGATCGAGCCATTGCCGGGGACTCCGTTGCTGCCGAGGGCATGCCAGTGAGCGCCATCCCAGCGCGCTACACGATCTGCGGCGGTTAGAGACGTGCAACCATCGGACACGTCGGAGAAGTAACCACCCACATAGACTCCGGTCACGTCGACCGTTATGGCGTTGACGCGTGAATCGAGGGAGCTGCCACCGCAGCCAGCACCCAAACCGGACCAGTGCGTTCCGTTCCACTGGGCGACATACGAAGCACCCGGGAGAGGCACGGTTGAGCCATCGTAGACATTCTGGAAACTACCGCCTACATACACGTTTGTGCCGCTGACCGCGATGGCATCGACGTCAAAGTCCATAGAGCCGTTCGGAGTGGCCTGACCGTCGCCGCCAAGCGCCGACCAGTTGCTACCATCCCATTTGGCAACGTAGTCTGCGGCCGTCAGCTGTGTAGAGCCGTTCATCACGTCGGTGAAGCCGCCGCCCACGTACACATTTGCACCGCTGACAGCTATGGCCGCGACCCATGCATTCAGTGAGCCACCTCCGGCTCCGTTGTCGCCGAGGGCGCTCCAGCCGGAGCCATTCCACCTGGAAATAAAGTCGGCCGCCGTCAGAACTGTCCCGTTGTTATTGACATTGGTAAAGTTGCCTCCGGCGTAGACATTGCCCGCGCCGTCCACTGCCAGAGCAGAAACGGGGGCATTCAGGGAACCGCCGCCAGCGCCATCGCTGCCCAGGGCGCTCCAATTCGTCCCATCCCATTCAGCGATGTATTTTGCTTGAGGGAGATCCGTACCGTTGTTATTCACGTCGGTAAAACCTCCACCGACATAGAGCTTTCCGGAGGCGTCTACCGCCAGAGCATTGACCGCACTGTTCAGCGCACCTTCCCCGGCGCCGTCGCCGCCCAGAGCGGACCAGTTCGAACCATTCCAGCGGGCAATATAGTCTGCCTCCGGGATATTCACACCGTGGTTCGAGACATTGAGGAAGTACCCGCCCACGTAGACGTTCGATCCACTGACCGCGATCGCATTAACCTCACTGCTCAGGTAACCGGTCGCCAGCGCGCCATTCGCGGCCGTGCCGACCGCGGACCAGTGCGTGCCATCCCACCGGGAAAGGTAGTCAGCCTGCGGTAGCAAAGTACCGTTGTTACTCACGTCGTAGAACCCGCCTCCAACGAATAGATCGCCCGAGACGAGGGCAAGCGCCCAGATGTTCGGCTCCGACTTGGACGGGATCGCGCCGTTGCCTGCTCCATTATTCCCCAGCGCAGACCAATTCGTCCCATCCCAACGGGCAACATAATCGGCAGCGGGCAACCCCGTACCATTATTGTTGGCGTTGGTGAAAGAGCCGCCGACGTAGACGTTACCCGAACCATCGGGCAATACCGAGTAGACGATGCCATTCAGAGAGCCGCCGGAAACGCCGTCGCTCCCCAGGGCGCTCCAGTGGGAGCCGTCCCACTTCGCTACATAGCGGCCGCCGGGCAGAGGGGTCGTACTGCCGTCGTAGACGTAGAAGAACTGACCGCCGGCATACAGGTTCCCGCCGTCAAGTGAAATGGCGTACACGTTGTAGGATAGCGAGCCGTTGCCGCTGCCGTTGTTGCCGAGGGCTGACCAATTGGAACCATCCCATTTTGCGATATAGTCCGCTGCGCTGAGAACAGAACCGCCGTTGTTGACGTCCGTGAAATAACCCCCGGCATATACATTGCCGCTTCCATCCACCGCGATGGCGTGCACACCATTGTTCAGCGAGCCATCACCGCTGCCATTGCCGCCCAGGGCGGACCAATTGGAGCCATCCCATTTTGCTATATAGTCGGCTGCACTGAGAACAGCGCCGCCGTTGTTGACATTGGTGAAAAAGCCGCCAGCGTAGACATTCCCGCCTGAATCAACAGCGATGCCTTCCACGGATAGATTGAGCGAGGATCCGCCAGAGCCGTTGCCCCCCAACGCATGCCAGTGCGTTCCGTCCCACATGGCGATATGCCCGGCGGCAGTAAGCTGCGTCGAACCGTCGTATACACTCGAGAAATCGCCGCCGACATAAACGTTGCCGCTGGCATCCAAAGCCACGGCATGTAAATACGCGTTGACGGCTCCATTGCCCGAGCCATCGCTGCCGAGGGCCGACCAGGCCGTTCCATCCCATTTCGCCACGAAGTCCGCTGCCGGATCGTTAGCCGCATCTGTGAAGCTGCCCACCACGTACACGTCCGTACCGTGAACCGCGATGCTCTCCACCCGGTCATCGAGCACGCCGCCCCCGTCGCCTATCGCAGCCCAGTTCCCCAATGCCGCCACGGGAGACTGGAGAGTGGCGGAAGCGGGATCCAGAACCGGCCCGCGCTGGGGATCCAACTGGACGTTGTAGCCGCTGAGATCCAATGTGCCATTGAGGCCCGCGCCAAGATCCAGCGAACCATCCGGGTTCAAAAATCCACCGGGAGATACGGTTTTCGACGAAAGGGGAGCAGCCTGAGCACCGGGCGCGCGGCCGAACAAACCCAGAACGAAGATAATGAGTGCAAATACTCGTGCGAGCTTCATTACAATCTCCTTTGGCGTGTTGATCGCTTACGAGTGCGCAAAGAATCGTTTGTGAGATGGAGCGCGGTCTGCACGTATGAACCACCCCCGAGCCAACCGGGTTATTCCGTGTGCGAACCCTCCCCGCCCGCTGAAGGCATAGTCCGTCTGTGTTGCCTGGCAATCACCTCCTGCATGGTTGAGCAATGTGGCGTCTGCGGTACGCGGCAATGCGGCGTTCCGACAGAACCCTCGAAGGATAAACGAGAGCGCTTACAGAAGCAATCACAAGAAAGTCCTGTTAATGCCGCCGCCTTGACGGAGAGGGCAGGCGCGTGTAGAATACGGACCAAGTTTAACAACTGAAAATCGGAGAATCAGCGGCTGGGTCTTACGGTCCTTGTAAGATCACGAGGCGGAGGTTCCGTCCCGCGAGGGACGCGCTAACCTTTCCCGGGTTGCCCCAACAGGCAGCCAGGGTTGGGGAACATCGGATCGATCAGCGGATGCCTCTGGAGCCTGTCACGGGCTCCCTTCTCCCTTCCAAAGCAAGCGCTAGGAGCGACGGAGTTTAAAAAAACTCTGTAGCTCGCGGCCGAAAACCGCACGGCGACGTGCGCGACAAGGCTGGCGCAGTGAACAGGCCTTGGCGACGATTCGGGTCTGTTGATTTTGGAAGGGCTGCCCTTTTAATAGCACTATGCTGTTCAGAAGGCACGCCCAGGCGTGCCTTTTCTTATTGGTACAGCCCTGCTGGCTCAGGTTGTCAATTGGAGTAATGATGTCGGCTGGAATGTGGCACGGACGAGACCCAATACGGTCGTTGGACCGGAACCGGTCAATTGAGCAAGAATCGGGTCGCCCACGGCAGCGGGCTCTCATAAAATGAGCCTGCTTAGGCCAAAGGAGGCTCCAATGATCACATCCATCTCAACCGATTTTCGCCAGCTACAGGATGACTACACCATTGTGGCGCAGGCGATCAATTACCTGGACGAGCAGGCGACGCACCAGCCCGAATTGGGCGACGTGGCCGCTGCCGTGGGATTGAGCGAGTATCACTTCCAGCGGCTCTTCACCCGCTGGGCAGGTATCAGCCCGAAGCGTTTCCTTCAGTTCGTTACCAAGGAGAATGCGAAAGGCCTGCTCAACAACTCGGATAACCTGCTGGACACGACCTACCAGGTGGGCCTATCCAGCCTTGGACGGTTGCACGACCTGTTCGTTACCACGGAGGCCGTAACACCGGGGCAGTATAAGAGCCGCGGGTCCGGCATCACCATCCGGTACGGGCTGCACGCCACGCCCTTTGGCGAGTGCCTGATCGCTACGACGCAGCGGGGCATCTGCCATCTGTCGTTCGTGCAGGACGGTGAAGGAGATGCCATCGACCGGCTCGTAACGGATTGGCGGCAGGCGCGCATGGTGGAGGACCACGATGCGACCGCCAGCCTGGTGGAACCGATCTTCGATCTTAGCCGCCGCTCAAACGCTGCCTTGCGCGTACACCTGCGAGGCACAAACTTCCAGATCAAGGTCTGGGAGGCGCTGTTGCGGATACCTGCGGGCAAAGTGACCACGTACGGTCAGATCGCCCGCGGGATCGGGCAACCCACCGCGTCGAGGGCGGTCGGGAGCGCAGTCGGCCGCAACCCCATTGCCGTGCTGATCCCGTGTCACCGGGTGATCCGGGGGCTCGGGGAGTTCGGAAATTACCGGTATGGCGCCACGCGCAAGAAGGCGCTACTTGCGCACGAGTTCGCAGGCATGGCAAGCTGATGCCTGCCAGGAAGCAAAGGACATCATGAAAACTAAGGTCTGGATGGCGCTGCTTGCCATTTATATAGTGTGGGGCTCGACGTACCTGGCGATCCGGTTCGCCGTGGAGACGATCCCGCCATTCCTGATGGCAGGCATGCGGTTTCTCATTTCCGGCTTGATCCTGTATATCTGGCGGCGCGCAGCTGGGGACCCGATGCCCACCCGCCGGCAATGGCGTTCTGCGGTGATCGTGGGCCTCTTACTGCTGCTGGGCGGCAACGGTGTAGTCAGCTGGGCGGAACAGCATGTTGCGTCTGGCATTGCAGCACTCATCGTGGCGTCGATTCCGTTGTGGGTCACGCTGATCGATGCGGTGCGCCCAAAGGGCGTCAAGCCCGACTGGAAAGTGATGCTGGGGTTGTTGATCGGCTTCGGAGGCATCGTCTTGCTCGTCAGCCAAACGGAGCATGCAGGCTCCTCCACAGAGATGAGTGTGGCGGGCGTGGCAGCTTTACTGCTCGCGGCGTTCCTGTGGTCCCTCGGTTCCATCTACGGACGGGATGCGGATATGCCCTCCTCCTCCCTGTTGGGGACCGGCATCGAGATGCTGGGCGGCGCCACCGGACTCTTTCTGGCAGCCACATTCCTGGGCGAATGGAAACAACTGGACCTCTCCGCGATCACGACGCGTTCCATGCTTGGCCTGGCTTACCTGATCGTGGCCGGCTCACTCATCGGATTCACATCGTATAGCTGGCTGCTGCGCAATGCGCCTGTCTCACTGGTGTCCACCTACGCATACGTGAACCCCGTCGTCGCCATCTTCCTGGGCGCGTGGCTGGCAGGAGAGACCATCAACATGCCGATCATTATCTCGGCGCTGGTCATCATCGCTTCGGTGGTCGTCATCAATACATCGAAGCAGGCCAGGCCCAAGGAGATCCGGGAAAGCTCTCCCGAGGCGGCAGATTGAGAGATATGATAGGACAGTGGGTCAAGGGCCGTGGGCGTTTGCGGTGCCGGGCGGCGCGCGCCGTCCGGCAGCCGATATTCATCATCCGGTGCGAAGGCACACCTGCCACATACACAAAAGGAAGAGAGGGTTGAATGGATTCAGAGCAACTGCTCACACGTGTCAAAGAAGATGGCGTCCGATTCATCGCGCTGCAGTTCTCGGATGTGACCGGAGCCGTGAAGAGCGTCGACATCCCGGTTGCGGGACTGCAGGGCGCCCTGGCGGACGGCGTCTGGTTTGATGGATCGTCCGTGGAAGGCTTCGCCCGCATTCAAGAGAGCGACATGCGGCTGCTGCTCGACACGGACACCTACGCAGTGCTGCCGTGGACCTCGGAAGAGGTGCGCCGAGCTCGCATTTTCTGCGACATCTATTCGGCAGATGGCAAGCCGTTCGAAGGAGACCCACGAGGCGCACTGAAACGCATGCTGGCGCGGATTGCGGAGCGCGGCTGGACCTTCAACGTCGGTCCCGAGCCGGAGTTCTTCCTGTTCAAGGGCGGCAATGGCAGCGGGCTGGCCCCCACACCGCATGATACCGGCAGCTACTTCGATTTCTCGGCACATGACGAGGCCGCGCACGTGCGTTCCGAGCTCATGGATGCATTGATCGGCATGGGCCTGGACGTCGAAATGGGACATCACGAGGTGGCACTGGGGCAGCACGAGATCGATTTCCGGTTCACGGATGCGCTGCGCACGGCGGATAACGTGCTGACCCTAAAGTACACCGTCAAGGCGATCGCCGCCAAGCATGGATTGATCGCATCCTTCATGCCCAAGCCGGTCTTCGGCATCAACGGCTCGGGGATGCACTGCCACCAATCGATCTCCGATGGCGACGGGAATAACCTATTCTTCGACGCGCACGACGACATGCATCTCTCCAAGCTGGGGTGCTCGTTCGTCGCCGGGCAGCTGGCGCATGCCCGGGCACTGGCGGCAGTGGTGGCGCCCACGGTGAATTCCTACAAGCGGCTCGTACCGGGCTATGAGGCGCCGGTCTATATCGGTTGGGCACGGCAGAACCGTTCGGCGCTTATCCGCATCCCTCGCTTCACGGAGGGACGCGATAAGGCAGTGCGTGCGGAGCTGCGATTCCCCGATCCATCCTCGAATCCATATATGGCCTTCGCCGTGATCCTGGCAGCAGCACTGGACGGGATCGACAGCGGGCTGACGCCGCCCGAGCCTCTGAACAATGTGAACCTCTACCACCTGACAACCAAGGAACGCAAGAAGCTCGGCGTCAGAGAACTACCGGGCTCGCTGGCCGAAGCGTTGAACGAGCTGGAGAAGGACGAGGTGATCAAGGGCGCGCTCGGCGGTGTGCTGTATGAGGCGTTCACGCGCGCCAAGTGGGAAGAGTGGGACGACTATCGCTTGCGGGTCAGCGACTACGAGATCGGGCGGTACCTGGAGACCGCTTAGCCGGACAGCAAGCAGACAGACGAAAGCCGGAGTCTATGGCCTCCGGCTTTGCTTTTTTCTTATTGAAAGGATATCTTCCCGGCCAAACCTAGTGCACCGCGTCGGCGAGTTCGTCGATGTCCTGCCGCGTGACGTATTCTCTTACTAGTCTGCCATCCTGCATCTGCAGGACCCTGTCAACGTAGCGGCACATGCGGAGGTCATGCGTGACCATGAGGCCGGTACGGTTCTGCTCGTGGATCAGGCTGGCGAAGGTCTCCACCACCTGGAAGGCGCGTTGCGTGTCGAGGGCCGCAGTCGGCTCGTCGGCGAGCACGAGGGCAGGCTCGTGAATCAGGGCGCGGGCAATGGCCACGCGCTGCTGCTCGCCTCCCGACAATTGGGCAGGCAGGCTATGCAGGCGGCGCTCCAGACCAAGACGGCCCAACAACTGTGCAGGGCGCGCGCTGTCCTTCTGGGTGTGGATCCCGTTGAGCCGAAGCATGAACTCAACATTCTCCTGCGCCGAGAGGTAAGGGATGAGATTGTTAGACTGAAATGTGAAGCCAATACGAGAACGCCGCAGCCGGACGCGCTCGCGCTCCCCCATGCCAGAAAGCTCATGCCCGTCAATCAGCACCCGACCGCTAGTCGGCACAAGCAAGGCTGCGAGAATGGAAAGAAGCGTGGTCTTGCCCGAACCGCTCGGCCCCACCACTGCGACGAATTCTCCGGCGCACACCGAAAACGAGACATGATCGATAGCGTTGACAGGCACGCCGTCAACCGTGAATGTCTTTACCAAATCGTGAACTTCGAGGACAACCTGATCCATAAGCGACTCACTGAAGGCGTAATGCCTTCAAGGGTTCAATTCGAACCGCGTAGATGACGGAGACCAGCCCTCCCATTGGACCGATCATCAGGAGAGCAAGGACGGCAAGCACGGAGCGCGCTCCGTTGAATACAAGAGGAATGTTGGGCGGGAAGATCAGCGAGAAGCCGTAGGTGAGACCAGCGCCAACTGCCACGCCGACCGCAGTCACAACGATGATCTGAATGACCGAGGCCGTCCCTACGACGCTATTGGAGGAGCCGATCGCCTTCAGCACACCAATCTGCGGGACTTTCTGGAGCACCTGAATCTGGAAGAAGCCACCGATCACCAAGATACCGATCAGCAACGTGAAGAATGCCTGCGTTTGAACCGTCGCTTGCTGCGCCGAATAGCCTGGGATATTGCTAATCGTTGTCGGAAGGTCGGCTACTTCAATGCCGGAGACCTGCATCATGAGGCGCGCCCGGACAAGATCTACAGGAACTCCGGGCTTGCCCCGTACGGCCACAATGTTCGGGATGGGTGTATCATCCTTCAGCTCTGCTTCGGACTGCGGTCTGATATGCTCCCAAGTGGACGGGGCAACGAAGACGCTTGGCTGGAAGAGGTAGGATTGAGCACCGGTTATGCCGACCACTCTCAGATTGAAGAACTGGTCGTCAGTCCCTTGGACCGAACGAATGCGGAGTTCATCTCCCACCGCAATGTTGCCGCGTGAGGCGGCATTCGTGTCGATCACAACCTCGCGGGAATCGCCGCCACGGAATGCACGACCCTGGGTGATGGGCGGCATGCCGGGCTGGTCCGCCTCAACGCCGAGCAGAGAGACCTTCAGCGGAGTCTCTGGATCCTGGATTTCGGTCGTGGACGTGAAGATCGGTCCGGCAGCATCCACGCCATCTACACGGCGGATAGCCCGGACGGTGATCGGCTCGAGGCGGCTGGCCGAAATGATGTAGTCTGATTTCTCCCGGAAAACGACCAACTGGGCATCGAGGTTCGCGATGTACTCACGATTGCCGTTGGCGAGCCCCTCGCCAAGTGCCGCGATGAACAGCACTAGCAGCGTGATCAGCGCAATCACAAGGCTGACGAGGAAGAAACGGCCGCGATTGCGCCAGATCTCCTTGAATGCAAGATAAAAAGCCAACAGAAATGCCCGCAAGCTGATTCTAGACCCTAATCTGCCGCGGGCCGTCCCAACGGCAATGCACCCTCACCGATCTTCTATTGCTACCCTACTGTCCTGTGGTGATCCCCGATGAAATTCTATCATCCTCGACATATAGGGTCAATGTGCCCAGGATTTATTTCTGTAACTCTCACGAAATCTGTGCAAAGCAGCAGGCCCGCTCGATCTACGATTGTGGGCGCCGGCCGCAGCGCTCATGTCGAAGATGCCGCACCAACCGGCAGGCACGCTTCCACCTCCCGCTTGAGCTGCCGCTTAAGCCGGCTGATACCAACACCCGACAGATCGACTCGCCTTGCTCCGAGAAATTCGGCAAACCGAACAAGGCCGTTCGCAAGCGCATGGACATACGCAGGATCCCGGTCCAGCGCCGGCTGCTCCTGCCAGTAGCCCTTGATCTGAAGTGCCATGCTAGCGCGCTCCAGCTTTGGATCCAAGCGTGCAACTAGCTCATCGCCGTAGAGGATCGGCAAAGTGTAGTAGCCCCAGCGCCGCTGGTGGGCCGGCTTGTATACCTCCCAGAGGTACTCGAAGTCGAAGAGCTGCTTTGCTCGCCCGCGAGCACTAACGATGTCAAGAGAGGAAAGGAACGTCACTTCATCCAGGGTCGTCGCCGCAAGCGGCTTCCACGCGCGCGGCACCCCGCCGCGCGCGACCGAGTGGAGCAGAGGCATATCCTCGGCGAGCATCAGGTAGTTTCCCCTCCAACCATCGACCTGTATTACAGCTAAGATTCCCTC
>DATKAF010000157.1:0-12864 GCA_035498395.1 Anaerolineales bacterium
TGTTCGTCTTCTCCTGCGCGCAGCCCGAGCCGAAGCTCCGCATGCTGGATCGTTTTCTGGTCGTCGCCGAGAAGCAGCGCGTTCCCGTCATCATCGTCGCCAACAAGGTTGATCTCGTCGGCGAGGAGCACGCCCATGATCTCTTCGGCATGTACGTTGCGCCCGGCTACCGCGTGTTGTACACGTCCGCCAGAACCGGCGCCGGGGTGGAAGAATTGCGATCTTGCCTGCGGGATAAGCTGAGCGCCCTCGCCGGGCCCAGCGGTGCGGGCAAGTCATCCCTGTTGAACGCCATTCAGCCCGGGCTGGGCCTCAGCGTCAACGAGATCAGCGCTGTCAACAAGGGCAGGCATACCACCGTTGTGCGGCAGTTGTTTCCTCTCGACGGGCATGGCTATGTGGCCGACACGCCGGGTTGGAAATCTCTCGCCCTCTGGGATATCGCCCCGGAGGAGATCGACGCCTATTTCCCCGAGATCGCCCCGCTCGTCGCGGAGTGCCAGTTCAGCGACTGCACGCATACCCACGAGCCGGGCTGTGCGGTTCGCGCCGCGGTCGAGTCCGGGCGTATTCATCCCGGGCGATACAAATCTTATCTAATGATGAGATCGGGCCAGGCATAGAATTTACGATTTCAGATTTTGGATTTACGATTGGATGAATCTCGCTGTGCCTTCGTGCTTGACACCTGACCCGTGACACCTGACACACCCTCCACCTCGCACCTCGCACCTCTTACACCTGCCCCGCCTGCGGGGTGGAACATACTGGGCCATACCTGGGCCGTTGACATGCTGCGTAAGCAGGTCGCGCAGAACACGGTCCGCCATGCGTATCTTCTCACCGGCCCTCCGGGCGTTGGTCGGCGTACGCTTGCCTTGCGCTTGGCGCAGGCGCTCAATTGCACGCAGCCGCCCGCACCGGGAGAGCCATGCGGCGAGTGCCGGGATTGCCAGCAGATCCAAAGGGAACAGCACCCAGACTTGCTTATCGTTACCAGAGACCCCGATGCAAAGCTGCCCTGGATGGATCCATTGCGCCATGGACTCCATGAAATGGCGCTTCAACCATATCAATCAAAGTACAAGCTGGCGCTCTTCCCGCGCTTCCACGAGGCTACTGATAACGCCTTCAACGCCGTGCTCAAGACCCTCGAAGAAGCGCCCTCTTATGCCGTCCTCATCATCACGGCCGATACGCCGGAGCAGCTTCCCGCCACGATCGTCTCGCGTTGCGAAGTGCTGCGTCTCCGGCCGCTGGCCATCGAAGAGGTCGAGTCCTTCCTGGAAGAGCGCCTTTCACAGCTCAAGGCTGATGGGAAGGAACGCCCACCCGGCGCGGGAGCGGGCGCATCGCTGATCGCCCACCTCAGCGGCGGGCGTCCCGGCTATGCCCTCCGCCTGCTGGAAGACCCATCCGCGCTCGCGTTCCGATTGGAGAAGCTCACTGAGCTGCAGGCGTTGCTCTCCAGTACCCGCGCGCGCAAGTTCTCCTACGCCGAGAAGCTGGCCGGAAACCGCGATGTGCTGCGCAACACCATCCTGCTCTGGCTCTCCTTCTGGCGCGACGTGCTCCTGCGCGCCGGCGGCGCATCCACGCCGCCTGCCAATATGGACCGCTTGCAGGAGATCGATTCGCTGGCAAAGCGCTTGCCGCTCTGGGAGGCGCGCCGCGTGGTCTCGGAGCACGAGCTGGCCCTGGAACGCCTCGATGCCAACATCAACCCGCGCCTGCTCGCAGAAGTCCTGCTCCTCGATCTGCCAAGAGGTATGTAGCTCCAGAGAATGGGGGACTCACAAGCAGACAATAACAGCCTTTACACGGCTCCTCTTTACATCAATAGGAAATATGTCATATTTGTCCGAATTTAACCCGTAAATCGTGCTCATCCGGCTCGGATTCTTTAGGATTTCCGTCATCTTGTCCAATTTGGAGGCCGCCGTATAATCCCTGGCCATGACAGAAACCTCTCCCTTGCCCGCCTCCGCTGACCGCAAGAACGTCAAACAGCCGCCCCTGCTATTCGATGATACCCAGGCTATTATTGCCAAGGTCGAAAAGCAGATCGGCACCAAGCTGCTGGTCTACTGGACCTCCGACCGCGGCTCGGTCTGTGACAACGACGTAGTGGCGCTCTACGAAATCTTCAAGCACATTGGCGCCAGCGAGGACATTTCGCTCTTCATCAAGTCCAACGGCGGCGATGTCGAGGCGGCGCTGCGCATGGTCAACTTGATGCGTGAGTACAACAAGCGCGTCCATGCCTTTGTCCCGCTGGAGAGCGCCTCGGCCGCCACCATGATCGCCCTCGGCGCCGACGAGATCTATATGGGCCCGCTGGCGCACCTCACGGCCATCGATTCGTCGCTGGTCCACGACATGTCGCCGATTGATGAGCGCAACAACCGCCGCGTCAGCGTCAGCCAGGACGAGCTCGCCCGCATCGTCGCACTGTGGAATGCCAACGCCCGCGAGCACCATAGCAATCCCTACACCGACATCTTCCAGTACATCCACCCGCTGGTCGTGGGCGCCATCGACCGCTCCAGCTCGCTCTCCATCAAGATCTGCAAGGAGATCCTGTCGTTCCACATCAAGGACGAGGCCGAGTGCGAGCGCATCAGCAAGCTGCTGAATTCGGACTATCCCTCGCACTCATATCCCATCACGACCCGCGAAGCGCGCCGCATCGGCCTGCAGGTCTGCACCATGGACCCGGGCGTGAACGACATGCTCCTCGAGCTCAGCGCCCTCTATTCCGAGATGGCGCAGAAGGCCCTCACCGACTTCAACGAGTGCAATTACCACGACAACGAGATCATCAACATTCACGAAGCGCGCGGCGTGCAGGTCTACTACCAGAACGATAAGGATTGGAACTACATCCAGCCCGAGCGCCGCTGGCAGACCCTCAATGACGAGAGCTCCTGGCGCGTGGTCAAGCGCGTGAAGGGCCAGCAGGTCCGCCACACTCTCCACATTCGCTGATTCCCATCAGGGATCGATGGCCGATTCGCCTCTCACCGCAAAGATGAAGCGCAAGCCGGGTGCGCGCGCAGCTATTATCGGAGCGCCCGCCGGATACGAAGCCGCCGCCTTTCCGGATCTGGAGGCGGCTGCCAGATCCCTGAACGGCCGTTTCGATTGGATCCAGGTCTTTGTCCGGAACAAAGCCGATCTCGACCGTCTCGCGCCGAGAGCAGCGAAAGCCCTCAAGCCTGAGTCCATCCTGTGGATCACCTTCCCCAAAGGCACCTCGAACATCCAGACCGACCTAACCCGTGACCAGGGCTGGGACTCGGTCCGGGCGCTGGACCTCAAATGGATCACGTTAATCTCAGTGAACCACACCTGGTCCGCGTTCGGCTTGCGACCCTATAAGGCGGATGAACCGCGGCAAAGCTTTAGATAAAAGGAGCCTCCATGTGCCGAAGCATCAAACCGTTGCGCCTCCCCGACCGCCCCGCAACCGACAGTGAGATCGCCGAAGCAGCCCTCCAGTACATCCGCAAAGTGAGTGGTTATCGCAAGCCGTCCCGCCTCAATCAGCAGGCGTTTGACCGCGCCGTGGAAGAGGTGGCTGCCGCCACACGGCAGATGCTGGCATCGCTCCAATCCTCTGCAGGGGGCTTGCCCGAAACCACGCGGCGCTAGCCATCCGATCTGTCCTTCGCAGTCCCAGGTTGTCAAGACAAGCTTCACTAACCTTTCAATAGCATCACATTGAGGCCCTTATCGGGCCTTTTTTGTTGACACCCTCGCCCATCGCTCATAGAATTCTAATGATTTATATGGAGGAACCGGGCAGCAGCTCGCTGCTATCCGGTGGGGGTCGCCGGAATGCAGCCGATTTGCTGAATTGGTTGGATAGGCGCACGTACGGGCGACCCACTACAACTTCTTTGAGGGCACATGGGGCATTTTTGTTCATCAACGTCCGTTCGTCGCGGGCCGATAACGTTTGTCGCAGGTTTGTTGGCTCTTTGCATATCGATGGTCAGTGTAAGGCCCGCCTCCGCGCTGACCGTTCCTGCGCAGATCAACCAGAGCTTTACACCGATCGCCATTGTCTCCGGGGGAACCTCCAAGCTGCGGGTCACGATCTACAACAACAACACAAATCCTCTGACGAGCGCCGCCTGGACGGATGACCTCGTTGGAGTGCAGCCAGGGCTTTCCATCGTGAACCCGCCCAACGTGAGCCAGACCTGTGGCGGTACGGTGACAGCGGTCGCGGGTAGCACCACGTTAAGCCTCACTGGAGGCACCGTCCCCGGCGTGTCCGGCGGCACGCCCGGCAATTGCTATGTGGAAGTGGACGTCACTTCCACCACGCCCGGCAACCTGATCAACACTATCCCGGCCGGCGCCCTCTCCTCCTATACCATCGATGGCGGGGTCCCGGTCCTGGTCACCACCACCTCTGACTCCAGCGCCACCCTGAACGTGATCGCCGTGCAGGCGCCCTCGCTCAGCAAGAGCTTCGCCCCCAATACGATGTCGGTCGGGCAGACCAGCCGCCTGACCATTACGATTAACAACAACGACACGAAGAACCCGCTCACCCAGACGACGCTTACCGATTACCTTCCGTCCGGCTTGCTGCTTGCCAATCCCGTCCAGTTCGGGGCCACCCCGCTGCTTACGGGCTGCGGCGCTGGCGCCGCGCTCCTCAACGGCCCCGGCGGCCCGCCCATCGCGCCAGGCAACACCAGCATCACGCTGGATAACGGGACCATCGCCAAGAGCTCGAGTTGTGTGATCGTGTTCGCCGTGACGTCGCTCACCCAGGGCGCATACACCAACACCATCCCTGCGGGCCCCGCCGGTTCGGGCTCGATCCATACCCGCGAGGGCGTGACGAATGCCAGCCCGGCCAGCGATAACCTGAACGTCCAGGCTTTCAGCGTCACGAAAGCCTTCGGCACGAGCCCGATCGCCGCGGGTAGTGTCAGCTTGCTGACCATCACCATCCAGAACGTCGCCAGCATTCCGTACACCGGGGTTACGCTGAAGGACGTGCTGCCCGGCACAGACGTGCTGGAGTATGTGGACGACGCGTCGAAGGTCTCGACCTGTGGGACCGGCACGTACACGTTCTCCACCGCGGCTCCCTCTATCACCGCGCTCAACCAGATGATCTATTCGGGCGGCTCGGTAGCAGCCGGTGCGACCTGCACCATCAAGGTCAATGTGCGCGCCCGTATGAACGCGCCCGCCGCGACCTATACCAACACCATCAACCCGGGTAACCTGACGACCACCGAAGGCGCGCAAAATAACACCTCGGCCTCGGCCAGCCTGGCGGTCCAATCGCTTTCGCTGACCAAGGCCTTCTCACCCGCTACCTTCGCGGCCGGGCAGCAGACCACGCTGACCATCACCGTTCGCAACCCGTCGCCGAATCCCTTCACCGGAGTGACTCTCTCGGACACGTTGCCCACCACTCCCAATTCGAACCTGGAGTTCACCGGCACGCCGAGCACCTCCTGCGCCGGCGGCAGCGCGTCCCTATCTGGCACTCCGACGCGCACCGTCACCTTGACCGGCGGCACCGTCCCCGGCGGCTCCATCGCTACGCCCGGCACCTGCACTATCATCGCCACCGTCACGACGCACACGGCGGGGGACCCTTCAGCAGCGTATACCGGCGCGAACGCCAACACCATCCCGGCCAGCGCTATCACCACCACGCAGGGCGGCACCAACGTGGCAGCCGCCACCGGCGGCGTCACGGTCTCGACCATCACGGTGGGCAAGGCCTTCAGCCCCACTTCCGTGGCACACCCCAACGCCAGCCGCCTGACCATCACGATCACGAACCCCGTGACCGGCGGCGCGCTGACCGGCATCGCCTTCACGGACAACTTGAATGCCGGGCTGGAGATCGTCGATTCGACGTCGACACCGGCATCCCCTAACCCGACCACCTCCTGCAACGTCTCCACCACGCCGACGCTGACCGCAGCGGTCGGAACGAGCGTCATTTCATTGAGCAATGGCTCTCTGGCTGCCGCCCCCGCCGCAGCCACGAGCTGCACAGTGGTTGTCTATGTCCGGCCGAAGAGCAGCACGTCCTCTGGCACGATCACGAACACGCTGGCCGTTGGCTCCGTCACCACTACGGAAGGCCCGACGAACAGCGTAGCGGCCAGCAACAACCTGACGGTGAATGCCGTCACCGTGACCAAGGCCTTCCAATACGCCAGCTTCCAGGCCGGCAGCTACGACACGCTGACCATCACGATTACCAACGCGGCCGGGATCAGCTACACTGGCGCGGCGCTCACGCTCGCCGATACACTTCCCACCGCGCCCAACAGCAATCTGGTCTTCATCGCCAGTCCTCCAGCACCGTTCCCTGCACCCTCAACCGATTGCGGCACCGGCACCGTGGACCTGACCGGCGCGCCGACACGCACTGTGAATCTGCACAACGCGGTCATTCCCGCTAGCGGCGCCTGTCACGTTTATGTCACAGTCACGACCGCGCTGCCGACCAACCCGGCGAACAGCTACACCAACCGCATCAACGCCAACACGCTGAGCATCCCGAGCGGCCCGACCAACCCGGCTGCAGTCACTGCGCCGGTCTCCGTATACCTGCTGGGCGCGGGCATGACCGCCACGAAGACCTTCACTCCCGCTACCATCAACGTGGGAGTGAACTCGGACCTGGCGCTCGCCTTCACGGCTCCGCTGGATACCGCCCTGAGCAATTTCCGGTTCACCGATAACCTGCCCTCGGGGCTCGTTGTCAGTAGCCCCTCGACCACCTCCAACACCTGCAACGGCGCCCTCACCGCAAATGATGGTGCCGGATCCATCTCGCTCACGGGCGGCAGCATCACCATTGGCGCTACCTGTACCGTGCACGTGAACGTAACCAGCTACACGGGCAGCGGCGCCGGGCTAGCATACAACAACACTATCAACCCGACCGACATCGGTAATGACCAGGCCCGCTCGATCCCACTGGCGGTAAGCCGGACGCTGACCGTCCAGCAACCGAGCACGCTGACAGTTTCCAAGGCCTTCTATCCTACGATCGTCAACCCGGATGGCATCTCTACCCTGAAGATCACCCTGACGAACACCAACGCCGCGCCCTTGGTCAACGTCTCGGTGACCGATCATCTGCCCGACACGCTGACGAACGGGGTTATCGTCCGGCCGCAGCCGCCCTTGAACGGCAGTAACACTTGCGGCGGCGGATCTGTGACCTTCCCGACCTCCCAAACCATCTCGATGACCGGCGGCACCGTCCCGGCGCAGGTCGGCGGCATTGCAGGCATCTGCACCATCGATGTGGAGGTGCAAGGCAAGTCCACGAACGGGAACAGCTCCGCCGCGCACAACAACACCATTGCCACCACCGATGTGGTCGGGACGATTCAGGGCACCGGCTCGACGATGAACGCGCTCACCCCCGCCCCGGCTACGCTGACGGTGCAGAACCTGAATCTGGAAGTGGTCAAGGGCTTTGTGCCGCAGCTCGTGTATGGCGGCGCGGTCTCGCAGATGAGCATCATCTTGCGGAACCCGAACACCGCCGCAGACCTTCCGGGCATCAGCTTTACCGACTCGATGCCTGCCGGCCAGATGATCCTGGCAACCCCGCCTAACTTCAACCCGTCCGACTGCGGCGCCGGGGCCACCATGGCGCGGATCGATGACAGCACGTTCTCGTTCAGCGGCGGATACCTGGCTGCCGGGGCGGAGTGCCGGATAACGCTCGACACGACCATGATCGTCAACGGCAATCGGACGAACACGATTCCTGCGAACGCCGTGACCTCCAGCAACGGCGCTCGCAACCGGACAGCCACCTCGGCCTCCCTGACCAACCTGGCGGGGGCCGACGTAACCAAGGGCTTCTCGCCGGGCATCATCATCCAGGGCGCAACCAGCTACTCCACGCTGACCATCACCATCAAGAGCACAGCCACCGTGGCGCTGACGGGCGTCGGCCTGGTGGATAACCTGCCCGCCGGGCTTCAGGTGGCAGGCTCGCCGGCTCCCGTTGCGGTCAACAACTGCGGAGGCTCGCTGGCAGCCGCCCCCGGCGCTTCCACCATTCAGCTCACGGGCGGCAATCTGCCGCCGGGGTACATCACGTGCACAATGATCGTACCAGTGACCGGCAATATGGGCGTCTATACCAACACGATCCCCCATGACACGCTGGTCAACAACGAGGGTTACTCTAACCACGCGGATGCCGTGGATACCCTGACGATCGTTGGGCCTCCGACCATCGCCAAGGCATTCGCGCCGAACATCATGCCCGTCGGCAGCAACTCCGTCCTGACGTTCATGCTGAGCAACCCGAACACCACGACCGCCCTGACCGGCATAGCCTTCAGCGATGCATTGCCAGCCGGCCTCATGGTGCCGGATTCAAGCTCGGCCTCCTGCGGCGGCACGCTCACCACCACAGCCTTGACCAACATCATCTCGCTCACCGGCGCAACGCTGGCAGCCGGCGCGAACTGCAACTTCAACGTCACGGTCACGGGCGCAACGGCGGGCGATAAGAACAACACCACCGGCGCCATAACCTCCACGAACGGCGGCACGGGCAACACCGCCAGCGATACCCTCACCGTGCTGGATCACCCGGTGATCGCCAAGTCCTTCGCGCCCGGATCCGTTGCCGTCGGCGAGACCTCTGTCCTGACGTTCACGCTGACCAACCCGAACGCGGCGACCGCGCTGACAGGGGTGGCTTTCACCGATGCACTGCCGGACGGCGGCTCACCGGGCACCGGGCTGGCGGTCGCCGATTCGGGACCAACCCCGCAATGCGGTGGCACACTGACCGCCACGGCAGCCACCAACACCATCTCGCTCACCGGAGCGACGCTGGCGGCGGGCGGAAGCTGCACATTCAATGTGACCGTCACCGGCCTGAGCGACGGATCCTGGATCAACATCACGTCGGCGGTGACTTCCACGAATGGCGGCACGGGCAACCCAGCCATCGATACGCTGACCGTCCTCGCCGCGACTGCCACACCTACCGACACTCCGACCGAAACCCCGACGGAAACGCCCACGGCAACCGACACGCCTACCGAGACGCCGACCGCCACTGAGACGCCGACGGCAACCGAAACGCCCACCGAAACCCCCACCGGGACTGCGACCCCGACCGATACTCCGACCGAAACGCCGACGGAGACAGCTACACCAACCGATACACCCACCGAGACGGCAACCCCGACCAGCACGCCAACCGAAACACCCACCGCCACGCCATTCGTCCCCAGCCCGGGCATCGACGTCACGAAAACGCTGACAGGCAGTGTGTTCGACAGCCCGACCGTCATCAGGCTGTCCTATTCCATCCTGGTCGAGAATACGGGGAACGTTGACCTGAGCGCGGTCCAGGTGACGGATGACCTGGTTGCGGCCTTCCCACCGCCGGCGACCTTCACCGTGAACAGCGTCCATGTGGACCCGGCGCTGTGCCCCACCTTCACAATCAATAGCGCCTATGATGGCAATGGCAGCGGCAAGCCAGCCGGCGATCCGAACCTGCTGACGCACGATCCCGATCCGAATACGCTGCCCACCGGAGATAGCTGCCAGATCACGCTCGTCGTCCTCGTCGATACCGGCGGCGCTGGCGCCACGTATACCAATACGGCCGACGCATCCGGGACTCCGCCGGTGGGCGAGCCGGTCACAGATTCGGATGTTGCCCCCGGCCCCAGCTTCATTGATCCGGCCTTGACCAAGGCAGTCGATCCATCGCAAGCCGCGATCGGCGACACGGTGACCTTCACCATCACGGTCACGAACAACGGCAACGTCAAGGCTGCGGGCGTCGTCGTCACCGACGCGCTGCCCGCCAACCTGGATTACGTCAGCGCCAGATCCATCGACGACAAGACCAAGCTGCCGCGCGGCACGGTAATGCTGACGCCGCCGCGCACGGTGATCGACAATATCGGCGACGTGGATACGACCGACAAGATCATTCTTACGATCGTCGCAAAAGTCAACGGCACGGGGAATCCTCCGGTGGAGAATACTGCCAGCCTGGTTGCCGCGCCGCCGCCTCAAGGCGTGTCGCCAGACCCGCTGCCGAACGACACCTCCACCGTGGAGATCACCACTGGAGAGCCGGCACCCGGCGGAGGCGGCCACGCGCAGCATTTGCCGTCCACCGGTTTCACCCCCAACGTAACCACCATGCTGCCGCCTCAGCCGGCGGCCAGGGCTTACCAGGCACAGGGCAGCCTGTGGCTCGAGGTCCCACGGCTGCGCCTAAGCATGCCCATCGTGGGTGTACCGCTCGACGGCGACACGTGGGATGTGACGTGGCTCTCGGGCCAGGCCGGCTGGCTGCAAGGCACTGCCTTCCCGTCCTGGTCCGGCAACAGCGTGCTGACGGGGCACGTGTATCTCTCCAATGGACTGCCCGGGCCGTTCCTGAACCTCAACACGCTGACATGGGGCGATCTAGTGATCGTCCACCTGGGCGGCGAACGCTATATCTACCAGGTGCGCACCAACCAGGTCCTATCGCCGGACGATCTGTCCCCCCTCCAGCACGAGACCTATCCGTGGATCACCCTGCTGACCTGCAAAGGCTACACCGCCGCGAACAACAGCTATGCCTCGCGCATCGCCGTACGCGCCGTGCTGATCAGCGTGGAACGGGATGCCGGCTCCCGCGATAACATCCGGTAACTGACGCGAAACAAGAAGGAGACGGCCTCGGTCGTCTCCTTTGCTTTTATTCGATGGCAACTTTGAGTTTGCGCGCCAGCCGCCCAAAGTGGGCCGTGTAACGCATGTCGTCGGCGCGCGGCCGCGGCAGGTCCACCTCCAGTTCGAGCTTGAGCGTGCCGGGCCGTTGGCTGAGGACTAGCACCCGGTCTGCCAGGAACAGCGACTCGCTGATCGAATGCGTCACCATCACGACCGTCTTGCGGCGCGCCTGCCAGATGCGCGAAAGCTCCATCCACATGCGCTCGCGCGTGAGCGCATCCAGCGAGCCGAACGGCTCGTCCAACAGCAGCAGGTCCGGGTCGTGGACCAGCGCCCGCGCGATCGCGACGCGCTGTGCCATCCCGCCCGATAGGTCACGCGGCCAGCTCTGCTCGAAGCCCTGCAAGCCCACCAGGTCAATCAACTCCTGCGCCCGCGCCTGTGTTTCTTCTTTGGGAATGCCTTGAAGCTCCAGCGGCAGCGTGATGTTGGCGATGGCGCTGCGCCACGGCATCAGGTTGGATTGCTGGAACACCATGCCGATGCGGGGTTTGCGTCCGCCGGCAAAATCCGCGCGGCCGCGGGTTGGGCTCACCAGCCCCGCCAGCACGCGCAGCAGCGTGCTCTTACCTGAGCCGGAGGCGCCCAATACACAAATGAATTCCTGCGGGCAGACCTCGAACGAGACGTCTCGCAGCGCGTGCAGCCCGCCGTTGTTGTCCGGGAAAACAACGCTCAGGTCTTGCACGGTCAGGATCGGGGCTGTGTCACTCATCGGACCGCCGGCGTGTATTTGGCTTCATTCCTACGGTACGAACTCGTTGGTGAAGGCTTTCTTCAGGTCGAGCGGCTGTTTCAGTAGGCCCATCTTTAGCAGCGTGTCCTGCATGTTCTGCCAGGCCGTCGCATCCGAGACACCTGGATTTGCCGTCTTCCATAGCTCGATGGTGCGGGCCAGGACTTCCTTCTGGGTCTTCTCGTCCTGCTGGGCCAGGTTCGGGACATACTTCTTACTGATGTTGTAGGCCTCATCGGGGTCGGCGATCGTGTCCGAGAGGCCCTTCAGGAAGGCGGAGTTCATACGCCGGACGAGATCCGGGTCGTAGGCGATGGTCTGCTCATTGGTGATGATGCCGTTGGAGGCCAGCTCGACCGCGTCCGCCACACGCAGCTCGTTCAACTGATAGCCCTGCGCCTCCAGCTGCACCGGCTCGTTGGTCGTGTAGACCGAGACGGCCTGGTCTTTATCGGCCGCCAGGGCCGCCACCTGGTTGAACCCGATCGAATCGAGGGTTACGTCCTTCTCGGTCAGCCCGCCGGAGAAGAGCAGCGCGTCGAGCCCGATGTAGTTCGCCCCGTACAGGCCGGGCAGCCCGATCTTTTTGCCCTTAAGATCCGCGACCGTTCGGATGCCCTGTTCCACCTTGGAGGCGACCGAGACGGGGTACTTCTGGTACCACGCGCAAACATACACGACCGGCAAGCCCTGCGCACGCGCCAGCAGCACCTGCTCGCCGGAGACCACCGCGAACTGAAGGTTGTTCGCGCCCACGAGCGATACGGCATCCGTCTCCAGCGAGTAATCGAACTCGATCTCGATGCCCGCGTCTTTGAAATACCCCTTCTCGATGGCTACATACAGCGGTGCGAACTGGACATTCGGGATGTAGCCCACCGGCAGCTTGATATGGGCGAGCGATGCCGGCGTGGCAGCCGGCCCTGTCCCGCAGGCCGTCAAGAGCAGCGTACCGACAATTAACAAGAAGCTAATCCTGCGCAGCATGATGCGTCTCCATGAGGGGATCAGGGGTTTCTCCATGACTGCCATTTCAGCGCACGCGACTCCAGCCAGGCAACACCGCCATACAGGCACAGCGCCATGACGATCAGCATGAACACCGCCACGAACACCAGCGCCGTGTCGTACTGGCCGCGCCCGATGTTGATGAGGAAGCCGAGGCCCCGGTCTGAGCCGACCAGCTCGCCGACGACCGCGCCGATCACCGCCAGGGTTGCCCCGATGCGCAGCCCTCCCAGGAAGATGGGCAGCGCGGCGGGAATCTCCAGCTTCACCAGCACCTGCGCGGGGCGGGCGTGCAGGGAGTGCATGAGGTCGTAGAGAGGAGCCGGCACCGCCCGTAT
>DATKAF010000158.1:0-3579 GCA_035498395.1 Anaerolineales bacterium
TTTTTGCGCAGGGATAGCCGGCGCCCAGGAATTCCCGATCATGAACATGATCGCCGACAAAGTCATCCAGAAATATCAGGGAATGACGTGCGAGCAGTTGTGGCAGCAAAAGAGCCAGCCGAAACCGCAGATGGAACAGAATCTTATTCAAGCATTGCGTAACAATCCCCAGATGCGCACCGAGTTCATCAATAAGGTAGCTCCCACAATCGTCAACAAGATGTTCGAATGCGGGATGGTGCCATGAGCGCCGCGGGGGGAGTCCGGGAAAAGTTCGTCTGGCGCCCTCTTCTGCTCGTTCTTGCTCTCGGCTTGTTCCTGGCCGCGAACGGGAACGCCCAGCAGCAAACGTCCAAGGCATCGAAGTCAGCCAAAACGCAGAAGAAGGCAAAAGCACCGGCGGTTGAGCTTGTGCTCGAGCAGAAGGCGCTTGACCTTTTGAAGGCCGCAAGCAGCCGTCTGGCCGGTGCCCGCACGTTGAGCTTCACGGCGGTGGCCACCCACGAGACCCCGAGTCGCCTCGGCCCTCCGCTGCTTAACATGGTAAAGGGCGAGGTTATCCTGCAACGGCCCGACAAGCTGCGGGTTATCACGCCCGGCGACGGCCGCGCCTTCGAGTTCTATTACAATGGCAAGACGATGATGGCCTATGCACCGGTGGAGAACCTTGTCGCCGTCGCCGACGCGCCGCCGACGATTGACGCGATGCTGGCCGAGGCACACCGCCTGGCCGCGGTCAGCTTCCCGTTCGCCGACCTGATCTCCGCCGACCCCTACAAGGGAATTGAACCCGCATTGAAGGTTGCCTTCTACATCGGCCAATCCCACATTATCGGCGGAACAACTACAGAGATTGTGGCGGTAGGGAGCGACAAGGCGTTTGCCCAGATATGGATCGGCGCAGACGATCATCTGCCGAGGATGATCCGCCTCGTGTACCTGGACGACCCGTTGGCGCTGCGTTTCCAGGTGGAGTACTCCAACTGGGAACTCGACCGCACCTTCACGGCGGACGCGTTCGAATCGACGAAAGCTAGCAGCGCACCGCGCATTGCATTCGCCCGTCCGGACCTGCTGCTGCCCCTGGAGGGTCCCAAGACCAAGGCGAAGAAGGGAAAGCCGGCCAAAACCAAGTGACAGGGAGGCACTCACATCATGAACAATAAAAGAATAATCACCGGTCTCGCGGGTCTCCTTGTCGCCCTGCTTCCGCTGCATCAGGCCGCTGCATTTTCCATGCACGGAGGCGGGGGCGGGAGCATGTCGCATAGCGAGGGGCATACGAGTCATTCCAACCGTTACGGCGGGAGCACATCGCACACTGCCGGAGAGGGGACATCGCACAGCAATGCTTACGGCGGGAGCACGTCGCATGCCTACGGAGAGGGGACGGAGCACACCAACGCCTACGGCGGCAGCACCGCCCATGCCTACGGAGGCGGAACGGAGCATACCAATGTATATGGCGGCACTACGGCTGGCGCCTATGGGGCGGGTGCAGTCCACGCCGGTCCGGCAGGAGCCGAGGCATATCATCCACCAGTAGCAGCCTACCCTGTATACCACCCGGCGTATGCGGCCCATCCATACTACCCCGCATGCTACAACTGCAGTTCAGGCAACACCGCCGGCGCCGCCGCCGTGGGTCTCGCGGTCGGCGTAGCGGTCGGGGCAACCGCGGCCTCGGCCAATACCAGCGCCGCCACTTCCAGCGCCTATAGTGCGGGGGTTGCCGCCGGGAGCGCCAACACCGCCGGCGCGTACTCCGCGGGCTATGCCGCCGGCAGCATCAACACCGCTTACACAATGGGAGCGGTTTACGTGACGATTCCCGCGGGCTGTGCTTCCCCCAACATTCAGGGGGTAACGTATGCCCTGTGTGGCAATACATGGTTCAGGCCCGCCTACGGTGCGAATGGTGTCTTCTACACCGTGGTGCCGGCACCCTGAGTGGTGTGCGGATATTTCAGATAAACCGGACTAAAAATTTTAGGAGAGATGAATCATGTGTGCAATCACAGTCGCCTTGATCGCATTTGCGTGCATCTTCGCCGGAGCGCTGCTCGGCCTGCTCATTCGCGGTATATTACCCGAGCACCATCGTAGCGACGAGGTAAGGGATGTCGTGAAACTGGGGGCCGCCTTGATTGCCACACTGGCCGCTTTTATCCTCGGCCTGCTGATGAGCACGGCAAAGAGTTCATTGGATACGATGAGCTCCGAGCTGACCCAGACCAGCGGGAAGATCATCGTGCTGGACCGCTACCTGGCCGAGTATGGGCCGGAAACGAAAGAGGCCCGCGACCTGGTGCGCAGCAACGTCGCCACCGTGATCAAAGTTGTCTGGCCGGAAGAAAAGGGAATGCATGCACGCGTGGACAACGTTGCGGTTAATTCCAACTTGGAGAGATTACAAAAAATGCTGGTGGAGCTGTCGCCCCGGAATGCATACCAGCGCTGGCTTCAGGCACAGGTCCTGCAGATCAGCGTCGATCTGAAGGAATCACGCTGGCTGCTTATCTTACAGAGCCAGGGCGCGCTCCCGGCACCGTTCCTGGTTGTACTTCTGTTTTGGCTTACCGTGCTCTTCGCCGGCTTTGGCATGCTGTCCCCCCGCAATGCAACGGTCATTGCGGTTCTGCTCATCTCCGCGTTATCGGTATCGGGCGCAATATTTCTCATAGAGGAGATGAGCAACCCGCTCAACGGGCTGATCAAGGTTTCCAGCGCGCCGCTGCGAAAGGCTCTCGACCATATAGGCAAGTAGCTCTGGCGGCGCCATACGGGAAAAGGGGATAGGAAGGGAGAAATGTCATCGACAAAAGGAGGTACTGGCAGACCATTTCCGATTGCCGGGCAGTGGCAAAAACGAGAGCAGCAATTATCGTAACAAGCCAGATAAAACCACACAACAGGAGGAATTACCTATGAAAAAAATGATCAGAACCATTACCATTCTCCTCGTCGCCGCATTGACGGCAGCGATCCTGGCGGGCCCGCGCCCGGCCATGGCGGCCGACGCGGCGGCCATCGACCGGGACGCACGGGCCGCTCTAAGTACCCTTTACGACTCGACTCCCCTGGCCAGAATGCTCGGGGAAAGGGCAAGGGCCATCCTCGTCTTCCCCAGCATCGTCAAGGCCGGATTCATCGTCGGCGCCCAGGCCGGCGATGGCGCCCTGTTTGTGAACGGCAACACCGTCGCCTACTACAACGTTGTGGCGGCATCGTACGGTCTCCAGGCGGGAATACAGAAGTTCGGCTATGCCCTGTTCCTGATGACCGACTCCGCCCGGGCCTATATCGACAAGAGCGGCGGCTGGGAGGTGGGCGTCGGTCCAAGCATCGTCGTGGTGGACGCCGGCGTCGCCAAATCGCTGACAACCACGACCGCCAAGGACGACGTCTACGCCTTCATCTTCAGCCAGAAGGGGCTGATGGCGGGTCTGGGTCTACAGGGCTCCAAGATCACCAGGATAAATCCGTGACCATCTGCAAGGAGGGGCACATGCCGGGCATGGCCGGGTCCGAGAAGTAGCTACTCGAGGAACCACAATGAAAGGAGAAATGTATGAACAT
>DATKAF010000159.1:0-2916 GCA_035498395.1 Anaerolineales bacterium
ACAAGTACTACATCCACATCAACGACAACGACGGCCGGTGGGACTGGGACTACTTCTGCGGCACCAAGCACTTCCTGGAGTACGTCGAGTTTCTCTACTACCTCAAGAAGTACAAGTACAAGGACTACCTCACCTCCGACACCTCCCCGACCCGCTGGGATATCAAAGAGGTCTTCGAGGCCAACAGCCGCATGTCCAACCGGATCTGGGATAAACTGGACAAGGTCGACGGAGGGAAGATCGCCAGCCTGATGGCCAAGGGCGACTACATGGCGACGTGGAAGTTCATTGAGAAAGAGATTTTCGGGCTGAAATAGAATTGCGGGGAAAGGGTTCAGGGTTCTGGAAGAAAACGCGGTCCTCGTCCTGCATTTTTTCTTCCTTTGCCTGAACTCTGAACTCTGAACCTTGAAACCCATACGAAGGAAAGGTCCCCATATGAACGCAACTCCCATGACCATCGATGAACTCAAGCGGAAGGCCGGTACAATCCGCTGCGACATCATCGAGATGACCTGCTCGGCCGCTGCCGGCCATCCCGGAGGCTCGCTTTCGGCGACCGACATCGTGACCGCGCTTTACTTCCGGGTGATGCGAATCGATCCCGCCCATCCTCAATGGCCGGACCGCGACCGCTTCATTCTCTCCAAGGGGCACGCCTGCCCGGCGTGGTACTCGGCGTTAGCCGAGCGCGGCTATTTCGACAAGAAGCATCTCTCGACCTTGCGCAAACTGGGCAGCATGCTGCAGGGCCACCCGGATATGCACAAGTGCCCCGGAATTGACATGAGCGTGGGATCGCTCGGTCAGGGCATCTCGGCCGGGCTGGGGATGGCGCTAGCGGGCAAGCTGATGCAGAAAGACTACCATGTGTGGGTGGTGGTCGGCGACGGCGAGTGCCAGGAAGGCTCGGTTTGGGAGGCAGCCATGGCAGCCCCCAAATGGAAACTCGACAACTTCACCGTGATCGTGGACCGCAACCACCTGCAGAACGATTTCTGCGTGGAGGATGTGATGCCGGTGGAGCCGCTGGCCGATAAATTGCGTGCCTTCAACTGGCACGTCGAGACGATAAACGGTCACTCCATGGAGCAGGTCGTGGCGGCGCTCGAAGCCGCCAGCGAGCGCAAGGGGGTCCCGACCGCCATTGTAGCCGAAACCATCAAGGGCAAGGGGGTCTCCTTCATGGAAAACGTGGCCGACTGGCACGGAAAGGCTCCGTGTGTCTCCGAAGCCGACCAGGCCCTGTGCGAGATCAGGAGGTGCATCTGTGAAATCTAGCTACCGCTACATTCTGCCCGAAGTCCAAACCCTGCTGTCATCCAAGGATCTCTTTGTGAAGGCCAAGGGAGAGCCGACGCGTCTCACCTATGGGGAAGCTCTGCTGGCGCTCGGGTCGCAAAACCCGAATGTCGTCTCGCTCGACGCGGACGTCTCCAAGCCCATGAAGACGTTCCTCTTCGCAGCCAAATTCCCGGAGCGCTCCTTCAATTTCGGGATCGCCGAGCAGAACATGATGGCGGCTGCGGCCGGCATGGCGACCACGGGGCTGATCCCGTTCGCCAACACCTACGCGATTTTTGCCTGCATGCGCGCACTCGACCAGGTGCGCAACAGCATCCACTATCCGCACCTGAATGTTAAGATCGCCGCCAGCCACAGCGGGATCACGCCGGGCCCGGACGGGGTTACGCACCAGGCCCAGGAAGATTTGTCCATCATGCGCGCACTGGCCGGCTCAACCGTAATTGCGCCCGCGGATCCGACAAGCACCAAGATGGCGGTTTTTGCGGCGGCCGAGTACAAAGGGCCGGTGTATCTCAGCTTCACGCGGGATCCGGTGCCGGTGCTCTACGATGAGAGCTTCCCGTTTAAGATCGGCAAGGCCGTCGTTGTGCGGGAGGGCTCCGATGCCGCCATTATCGCCAACCGCGACCTGGTAGTGCAGGCCTTGATCGCTGCCGAGCTCCTGGCCAAGAAGGGGATTGAGGTGCGCGTCATCGACTGCCACACGCTGAAGCCGCTCGACGAATCGACGGTGCTCAAGGCAGCCCGGGACACCGGGGCTATCGTGACGGCCGAGAACAACATCATATACGGTGGATTGGGCAGCGCCGTAGCCGAGCTGCTGGTGGAAAAATATCCCATCCCGATGAAGCGCGTCGGTGTGGGAAACACCTTTGCGGAGTCCGGCCCTTATCTCGAGGTGATCGACAAGTACGGCCTCACTGCGCGGCACATCGTCAAGGCCGTTGCCGACGTACTCAAGCGCAAAACCGAGCCGAAGGCCGCCGCCAAAGCCCAGGCACGTCCTGGGTCGAAGCCCGGGAAGCAGAAGCCGAAAGCAAAACCCAAGGCCGAATTGCCGAGAGGCAAGGCCAGTTCGAAGCAGAAGAGCCGATAGCCTGCTCAGTCTCGCAGGTAAGACCCTCAACGCAAACGCCATGCCCTTCGTATTCTAGGGCGCAGTCATTCATATCGCCCGGCTAATGGAGAATGAGGGTCCGCGCATTCGGCCAAAATCATAGAGCCCTCGCTCCGGTAAACCGGAGGAGGGCTCTATGTCGTTGTTTTCTTTTCAAATTGGGGGGCTATTGGCCGCCCTCGGTCTTGCCTGCCTCGACCGCCACGGCCACACTGCCGCTCTGGGCATCCTCCGCTGCGCACTTCGCCTTCTGCCGAATAAGAATCCATTTGCTCAATCCGCAGACAAAGACCACAAAGAAAGCCATCGACACATATTCCGCCCAATGAGGCAGGTTGAAAAGTTCGACCACAAACGGGTCGGTGGCCATCATTTCGCCGCCGACCTTGCCGAGCAGCGCCGCGCCCAGCCACAGGATGATCGGGAACCGGTCCATCAGCTTGGCGAGGAGCGTGCTCATGAACACCACGAACGGGATGGAAAGAATCAGG
>DATKAF010000160.1:0-9507 GCA_035498395.1 Anaerolineales bacterium
TCCCGACCGACCGGAGATAAGCAATTGGTTGACCTTGAATGCCGAGCTCTCGCCTCAGGCGGCGAGAGCTAGCTTAGCATTGCCGAATGGGAATCTAGCCACTAGTGTTACTCAGTTCGTGATTCCAAAAGGCACAATCATATTAACCGGGATTGCCCGCCAGCAGACTCAGACCCCTGGTTTCGGACCATATGCAGTGGGCGGTGGTTTGCAGATATATGTCCAGGACTACTCAGTGCTGAGACCAGTACCGCTCTTATCTGGACCGTGAGGTGTGGGACATGAATGCCAACAGTGAAAGACAGGCTCTGCAAAACAGGGTTCACTCACTAAGAGAAGAGCTGATAGCCGATGCAGATACAATAGGCCGGCGGCTCGGCCTTCCTGCTATATTGTCAGAGTTGGAAAGTAAGCTTTCGGCCGGCACGCTTGACAGAGAGGGTCTGGATGCTTACTCGTATTCCATCTTCAGAATAGTCACGGATGGTGGACCTTTCCAAGCAACACCTGTAGGTCAGAGGCTATTAGCTCTGAGCCGCGAAGTCCGAGCCTTTGGTAGACTCGCTAGCTGAATCCAAAATCAGCGGCGGTACGCAAAGCGTATCATGCGGGATACCAGTTGCCGGCTTCTGTTGAGTATCCAGGCTTCATATTGCTTCTCGGAATCACCAGCTCTCATGCTCTCGGACCAACTGGGGAGCACGAGCATCACGGCGGATGGCAACGGGACGAACATCGCCTGATGAATGTGAACTCGGGCACTTGTTATAATGCCCCCGCCATGAACCGCGTCTTACGCAAGGAAATCGCAATTCCTCAGGACCATGGGTCGTGGGTATTCATCCTCAGCCCGCTGGTGATCGGCATCTTTGCCGGCAACAGTTTCGGCCTCGACAGCGTCGTGATGGTCATCGCCGCCATGGATGCTTTTCTTCTGCGCCAGCCGCTGACAACGCTGGTCAAGATCTATTCGGGTCGCCGCCCGCGGACCGATCTGCCGGCTGCCGTCTTCTGGACCGCGCTGTACTGTGTCATCGGTCTGCTGGCGGTGGTCGGGTTGGTCCTGCTCGGCGACGGGTACGTGGTCTATCTGGCCATCCCCGGCGTGCCGGTCTTTGCGTGGCACCTGTGGCTGGTCAGCCGCCGCGCCGAGCGCAAGCAGGCTGGCGTCGAGCTGATCGCAACCGGCGTGCTTTCGCTGGCTGCGCCAGGCGCTTATTGGGTCGGCATCGGGCGCTATGATCCATTCGGCTGGTGGCTGTGGCTGCTGACATGGCTGCAATCGGCGGCCTCGATCCGGTATGCCTATCTCCGGCTTGAGCAGCGGGTCCTGCCGGCGGCTCCCGACCGCGCAACGCAATGGAGGATGGCGCGGCAAGCGATCGCGTACACATCGTTCAATGTGGTCTTCACGGTGGGATTGGGTTTGGCGGGCATCCTGCCGCGGCTGATCTTCATTCCCTACGCCGTGCAATGGCTGGAGGCGCTGTGGGGGACGACGCACCCGGCCGTCAAGGTCAAGCCGGTGCGGATCGGCATGCGCCAGACGATCGTCAGCACCCTGTGGACGGTGCTGTTCATCGTGTTCTGGGAAATGGGCAGGATCTGATCCGAAGAGCGGGCGGCCGGCTCGGAAGCACGGGGCGGTAGGCTGCGGCGGCGCTGCCAAAAGCTGGGATACGCTCGGCCGGGCTATAACATCGCCTTGTTCGCGTGGACTCTATAGGACCATCTTGCCAGCCAGGCCCTCGGGGGACGGAAAGTGCCCAGGCGGCAGATCTGTCTATACCAACGACACGCGAGACCCAACCGAGGGCCGCGTCAGCGCTATGAAGCCTGGAATCCAGCGGTATCTCCTTCAACTTCTGTTGAAGGGGCCTCCACAACCGCGCCGATTTTGTTGACATCCCTTTCCACACGTATATGAAGACACTCCCTTCCTTTAGAGTTATCTTATAGTCTAGAACAGTCGGGCCCCAGCGGGGAAATCTGTGTGTATCCGCGCGGTGGAGGGGCACGAGCTGCTTGAAAATGGAGGGGCTTTGCCATTGAATTCCTTGCCCCAAGGAGCATCTCGGCAAGAAAGCAAGATCTAGAGGAGAACACAAAATGACCGTTGCTGCTGAGGCACCCAAAAAGAAGTTTGTTTTCCCGTCTGCGTTCACAATCCTGTTCATCCTGCTGATCCTGATCGCCGTGGCTACCTGGGTCGTGCCGGCCGGGTCGTATGTCTATGACCCCAAGACGGGCTCGCCGATCCCCGGTTCGTACCACCCGGTGGAGCAGAACCCGCAAAAGCTGCTGGTCAGCGCCCTAAAGGGCCCCATCAACGGCATGTATGGCATTGAGGCCAAGGATGGCAGCGTCGATGTGTGGAACTCCGGCGAGCTGTTCGGTGCCATCGATGTCGCCATGTTCGTGCTCATCATCGGCGGCTTCCTGGGCGTCACGATGAAGACCGGCGCCATCAACGCCGGGATCGCCTGGGTGGTCTCCAAACTTAAGGGCAAAGAGAAGTGGATGTTCCCCATCCTGATGACCATCTTCGCCATCGGCGGCACGACGTATGGTATGGCAGAGGAGACGCTGGCATTCTATGCCTTGATCATCACGGTGATGCTGGCAGCCGGATATGACGGCCTGGCGGCAGGCGCGCTGATCCTGTTGGGTGCAGGCATTGGCTGCATCGGATCCACGATCAACCCGTTCGCGACGGGCATAGCCTCGGGGTTCGCGAATACGACCCTGGCAGAAGGTCTGATCGGCCGCCTGGTGATTCTTGTGATCGGCACGGCAATCGGGATCGTCTTTGTTGTGCGCTATGCCGAGAAGGTCAAGAAGGACCCGACGAAATCCCTGATCTACGATGCAAAAGCGGAGAACGAGAAGCAGTTCCTTTCCGGCAAGGGCGAGGGCACGGACTTCGGGGAATTCACGGGCCGCCACAAGATCATCCTGGGGCTGTTCTTCCTCGCCTTTGTGGTAATGATGTACGGCGTGATCCCCTGGTCAGACCTCGGCATTTCTCTCCCGACCTGGTGGTGGTGGTTCCCCGAGATGACCGCTTCCTTCCTGCTCTTCGCCATCGTGATCGGCATCGTCGGGCGGCTTTCTGAAAAGAATCTCGTAGAGACCTTTATCGACGGCGCCCGCGATATGCTGGGAGTGGCCCTGATCATCGGTGTCGCGCGCGGCATTACGGTCATCATGACGAACGGTCAGATCACAGACACGGTGCTGTACTGGGCCGAATCGGCAGTCTCGGGCCTGGGCGGCGTGGGCTTCATCATCGTGACCTACCTGCTGTACCTGCCGCTGTCCTTCCTGATCCCATCCAGCTCGGGCCTCGCGACCGTATCCATGCCGATCATGGCGCCGCTGGCCGGCTTCGCAGGAGTCTCTTCTTACTTGGTCGTCACCGCATACCAGACGGCGAATGGCCTGGTAAACCTGGTCACCCCGACCTCGGCGGTGGTCATGGGTGGCCTGGCAATCGCCCGCGTGGGCTACGGAACGTGGTGGCGGTTTGTGTGGCCGCTGATCCTCTTGCTGGCTATCCTGTCCATACTTGTTCTGGCTCTCGGGGTGGTCGTCCCAGGGGCCTAACGGCGCGAGACTTGCAGAAGCAGGCGCAAAGCCATGATCGAGATCCTTACGCTGACGACAGAGACCTGCCTGGTAGTGAAGTTCTCCGGCAAGGTCACGGGCAACGAGTATCAGACGTTCATCGATGCCCTGAACGAGCGCCTTAAGACTCGGGACAGAATCAGTCTGGTGGTGGTGCTGACCGATTTTGAATTCCACGGAGACTGGGACGCCGCTCGTAAAGATATCAAGTTCGGTTTCGGCGAGTACAAGCATATCCTGCGAGCTGCTTTGGTCGGCGACCAGAAGTGGATCAAGTGGTTCGCTGATGCGATCGGTCCGTTCACAAAGACAGAGGAAAAGCAGTTTCCCGAGGGTCAATTGACAGAGGCCTTCAACTGGGCCTGTCCATAAGCCATCGAAGGGCGATTCATTCGCTGAGTGTTTGGCATCTTGAACCAAGGAGAATCTGAAATGGCATTCAATCTACGCAATCGAAATTTCCTGAAAGAGCTCGATTTCACCCCCGACGAGCTTAAGTTCCTGCTGAAGCTCTCGGCTGACCTGAAGGCTGCCAAGTATGCAGGCAGCGAGCAACCGAAGCTGACGGGCAAGAACATCGCCCTGATCTTCGAGAAGACCTCCACCCGCACGCGCTGTGCGTTCGAAGTGGCAGCGTATGACCAGGGCGCGCATGTAACGTACCTGGGGCCCAGCGGCTCGCAGATCGGGCACAAGGAGTCGATGAAGGACACGGCGCGCGTGCTGGGTCGCATGTACGATGGCATCGAGTACCGCGGCTTCGGCCAGGACCTGGTCGAAACTCTGGGCAAGTACGCAGGCGTGCCGGTCTGGAACGGACTGACCGACCAGTTCCACCCGACGCAGATGCTCTGCGATATGCTGACCATGCAGGAGCATACGACCAAGCACCTCAACGAGATCGCCTACTGCTACCTGGGCGATGCCCGCAACAACATGGGCAACTCCCTGATGGTCATGGGCAGCAAGCTCGGCATGGATGTCCGCCTGTGCTCTCCGAAGGCGCTCTGGCCGGAGGATGCCCTGGTAAAGACATGCCGTGATGTCGCGAAGGAGACCGGCGCCCGCCTGACACTCACCGAGAGCGTGGATGAGGGCGTCAAGGGCGTGGACTACCTCTACACCGATGTGTGGGTCTCGATGGGTGAGGCCAAGGAAGTCTGGGATGAGCGCATCAAGCTGCTGAAGCCCTACCAGATCAATGCGGCGGCCGTTGCCAAGACCGGCAACGACAACGTCAAGTTCATGCACTGCCTGCCCGCCTTCCACAACCGGGAGACCAAGGTCGGGGAGGAGATCTACGAGAAGACCGGCCTCGAGAGCCTGGAAGTGACCGAAGAGGTCTTCGAGTCCGAACGGTCGATCGTCTTCGCGCAGGCCGAGAACCGCATGCACACGATCAAGGCGGTCATGGTCGCGACGCTCGGCTCCTAGTTCGACCCTGCTTGCGAGCGTGCCTGGCAGAGCCGCCGGGCACGCTCGCCCCCTGAATTGGGAACAACCGCATTCGATGAAAGCACCGGACGTCAACTTCGACAATTACCTCGCCCCCCAGCAAGAGCCGATGAAAAGGGCTCTTGTTGAGCTGGTCAGCATCCAGAGCGTCTGCGATAAGCAGACACCGGAGTACCCATTTGGGCAGGCTATCGACCAGGCGCTGCGCAAAGCCCTCGAGATCGCCGGGTCGCTTGGTTTTAAAGCCCACTACGGCGACGGGGGCTACTACGGCTGGGCGGAGATTGGCGATGGGCCGGAAATGCTCGGCATCCTGGGCCATCTGGATGTGGTTCCTGCCGGACAGCGCGCCGACTGGAAGACCGACCCATTCGACCCGGTGGAAAAAGATGGGATGTTGTACGGCCGCGGGACGCAGGACGACAAGGGACCGCTCGTCTCGTCCCTGTTCGCCGTCAAAGCTCTCATGGATGCCGGGGTCAAGTTCAACAAGCGCGTGCGCTTCATCTTCGGCGCCGACGAAGAGACGCTGTGGCGGTGCATCAACCGCTATAAGGAGAAGGAAGAGGCTCCTTCCATGGGCTTCTCACCCGACTCCCGCTTCCCGCTTATCTACGCCGAAAAAGGTTTGCTCCAGCTCAAGCTGGAAGGCGAGAACCGCACGGACATCCGCATGTCCGGCGGATCGGCCTTCAACGCCGTCCCCGATGCCATGTTCTACGATGGCGTGCTGGAGGAGGAGCTTGCAGACCAGCTGGACCAGCGGCGCTTCGCATACGAGTGGAAAGATGACGGCATCGAAGTGAAGGGCAAGGCTGTCCACGCCATGATCCCGGAGGAGGGTGTGAACGCCATTGCGCGCCTGTGCATCGCGCTCTGCGCGGTCGGGGTGCAGTCGAAGGCGATCACCTTCATTGCCCGCGAGATCGGCGAAGACCCGTATGCGACGCGCATCTTCGGCGCGTGCAGCGATGAGCCGTCCGGCAAACTGAAGTTCAACGTGGGGATGATCCACCTGGCCGAGAAGGAGCAGATATCCATCGATATGCGCATCCCGGTTACGGCCTCGAAGGATGAGCTGGTCGGCAAGCTTCGAGCCGCGGCAGAAGCATACGGGCTTCAGTACAAGGAGTTCGACTGGCTGCCGCCCCTGTATGTTCCAAGAGATCATCCCGTGGTTGCAACACTGATGAAGGCGTATCGCGAGGTCTCCGGCGATACGGTTTCGGAGCCGATCGCTTCGGGCGGCGCCACGTATGCACGCGCCTTCGGAAGCTGTGTAGCCTTCGGCCCGCTCTTTCCCGGCGAACCGGTAACGGAACATGAGCCCAATGAGCGCGCCGTGCTGGATAACCTGTATCGCGCCATGAAGATCTACGCCAACGCTGTTTACGCATTGACACGCTAGCCGAGGCCCGCAAGCGAAAGAAAGGAGTAGCACATGAGAATCGTGGTTGCCTTAGGTGGGAACGCCCTGCTCAAGCGCGGCGAGCCCATGACGCACGACGTGCAGCGCGCCAACATCCGCGTTGCCGCGCAGGCCCTGGCGCCGGTGGCTGAGAAGCACGAGGTGGTATTGGCGCACGGAAATGGCCCGCAGGTCGGGCTGTTGGCGCTGCAGGCTTCCGCCTATAAGGACGTAGAAGCCTATCCTCTCGATGTGCTGGGCGCGCAGACGGAAGGGATGATCGGCTACATGATCGAGCAGGAACTGGGCAACCTGCTGCCGTTCGAAGTCCCGTTTGCCACCATTCTGACCATGGTGGAGGTCGATCCGAAAGACCCGGCCTTCGAGAACCCGACCAAGTTCGTCGGCCCGGTATATGAGCAGCCAGAAGCCGACCGCCTCAAAGCCGAGAAAGGCTGGGTCTTCAAGCAGGACGGGGCCAAGTGGCGCCGGGTCGTGCCTTCTCCGCTGCCCAAGCGCATTTTCGAGATCCGCCCGATCAAGTGGCTGTTGAAGAAGGGCACGCTGGTCATCTGCGCGGGCGGCGGCGGCATCCCGACCATGTACGACCCCGACAAGGAACGGTGGCTGACCGGCATTGAGGCCGTGATCGACAAGGACCTGGCCTCCGAGCTCCTCGCCGAGGAAGTGGACGCCGACCTGTTCGTCATCGCCACCGACGTGGACGGTGTGTATCTCAATTGGGGCAAGCCGGACCAGTCCAAGCTGGAGAAGATTACTCCCAAAGAGCTCAGAGCACACCCGTTCCCTGCCGGTTCGATGGGCCCCAAGGTCGAAGCCGCCATGAAATTTGTTGAGAAAACCGGTCACCGGGCCGCGATCGGTTCGCTGCAGGATATCGAGAAGATCGTGGCCGGCAAGGCCGGAACCAATGTCGTTGCACGCAAACGGAAGTAATCGTCATCACACGCGGATCGGGTAGCACAGAATCGTGTTCGAAAAGGAGAATATCCCAATGGCTAACGTATTTGGCGTAAATTCAGAAGTTGGCAAGCTCCGCAAGGTTATCGTCCACCGTCCCGACCTGAGCATGAAGCGCCTGACCCCCACCAACCACGACGAACTGCTCTTCGACGATGTGCTGTGGGTCGAGCGGGCGCAGTGGGAGCATGACCAGTTCGTAAAGGCCATGCGCGATCGCGGCACTGAAGTCTTCTATCACGTGGATCTGCTGTGCGACGCCCTCACGGCGGCTCCGGAAGCCCGCAAGAATGTCATCAACATGGTGGCCTCCGAGTTCACCGTCGGCTGGTCGCTGATGGATGAGGTGCGCGAGTATCTCTCGAAGCTCAACCCGGATGTACTGGCGAAGCACCTGGTCGGCGGCTTGACCGTGGGCGAAATGGTGGAAGGCGGCTTTGACCTCGCGAAATTCAAGGCGGTGTCCCTAGGCGCGGCCGCGGTAGCGGATGAACTCGGCTATTTTGTCATACCTCCGGTGCCCAACACCCTCTTCCAGCGCGACCCCTCGTGCTGGATCTACAACGGCGTGACGGTCAACCCAATGTACTGGCCGGCGCGGCGGCGCGAGTCGCTGAACATGCTGACCATCTACCGCTATCATCCCATGTTCCAGGATGCCGGCTTCGAGTTCTGGTATCCCCAGCAGGATTGGGATGGCAGCTTCAACATCGCGGACTTCGGCAAGGCTTCGATGGAAGGCGGCGATGTCATGCCGATCGGCAACCGCACCGTGCTCATTGGCATGAGCGAGCGCACCCAGGCCCGCATGATCGAGATGGTCGCCAAGTCGCTGTTCGAGAAGAACGCGGCAGATCGCGTGGTCGTGGCCGTGATGACCAAGGACCGCGCCCATATGCACCTCGACACGGTCTTCACCCTTTTGGACCGCGATGTTTGCACGGCTTACCCCAAGGTAGTCCCCAACATCCGCGCCATCAGCCTGCGCCCCGGCAAGAAGGCTGGCGACTTCCACGTGACAGAAGAGAAGTCGTTCCTGGGCGCGGTCGCGGACGCCCTAAAGGTGAAGCAGCTCCGTGTGGTGGAGACCGGCGGTGACGAATACCAGGCGCAGCGCGAGCAGTGGGACGACGCGAATAACACGGTCGCCCTGGAGCCGGGCGTGGTCGTCTCCTATGAGCGCAATACATTTACGATCTCCAAGATGCGCGAGGCGGGCGTGGAAGTGGTCGCCATCGCCGGCTTCGAGCTCGGTAAGGGACGCGGCGGCGGTCACTGCATGACCTGCCCCATCCTGCGCGATGCTATCTAAACCCAGGCGTGCCCTTGAACAAGACATGGGCCCGGATCTTCAGAGCTGTGTTTGCTCTGGTCCGGAACGGCCGAGTGCACGCTGGATACGCAGGCATAGCCTGCAGGTGTGATTGAGCGGAACGTGGGTCGGGCTACTCGCCCGACCTGCCATATTGCCTAAGAAACGGCGGGGTTACCCGCTGCAGGTCGACCGAAAACCGGAGGGGCATCATGCTTCTAGCTACCCTGTGGGGCGGGCTGGCTGCCGCGGCCTTGCTCGTCGGTTTCGCACTGGCTGCGCGAAATCTTTCCAATCGCACGATTGGGATGATCATGGGATTCGGCGCGGGGGCGCTGCTCAGCGCGATCGCTTACGAGCTGCTGCCCGAGTCCATGCTGGGGCACGGCGAAGGCCTGGCGCTGGGGTTCTGCCTGGGGGCGTTCACGTTCTTCGGCGTTGACTGGTTGATCGACCGCCGGGGCGGCGCAGACCGCAAGGATATTCCAGGCGAACAGGGCGGCTCCGGATCCGCGATCTTCATCGGGACGCTTCTCGACAACATCCCTGAGTCCATCATCCTTGGGATGAGCCTGGCAATCGGAGGTGCGATCAACGCGGCATTTCTGGTCGCGGTGTTCATCTCGAACCTGCCAGAGGGTGTGGCCGGGACTTTGAACCTACAGGCCGCCGGCCGCTCGCGCAGGGATGTCTTCTGGATGTGGATGGTGCTGGTGCTGATCTC
>DATKAF010000161.1:0-4111 GCA_035498395.1 Anaerolineales bacterium
TAAGCTCCTTCGTAAAACAACGCAACGCGACACCGCCCAACCTGAGCGGAATCACGCATATGTGATAATAATAACGAGAAAACGATAGCTACGGGATTGGAGCCGGGATCTCTGCGTTCGCCCGGCGGGAACAAGCGTGCAGCCAGTTATACCCCAGAACGGAACCTCGCGGCATCACTCTCATTCCTTTCTTACCAGAGACTCATCTTGAGCAATAGAGCCTGCCGTTTGCTTCCAGCAGCGTGCCTGGCTCCCGGTGGCGGGAGCCAGGCACGTGCGACCAGTGTCCGACACGGTGGGTGTGCCGATTTCCGGGGTGCGAGCTAGCTCTTCGAATTCTGAATGGCCTTCTTGCCAGCCTGCGCGCCTGATGCAACCTTGCCGAGTTGGTCGGCTGTAAGGTCTTTTCCCTGGTTCTCCAGGTCCATGGCTTTGCCGCGCACGTTATCGAGCATGTCCTGTGCATGTGAGCGGACCTGCGCAGTGGTATCCCGTACGGTGTCTGTGGTGCGATCCCGCAGATCTATGGCGCCCTGCTGGAGCTGTTCGCGGGTCTCCCGACCCGACTGAGGGGCCAGCAACAACATGGTCCCCGCGCCAATGAGGCCGCCGATCATAAGCCCGGCGAGAAGAGAACCTCCGCGCGAGGCGCGGCTGCCAGTGTCATAGTCTGAATTCCTTCTATCCATATCTTCAACTCCTTCTTCGTGCGATGGTTATGAGATGCCTTCAGAGAGCGGGTAATCGGAGTGCGTCGTACTGCCCGACCAAGCTGCACTGAGGTGGAATCAGCAAGAGCTACTGATCCGGTTGCTGGATGGGTCGTCAGTTCCGTTCGATGGTCCGCCCCACTCTGGCGAACTATTTCTCGGCTAAATTAACGACGATTTCCTGACAGTGTTCCAGTCGACGGCTTGCCGCGAACTGGCATCCCCCATATGAGAGATGGACTGCTCCACCGGCAGAAGGTGAAGGTCTCAGCTCCCGGCGGGGATCACTAGCCACCAACCTCGGCCTCCCGGATCGCCATTGTTCTGCCAGGCGCTCCAGATGGTTGGCCAATTGGCGGCCTGCTGCTGACCGGTAAGCGGGTTATTGAACGTGATCAGGGTCATGCCGCTCTGCAGGTCTGTGGCATAGCCGATAACCAGCACAAAGTGCGCGCCGGAGGAATTATCACTCAGGACGGTTGTCACATCGATGACCACGGGCCGCCCGGCATCGAGCTGATCTTCGAGGGTTGCCAATGCATCTTGCTCGCTGGACGCCTTGCCTTCATCGACGGAATCCGCAAAATGCAGCGCGATGGCACTCATGCTCGCAGGGCTGGTGAAAGGAACCCTGTGCGGAGTATACAGGCTATGAGCAATGCCATACCTGATGACTTTCAGTTCGGAGACCGGCTGGGCCGGGTAGGCGTAGTTGTATGCCATAGTGATGGCCGCCTCGCCACACGAGTTGGCCTGTGATTTCTGGACGGGGTTCACATGCAGGAGGATAGCCGGGATATCCGGACCGGGGAAGGGCGCTGGCTCAAGCGCGAGAGAGCTGCGATATGAAGCGCTGGCGGCACAGAGGGCCAGTGCTGCCGCCAGCGCCACCATGTTCCGTGCCGTTCTCATGACTTTTCGATGACCCCTTTCAACGCAACCTTACAACCTCTGGAGTAATCGCGGGACGATCAAATCCCGGCGTTGCTGAGGGCGGTCAGGAGATCGGACAGCGCCTCCGTGAGAGCCGGATGTGTGACCTCGAAGTGCCGGATGGCATCTTCGAGGCCGCTGTTCAGGCCAGGCTTCGGCTGAACCGCAGCCACCGAGGGGCGCGCCAGCAACTGTTGGATGTGTCCATCCAAATCCTGAAGCAAGGCGCGACCCTCGTCATCTATTTCATGAACGTTCTCGATCTCTTCGTGGAGCTGTTGCAGGCTCCTGCGAAGTTCTTCATTAGCCATGGCTGCCTCCAGTCGCCGGTGGTTGCTGCCGCCGGTAGGACGGTCTCGCATGGCCGATTCTAGCACTCGCTGTAGCCGCAGGAGTAGCACTTCCGACATCCCTCCTCGTTCACAACCGCAGCTTCACCGCACTCCGGGCACAGGTCGCCGATCCTGAGCCGTTGGGCGAGCGTCTCGACCTCGGACTCGATACCATGGCCCGCCTTCGCATCGGGCCGGTCAGCAACGGCGTCGTTGACCACGCCCTCGCGCTCGCGCAGGTATTGGTCGATCACCTGACCGATGCCATCAGGCAGGGATCGCACGCGGTTCGCTCCGAAGCCCAACGAGCGACCGCCTCCAATGCCGATCAACTGACGCACGATCTCGCGCATGCGCTCCGTAGGCCGAATCGGGGATGACAGGCGCAGGATGTACGAGATGAGGCGACCGATGGCCTCGGACACCGCGGCCGTTTCGGAGCCAGCCTTGGCGGTGTTGATGAACGCTTCGAACGGCTCCGAGCCGCCGTTCTCGTTGAGGGTGATGAAGGCCTTGCCCACCGGAGTCTCGATCGTATAGGTCTGTCCGGCGAGGGCGCGCGGGCGAGGCTTCTTGCCATCGGCCCACGAAGCAACGGGTGCAGGAACCGGCGCCGCGGGCACATGCTCCGCGCTCTTCTTCTCGGCGGTGGCCTTGGTCTCCAGCACCACCTTCTCGCGCGAGCCGGTCACATAGACCGTGATGCCCTTGCATCCCAGCTCCCAGGCGAGCATGTAGGCGCGTGCCACATCGCCCTCGGTCGCCGTCTCCGAAAAGTTGACGGTCTTGGACAGCGAATTATCGACGAAGGCTTGCAGTGCCGCCTGTAAGCGGACATGCTCTTCTGCGGTGATGTCCGCGGACACAACGAACACATCGCGGGCGCCCTGCGGAATCTCGGTGATGTGCTGGCAAGTCCCTTCGCTCATCACGCGCTCGACGATCTCCTGCCGCTTCTCCTCGCCAAGGCCCAGCTTCCGCAGGGCCTCGTCAAAGCGAGGGCTGGCGTACGTAAGCTGCAGATCCTTGCCGTGATCGTTGACGTGCCGGACGTAGGCCAGGGCAAACACCGGTTCGCAACCATAACCTTCACAGCTAGCCACGGTCGCGATGGTGCCGGTCGGGGCGACGGTGGTTTGTGCGGCGTTGCGGATGCCGTGGCTGCGGATGCCGTCTGAGATCGTTTCCCAGTTCAGCTCCGGACGGTCCCAATCACGCTGATATTCCTCAATGGGATGCGGAGGCGTCCAGCGCATGTCGTCCATATCGTAGATCGAGCCTTCGATGGCCGGGAACGGCCCGCGCTCCTGCGCCAGATCGATGCTGGTTTGCATGGCATGGTAGCGCACGAACTCCATCAATTGCGCGCCGAACTCCTGACCGGCGTCGGAGCCATAGCGCACGCCGACGTGGTACATCAGGTCCGCGAGCCCCATGATGCCCAGGCCGATGCGACGCGCATTATGCGCGGCCTCTGTCAGCTGCGGGACAGCGGGCACATACGCATTGGCCTCGACGACATCATCGAGGAAGCGCGTGGCGGAAACAACGCTTTGCCGCAATCCCTCCCAATCGACCGCGCCTTCGGGACCGCAGTGCTCGTTCAGATTGACAGACCCGAGACAGCAGTTCTCATAGGGACCCAGCCACTGCTCGCCGCATGGGTTCGTGGCTTCCAGCGGGTAGAGATGCGGCACGGGGTTGGTGCGGTTGGATGCATCCAGGAAAAGGACCCCGGGCTCGCCGTTGTGATGAGCCTGCCGGACAATCTTGTCGAACAGATCGCGGGCGCGGACCTTCTTGTGGGTCTCAATCTTGACGCCCGCTTTCTCCATTTGCTCGAGGGTGCCTTTAACCTCGCGGTATTTCGGATCGTGCACATCCGGGAAGCGCAGCTCCCACTCCGCGTCATCGCGCACAGCGCGCATGAACGCGTCGGTAATGCCGACGGAGATGTTAAAGTTCGTGATCTGATTCTCGTCGGTCTTGCAGGTGATGAACTCTTCGATATCCGGATGGTCCACGCGCAGCACACCCATGTTCGCGCCGCGCCGCGTGCCGCCCTGCGCGATCTCGCCGAAGGCGTGGTCATAGACGCGCAGGAAGCCCACCGGTCCCGTCGCTTGACCGGCAGAG
>DATKAF010000162.1:0-5025 GCA_035498395.1 Anaerolineales bacterium
GGCAAGCCAGGCAAACCCTTTAGAGATTGCAGGAGCGGCAGCTTATGGGTACTCCAGGGCGTTCCATACTGTTGGCATGCATCGCTGTATCGCTCTCACTGACCGCGTGTTCGGCAGGCCCAGCCCCGGATGCGCCCATTAGCCAGGGCAGCCTTCAGGACATGGTATTGGGCTTCAGCGTCAAGGCGCTGCACGCGCTCGTCGATCCGGAGTCGCTCTCGCCGTTCTCCGAGCCGAAGTTCGAGGTGGACTGCGTCTCGGATCAGAAGCGCCGTGATTGCTGCGTCGCGACGGCCACGATGGACGTGGACCTGCCCATCCAGGATTTCAGCGGGAGAATCCGGGATGAGCTGCTGAAGGCCATCCGGGGTGAGCTGGCGCAGTTCGAGATCCTGAACAGCCGGGAGCCTACATCGGCACGGGACATGGATTGGCTGGTCCAGCTCAACGAGAAGATCGCCGAGAAGCTGCTCAAGGAATGGTTCAGCCAGGACCCGAAGGCGCAGGCGGTCTTCCAGCCGCTGGCGCTAACGCCCGACGAGTGCGAGCAGATCGTAGCGGACGAGATCGCACAGACTTTTCCGGCCGCGTTCCCCCAATACTATGCGAACGCTTTGCCGACGCAAGCCCCGTTCCTGCTCCCCACGCCGAAGCCGTTCGAGTGGCCCGAGTGCCATCTTGTGCCGGGCGTGCCGTTCTCCAGCCTGGTGTGCGAACCGTAGGGTAGCCTGCGCTCACTCTTGCCACGGCCATGCGAGGCGTTGGAATATGTGTTCACATTCCCAACATCGCCCGCCGTAGGACCAGTGAAGCAACAGGCACGCCCAGGATCCACAATGCGTAGGCAAGGTAGACGCTCACAAAGGCCGCCGGAATTGCCAGAGCAAGCGTGGCACCCACACCCAACATGATTGCCGCCTGGCGCCTCAACCGCTTCGTGCGCTTTTGATGTTCCAGGAGGGACACGTGATTGGCTGCGTAGCTCCAAATAGCCCAAGCGCTTACGCAATACAACAGGCTGTTCGCAGACATGCAGATCGTGGCGAGCGGTTCCAGGGGATGGGAGCCCACAATACTGGCAGCAAGCGGGAACAGCGTGATGAACAACAGGTTGAGCAGCGAGAGGAGGGTCAGGCGTGCATCTACACGCGCCACGAAGCAAAACGTACGGTGATGAATGATCCAATATCCGGCGATGGAGGCAAATACGATCAGGTAGACCAGGAAGCCCGGCAGCACATGGATCAGCGCCGAAGCCAGATCACTGGTGTCGAAGGGCAACTTGAGGTCGAGCACGAGCAGCGTCATGGCGACGGCAAAGACGCCATCGATCAGGGCGACCAGCCTGCCGAGCCCCATCTGGTGGGAAAGCAGTTCTTCCGACTCTGCCAATTCAACCGCCTCGGGAAGCCTTGCCGCGGAAGCAGCTGCTGTCAGACTTGGTTGCTGAACTTGATCGGTCATAGCTTGCGCTCCTTCACCCTACCGTGTACTTGCCAGAGCCACTATATCACGCTGACCAGGCGAATTCAATGGAGCCGCGGCAAGTCGCGGTATCGGTTGATCTCAACCTTCCCAGCAGGATATTCCCGCAGTGTCGCGGTAATTCATGAAGACCCTGTCTACGCCAACCCTGAATTCCCCTTTCGCTCCTCACGGTATGAATCGCGTCACGGCTGAGGCGAAGGCGAGCACCTTGCCGACCGCGTTGAGCGCAAAGAGCACCGGCGTAGAGGGGTAGGCAACGCCCAACAGCGACCGGATGGCGAACACGAAAAGCGGAGCCATCTTCGGCTCCGCTCTTTTCATTGATCGATCTCCCCATCGATACCCAGCCTATGGGGCCGGCATCTTCCCATTGGTGTGCAGCGCGTCCAGGTATTGCCCATAGCCCGAGACGCTCGACCACTGCGCGGCCGGCTCGACCGCCGTGCCTTCTCCCCATTCGCTGAAGGTCGTGACGAGCTGCCAGTTGGCGCCAGAGGCAACCATGTCCTTCACGTTCTGCGTCCAGCGCGTCGCGTTCCGGGCCAGCCTCACGGTATCCCCTTTCAGCCAGAAGCCCGGGCTGATGCTGTAGCTGAACTTGCCCTGCTGGTCCGCGGCGACCGCCGGCGAATACTGGTGCCAGCTATCCGGCTGGCTGGCGCAGTTCAGGTAACCGTTGAACACTTTCAAGACCACATACGCGCCGACCGTATTGCCCTGCTTCCAGCGGTCGGCCATGCCGCAGCCATCCTTGCCGTCTGAATAGACGAAGACCACGAACTTGCCATTGATGCGGAGGAAGCCTGGGGCCTTGCCGTAGCGGCTCTTGATGTAGGTCAGGTCGCCTTGGATCTGGCCGGCGGAGGGATCGCCCAGGCTCTCCGGCTCGTAATACAGCGCCCAGCGGAAGTGCGTGCCGGAGGCCGCGTTGAGCAGGGCCGCTATCTTGCCGTCCTCCTGGGAGCCCTGCCCCCACCAGGATGCGATGCCCGCCTGTATGCCGCCGTACTGCATCATGGCAATATGCTGATGGAGGATGGCCGCGTCGCGGTTGCTGTAAAAGCCGAGCTTCGGCGTGTAGTTTGTATAGGGATAGATGCCTTTCTGGGTCCACGCCTCCGGGAACCACGGATAGTAGAACGCAGCCCGGATCGGGAACGACGGCTGCCAATCGGTGGAGCCGCCCGGGGGGGTCGGGGTGGCAGTCGAGGGAGTTGTCACCGTCACGACCAGCCGCGGCGCGCTGCCGTCGGTCACGTGCCGTGACGACAGCTTGATGTTCGTGGAACTGGAGGTCGTCACCACGAAGTTGAACGTGCCCTGCGACTTGACATAGCTGCTGACGTTCAGGCTGATCCATGCGCCAGACACCACCGACTGGACGCTTGAGATCACGCTGCCCGCCGCCGGGGAATTATTGTAGGTGATGCCAGCCTCGGTCCACGCGTTGTTGGAGAGGGCGCGCACCGACATGCCGGTGGTGTTCGAGCTTTCCGCATGGAAACGCAGGCGCGCAGACTGGATCGCCGCGCCCTTCAAGCCACTCACGTTGAACCGCAGGTAACTGCGCGTGACCGGCACGTTATCTGCCCGGAGCACCGTGGCGGAGCCGTAGTTGGCTGCGGGGTACGATTGGATGACGTATGCATCCGCGACCGGGGCGAACGTATAGCTGGTGGTCGCCTCCGGCAGGCTCTGCCGGGAAGCGGCGTGCGCAGCCCAGGTGGTTCCCAGCAACACCGCCGCCAGCACCGGCAGGCTGACCCAGAGCTGAATCGATTTCGATCTCATGGAGGTTCCTCTCTGTGGTTCCGGCCGCGCTTAACAGCAACGGCCTGAAGTACTTCAGGCCGAATAGCTGCGTGGATGTGTTCGGCGGCCTGGCGACCATAGCCGCCGGATGGCGGCTATAAATCCATGGCTTTGCGCCCCCGACTTTTGCCGCGTTTGCCTTTATTGAATTGGGTTGTGGATGCTCGGAGGTCCGAAACGAATAAGGCGATTGCGGTAGGGAATGATCGTACAATCCGGGGAGGCGGAATCAAAGTGATGAATGAAACTTAGCGCGTGTGATTTTGCTCGGGAAAAAAGTGACTTACAGAATTGTCAGGCCCCCAAATCAAAAGTTAGCGCAGGAGATGAACAGAGATCGGCTTTGAATCAGGTGCGCTCCGAAACAGCAGACTCGTGCGCCAAGAGTCGCTCTCCCTAATTCCTGATCTCCAGACCGACGGCTGGCGCCAGCGAGCGTACGCGCTCCGCATCGATCTCGGGCACTCCAAAGGTTCCAAGAGTGCAGTGCGCAGCCGCCATCCCCATGCGGGCCGCAGAAAGTAGATCGCCTGTCTGACAGTATTCATGCGCCAGCGCGCCGACCAGCGCATCTCCGCAGCCGATGACGTTCCTGCCGCGGCCGCCGGGCAGATGCACATCGACAGCGGGCGGCAGCAACACCCACTGGCCTTGCGGGCCCGTAACAAGCAGCCCATCACCAGACATGGAAAGCGCGACGATCGCGCCGGAGTCGCGATGAAGCTCCTGTGAAAGGCGCTCCCGTTCAGCGAGATCGCGCGTTTCGTGACCCACCAGAGCATCGAATTCCGAGAGGCTGGGCTTGATGAGCCACGGCCCTGCCGCAAGTATCTGGCGGAGCTGCTCGCCGTGCAGGTCAGCCAGGACCGGGACATGATGACGCCGGGCCAGCTTCGCCATTTCCACATAGCCCTCACCGGGAAAACCCGGGGGAAGGCTGCCTGAGACAATCAACATCTCTGCCTGCGTCAAATACTGATCAAGCCGCGCCAGCAGGGCCGACAGTGCCTCCGGATGGACGTGCGGTCCTGCCTCGACGCTCTCGACCACGTTCCCAAGATCGAGATCGATGAGGCAGAACGACTCGCGCGTCTCGCCCGGGATGTCCACCAGGTCGGCAGTAAGCCGGCGCGCCTCGGCTTCAGCCCGCCATAAATCTCCCGCGTGACCGCCCAATAGACCCATCGCAACGGCTTGCCCGCCCAGGCTCTGGATCACGCTGGCGGCGTGCACACCGGAGCCTCCCGGTTGAAGAAAGCTCCTGACCGCCCGGCATTGTTGACCCGCCCTGTAACCACGCACGACGTGCACGCGGTCCAATGCCAGGTTCGGGGAGACGGCCAGGATCATGCGCCGATCTCTGCGGGCGACATGGGTCCGTGCACAATGCGCAGGTATTTCTCCAGTTCCGCCGCGGGGTCGGCCGCCTCGTAAATGTTGCGCCCATAAACGAGCCCGGCCGCGCCGGCCTGCATGGCAAGGCGCGCGCGCTCGTACGCGTCACCGGGTTTCCCTGCGCGAGCGCCGCCCGCCACCAGAACAGGCGCGGGACATCCCGCGATCACGCTCTGCAGCTTTTCCAGGCTTCCCGGATGAATGCACTTGACAAGGTCAGCGCCCAGCTCTGCGGCGACGCGGCACATGTAGCCGAGAACTTCGGCATCGATCTTGTCGGATGGCAGGCGCTTCTCCCGCGCGCTGCGCGGCTCGACCATCAAGCCAACC
>DATKAF010000163.1:0-27650 GCA_035498395.1 Anaerolineales bacterium
TACAGAGACGGATGCCGCCCGGGATCGGGTGATCGCCGCCCGGGCCGACCTCGAGACCGAGCTCATCGGCCTCGAGGCGTCGTTCCGGGACGCGATCGACATCCCGGCCAAGGTCCGACGCAGCCCGGCCAAGGCTGCCGCCGTCGCCGGTGGCGTCGGCTTCGTCGCGCTCAAGGGACCCCAGCGGGTCTTCGGCGCCGCGAAACGCACCGTGTTCCGGTCCAAGCCGCTGCCCAAGGCGATGCTGCCGGAGGAGATCGAGAAGACGCTCCGGCAGCTCGGCGACGACGGCGACAAGGTCCGCGGCGCCCTCGAGCGCGACTTCGCGTCCTACGTCGGGCGCAAGACGAAGGAGCGCCGGGACGCTCGAAACCTGTACCTGTTCGGGCTCGCCCGGCCGTTCCTGACCCGCGGCGCGAAGATGGGCGTCGACTGGCTGACTGGTACCGACCAGGCCAGTGTCAGCGCCCGGATCGCCGAGGTCCGCCAGCGAGCCGAACGGCAGATCGACGAGCTGCAGGCCACGCGGCGGAAGCCGGGCGCCGGTCCAGAGGAGCCGCCGACCGGGGTGGATGGACGAACACACGGAATGGGTCCCTGCGGAGCCACTGTACCCAGTCCGTGATCCTGATGGCAACACGCGTATACCACGCCTCACGCGGGTAGGTCATTGCCAGCAAATGCTTGCTTCGGCCCGCGGCCGCGGCCAACAGGCCCCGGAAATCGGTATAGCAGCACACAACGCGGTCCAGCGTGACGATGTCCGCGGGCGGCAGCCCGGAGGCCACATCGCTGAAATCTGCGTGGATGAACTCGACTCGTCCGGCGTGCCCGCGTCGGGCAGCTTCCCCTTCGGCGGCTCGCAAGTAGGCGCTGGAGGCGTCCACGTGCGTCGCGCTGCTAACGGTGTCTTCCAGCAGCTCGTGGTGGATGGCGCCGATCCCCCCACCGACATCGATAAGCGTCGCATCCTTCAGCCCCTCGGAACGGATCGACTTTAGCAGCTCGCGCGTCTGCCCGGCAGGCCCGCGCATCCGGTAGCGGCGCAAGTTGTGGCGTGCATCCGACTCGCCGAAGGTCTTGTCCGTGATCGTGCAGCAGTTACAGGGCATGGGCCGGCGACTCCGCGGTTCCTTTTTGCAACTGCTCCGCCACCTGCCGATAGAAATCCAGCGAGCCAGGGTTGGTGAGCGCGTCCTGGTTCGCTACCGGCCGGTTGTTCAGGATGTTGGTCACCGCGCTTTCCACTTTCTTCATGTTCAGAGTGTACGGGATATCGGCTGTCTCCAGGATGATGGCAGGCACGTGCCGCGGCGAGGCGTTCTCGCGCAACGCCCGCCGGATCTTCTCCTTCAGCTCCTCCGTCAGGGCATATCCCGGCGCAAGCTTCACGAACAGGATCACGCGCTGGTCCTCCTGCCAGTTCTGTCCCACGGCAAGGCTGTCTGCGATCTCGGGCAGCTTCTCCATCTGGGTATAGATCTCGGCGGTGCCGATACGCACGCCCGAAGGCTTGAGCACCGCATCGGAGCGCCCATAAAACGTTACGCCGCCGGTGTCCGAGTGGATCAGTACGTAATCACCGTGCCTCCAGACCTTGGGGTAGACGCCGAAGTATGCGTCCCGGTACTTCTCGCCCTTGGGGTCGTCCCAGAAATAGATCGGCATGGAGGGCGTCGGCGCATCGCACACAAGTTCGCCCTGCGCATCCCGCACCGGCGCGCCCTGCTCGTCATAGGCGTTGATCTTCATCCCCAGCGCGGGGCTTTGCAGCTCGCCTGCATAGACCGGCAATATCGGGCTGCCCGCAGCGAAACAACCGTTGATGTCGGTCCCGCCCGAGATGGAGTTGAAGTGCAGGTCGGATTTGATCTCGCGATACACGTATTCGAAGCCTTCTACCGAAAGAGGCGAGCCGGTCTGCGAGATCTCGCGCAGCGAAGACAGGTCCGCGATCAAGCGCGGCGAGATGCCCTCCTTCTTCAGCAACAGCAGGTAACTGGCGCTGCACCCGAAGATCGTTACCTTCTCGTCTTCGATGACCCTCCACATGGCGGTCGCGTCCGGGTAATTGGGGTTGCCATCGTACAAGACCACGGTTGCGCCCACTCCGAGCGAGCCGAGCAGCCAGTTCCACATCATCCAGCTGCACGACGTGATGTAGAGGATGCGGTCGTCTCGCTTCAGGTCGGTGTGGAGCAGCAATTCCTTTAGATGGTTGAGCAGCACGCCGCCCGCGCTCTGCACCATACACTTCGGCTTGCCCGTCGTGCCGGACGAGAACATAATGAACAGCGGGTGGTCGAACGGGAGCTGGGTGAAGTCGATCGTTTCGCCGGTCAGCGGCGAAAGGAAGTCCTCCCAGTAAGAGGCCTGCGGGACGTCGCTCAGGTCCGGGCGGTCCCCAACATAGGAGACGACCACCACCTTGCGCAGAGATCGGATACCGCGTGCCACCTGTGCGGCATGTGCCAGCGTCTCGAATGTGCTGCCCTTATAGAAGTAACCGTCCGCCGTGAACAGCACCTTTGGCTCCGCCTGCCCCAGTCGCTCGAGAGCGGCCGACGGGCCGATATCCGTTGCACAGGACGACCAAACCGCGCCGATACTCGCCGTGGCCAGCATGGCGATGGCGGTCTCCGGCAGGTTTGGCATATAGCCGACCACCCGATCCCCTGCGCCCACCCCCAGCCCGCGCAGTGAGCGGACGAGCCGCGCCACCGCATCGTACAGCTCACGGTAACTCATGCTCGAAGCCTTCTCCGTCTCGCCGCGGAAGACCAGCGCCGGCCGATCATCGCGATAGCGAAGCAGGTTTTGAGCGTAGTTCAGCCGCGCTCGGGGGAACCATTTTGCCCCGGGGAAGCGGTTGATATTCTCGACGGTTACATCATACGGCTGAGAATAGCGGATGCCTGCGAACTCCCACATGACCGCCCAGAAATCCGATAGCTCGTTGACCGACCAGTCATAGAGCTGCTGGTAGCCGGAAATGTGCAGGTCGTGGGTGCGGTTGATCTCGTCGATGAAGCGCTGGATATTCGACGCGGCGCGGCGCTCCTCGGACGGGACCCAGAGCGGCTCTCTCATGGAAGCCTCCTCCACTGATAAATCGAAATCAAGTATAGTGCATTATCAGGCGCTGCCATCCATGAGTTGCTGGGGCTGCCGCCGGTACGCGTTCCAAGCCTGCTCACCGCCGGCGGTCAGCTTGCAGGTCGTCAGCGGCCGCTTGCCCTCGTATGGCTTCTGGATTCAGATGGAGGCGGATTTGTCGAATTGGTTAGGCCGGGGGGACGACCTCGCTGCGTGCCTGCTTCAACAGCTTGTGGAACAGGTCCGCCTGCAGGCGCGCATCGGCCAGCGCGTCGTGCGGGAGCCGCTGCCCCTTCAGGAACTGCGCTGACAGGTACAGCATGGACGTCTCCTCCCATGGGCAGCCGGTCAGTCCCATGTAGAAGGCCTTGATATCGATCGCGCTGTGACCAAATGGGTTTTCCCCGAGGTATTCCAGGAAGTAGTGATTTGTAAAGGACCAATCGAACGGGGCGTTGAAGCCAACCATGAGCGGCCGCTGTCCCGAAGGCGCTACGCGGCGGATCCACTCCCCGAACTGCCGCATGGCAGGGGCTGGGGCGATGCCCTCACGTGACAACCGCTCCACCGAGAGACGGCTCGCGCGCAGGGCCGATTCATCCACCTGCAGCGTCGCCGGCTTCAACTCGATGTAAAAACCATGCGTCGGGTCCTCCACGAGGCAGGCGCCAATGGACAGCAGGGAGTAACGTTCAGGGTAAGGCCCGGCTGTCTCGACGTCCACGGAAACGAACGTTTCGCTCGGTGCAGGCATGGTATGTTACAGATTTGGCGTGTGGGGTATGACTCATTCTAGCATGCGGGTAGGCGGCTGCCGTTCCCCCATTTGGGTGATGAAAAACGCCCTAGTTTCCTTTCTGCAGGCAGGCGATCAGGTCGCGCACCGCCCCCGCCGGCTCGCCGCGCGTGACAGCCAGGATCGGGACCGTGGCAGCCTTCAGCGCATCCCTGACGTTGCCGGTCTTCCAGCGGCGCGGCAAATAGCCGATCGCTCCAGGCGTCTTCCCAACCGAATCGGACATCGATTGGGCGGAGACTGCCAGTCGCGCCAGCGACGTCACTGGCTCGCCATCCATTACCAGCCGGTCGAAAACCTGCTGGATGTCCTCGCCCTGCGAATACGTCCATACCTGAACGGGCAGGTCGTTCCCGCCCACGTCCTTCCAGTTCGTGATGCGCCCCGAAAAGAGTTGCTGGACCTGATCCTGCGTCAACGACCCCACGCCCGCTTGCGGATGGTCAATGATGACAACGTCTTCTGTTCCGATCTGGAATGCAGGCCTGGTCAGCGCCCGCGGCTCGCCGAGCCGAATGCTCACTTCCGCAGAAGCGGGGTCGGACAGCTCGATGACGATGGACGCCGGAGCGCACGGATAAAGCTTGCTGACAAGCGGATAAGCCGCCGACGTGACATACACGTTGAGCAAGCGCGGCGTAACGGGCGCAGCCGTGGCGGGAGCGCAGGAGGTCAGTATCGCAGTCAGGAGCAGGGCAAGGAGCGGGCGCAAGGGGCAGTGGATGGTATTCAGCGGTCAGTCACAAGTCGCAAGTCAAAGGTCAGATAATGGATCACGGATAATTGGTTAATGGTTCATGCCTTATTCGCTATGCACCATGCTCCGTCATCCATTTCCGATTTCCTGCTGACGACTCACGATCATCGAATCACCCTCACAGATTCCTCACCACAAAATCCCGTATCTGTTCTTCCATGTAGATCCGGTCTTCGAGCTTCCTGGGGCTGTGGCGTTCGTCCGGGAACAGCAGCAGCTCATAGTGCTTGCGCGCCTGGATCAGGGCATTGACCAGCCGTGCCGTGTGCCGGAAGTGAACGTTTTCGTCTACCAGCCCGTGGACGAGCAGCAGCTTCCCATTCATGCTGCCCACGTGGCTCATCACGCTACTCTCGCGGTAGCCGTCGCGGTTCTCGGCCGGCGCGCCCATGTACCGCTCCGTGTAGTGCGTGTCGTATCCATCCCAGTGAGTGACCGGCGCGCCTGCGACTGCCATGCGGAAGACATCCGGCGCGCGGCACAGGCACATCAACGCCATGTAGCCGCCGTAGCTCCATCCGTAGACGCCCACCCGCGACGGATCGGCGATGTCCCGTTCCACCAGCCAGCGCACGCCGTCCACCTGGTCCTCCACCTCGCAGTTGCCCATGTCGTGCTGGATGGCGCTCTCGAACGCCAAGCCGCGGTTCGCGCTGCCGCGGTTGTCCAGAACGAACACAACATAGCCGAGGCCTCGCAGGTACTGTGCGCGCAGCGAGGCTGTCAAGTTCCAGCTGTGCGTCACCATCTGCGCGTGCGGGCCGCCGTACACGTAGATGACTGCCGCCCGCAATTTCTTCGAAGCGGTGTGCGGCTCGTATAGCGCAGCGTGCAGGAGCACCCCTTCACGGTTGCGCATCTGCACGAACTGCGGCGGGCGCAATCTGAGTTCCTTTACCCGCGGGTCGTCGTTGTCATAGACCTTGCGCACGCGGCTGCCCGTCTTCAGCCTGCGCAGCGTTACGTGAGGCGGCTGCGTGGGTGAATCGTGGACGTCCACGAAGTACTTGAGCGCCGGGTCGATGGTCACGCTGTGCATGCCCGGCTCCCGCGTGATCCGCCGAGGCGTCTCGCCGTCGAACGAAACGGCATAGAGGTGTGTCTCCAACGCCGAATCCATACGCCCGGTGAAATAGACGACGTCGTGCTTCGAATCCACGCCGGCGATCGAGTTCACGACCCATTCGCCCCGCGTGAGCGCCCGCACCAGGTTCCCGGCGGCATCGTACAGATAGAGGTGCATGAAGCCGCTGACCTCCGACGCCCAGATGAAGCCGCCCGGATACCTGCGCCGCTTCACGGGCAGCGGACGGAACATGTCGTGCAGGTTGATCCACGTGTCGGACCTCTCGGTGAGCAGCACCCGCCCTTCTCCCGTCCCGATATCGAACCGCACGAGGTCCAGCCGCGTTTGTTCGCGGTTCTCCAGTTGCGCCGTCAAGCTTCCGTCCGGCATCCATTTGACGCGGGCGAGATACTCGAACGCCTCCGGCTGCATCCAGACCGGTTCGCCCCCCTGCACCGAAACAACCCCAAGCCGGACTGCGGCGTTCGGCTGGCCTGCAAAGGGGTAATGGTGGTCCTCGCCGCTGATATCCCGACCCTGCCGGACGATGCGATAAGGCGGGATGCGAGACTCGTCCACTTCCTCGAACGCGATGGACTTGCTATCCGGCGACCACCAGTAGCCGCGCGACCGGTCCATTTCCTCCTGCGCCACGTATTCAGCCAGACCATGACTAACGCTGTCATCCTTTGCCCCGTGTGTGACCTGCCGCGGCACGCCTCCTTCGGCTGGGACGACATACAACTCATCGCTTTGCACATACGAGATCCATTTGCCGTCGGGTGAGAAGCGCGCGTCCAGAGCCGGCCGGTCACGCACATCCAGTATCCTGCGAAGTGGCGCACCCAGGCCCTCCTGGATGTAGAGCCCATCAGGCAGCGGGATCAATACCCGGTCGCCTTTCGGTGCCCATTCGTATTGTGTGATGCCGGTGGCGAGCTGGCGCTGGCGCTCACGCCGCAGCGCTTCCGGCCGTGAGATGTTCTCCTCCGTTACCCCGGCCCGGGACTCCAAGAACAGGCGCCGCTCGCCCGTCTTGATGTCCAGCGCATAGATCTGCCGGGACAGGCTGTGTTCAGGACTGTACAGATAGGTCAGGAGCGAGCCGTGCGGTCTGAAGGCGAACGCCCCCGGCGCAACGTTGCCCGGCGCCGGGTACCTGGCGATCTCTTCGATCGGAAAGGATGGCTTTGGCATCTGTTGTCCCTCCGCGTGCAGTTCTCCATGACCCTATAGCACTTGCAATCCGAGCGCTACCAGCCCTGCGATCGCGCAGTAAATTGCGAACGCATGCAGCGAGTGGCGGTTCAGATAGCCCAGCAGCCAGCGGATGGCCAGCCAGCCGACCACCGCTGCCGCGATGAACCCGACTGCGACCAGCGGCAGGAACGAGCCCAGCCCCGGCATCTTCAACACACTCAGGGTCTCGTATCCGCCCGCCGCCAGCATGACCGGCACGGCCAGCAGAAACGCAAAGCGCGCCGCCGCCGGGCGGTCCAGCCCCCGCAGCATGCCGCCGGAAATCGTCGAACCGGACCGTGATGCGCCCGGGAAAACCGACAGGATCTGGAACAGCCCGATCACCAGCGCATCGACCCAATTCATCGCCTCGATGTGCCGCAGCTTCTTGCCGAAAAACTCGGCCAGCGACAGGAGGATCGCGGTAGCGAACAGGCGGATGCAGGCCTCAACGAGCGGCGTCTTGAACAGTGCCTCGATCACGTGCCGCAGGACGAACCCCGCCACCAGCGCGGGAACCGTCGCGATGATGATATACCAGGCCAGCCGGTTCTCGGGCGTGGAGAATGGCCGTGCAAAGAATGCCCGGACGAGCGTCAGCAGATCGCGCCAGAAGTAGATGATGAGCGCCAGCAGCGTTCCGAGCTGTACCAGCACGCTGAACGCAAAGGCGAAATCATCCGCCGGGATGCCGAACAGGTGCTGCGCGATCAGCAGGTGTGCCGTGCTGGAGACCGGAATGAATTCGGTAAGACCTTGAATGATGCCGAGCAGCAATGATTGAAAGAGTGTCATGTCGTTGTCCAATTTGGAATTGTGATCAGTCCGCTCTGTCCTTTGTGCCCTTAGTGTCCTTTGTGTTTAGCTGTTTGTCCTGGCCTTCTTCCTAGCCATCCACCAACCCCTTCTCGCTCCGCTCCGCGTTCCCCCGCCATTGTTCCAACCATATGGAGAACAGATTCTCGAATGTACCTTCAATAATCGAAACACGGATCTCTCCCACCAGCCGGATCAGCGCACGCAGGTTGTGGATGGAGAGCAGCGTGCTGGCCAGCAACTCCTTGGCCGTGATCAGATGGCGGAGATAAGCGCGCGTGAACGTCCGGCAGGCGTAGCAATCGCATGTGCTGTCAATGGGCCGCTGGTCGTGCGCGTAGGTCGCGTTCATCAGGTTGAGCCGCCCTTCGGGGGAGAACGCCGCATGGTGGCGCGCTAACCGCGTCGGCAGCACGCAGTCGAAGATATCCACGCCGCGCGCCACGCCGTTGATCAGGTCTTCCGGCGTCCCGACCCCCATCAGGTAGCGCGGCTTGCCAGCAGGTAGATGCGGCTCGATGATGTCCAGTGTGGAATACATCTCCTCCTTCGTCTCCCCCACCGACAGCCCACCGATTGCGATTCCCTGCGTGTCGAGCGAAGCGATAAAACGGGTTGACTCGATCCGCAGTTCCGGGTCGACGCCGCCCTGGACAATGCCGAAAAGTGCCTGATCATCCCGTGTCTTGGCTTGGACTGAGCGTTCCGCCCAGGCGTGGGTGCGCCGCATGGCGGCCGCCGTGTAGGCGTGGTCATTGGGATCCGAGCACTCGTCGAACGCCATGATGATGTCGGCGCCCAGGTTCTCCTGGATGGAGATGGATTTCTCCGGTGTGAACCGATGCGTCGAGCCGTCGATGTGGCTCTTAAACGTCACCCCGTCGTCATCGATCTTGCGCGTCTTCGAGAGCGAAAAGACCTGGAAGCCCCCGGAATCGGTCAGCATCGGGTGCGGCCATTGCATAAACTCGTGCAGCCCGCCCATATCACGCACCAGCTCGTCGCCAGGCCGCAAATACAGGTGATAGGTGTTGGAAAGCACCAGCGACGCGCCTACACCTTCCACCTGTTCCGGCGTCAGGGTCTTGACCGTTGCCTGCGTGCCGACCGGCGCAAAGATCGGCGTCAACAGGTCGCCGTGTGGCGTACGGAATGTCCCTGCCCGCGCGCGGCCGCTCGTTGCCGCGATCTGGAATTCAAACACGAGAGGGATTATAAGCGATGGGGAAGTGTTCAGTAGTCAGTGTTCAGTGGTCCGTTAGAAGTCGAATAACGGTTAGTGGTTAATCGTGCATTGTTAATGGTACATACTCCATCTTCCATGAGCTATTCTCCATGACCTATTTCCGATTTCCGGTTTCCTATTCCCGATCGTCCCAAAATGAGAGACCGCAGGCTCATCGCCTGCGGTTTCTTTGCTCTTAGGCATGCACTTTCTCGCCTTGCGTCCGGGTGGAGAACACCAGCCCGCTCTTGCCGCGATCCACTTGGATGGTGTCGCCCTCGTGGACTTCGCCCGAGAGGATCTTCAGCGCCACCGGGTCCTGCACCTCCCGCTGGATGACCCGCTTGAGCGGCCGCGCGCCGAAGTCGGCATCGTAGCCCACGTCAGCGAGGTACTCGCGTGCTGCCTCCGTGACCTCCAGGTGATAGCCCTTGTCTTCCAGGAGCTGGCTGACGCGCCGCAGTTGTATGGCGACGATGCCTGCCAATTGCTCCTTTTGCAGCGGGTGGAACACCACGATCTCGTCGATACGGTTCAGGAATTCGGGCCGGAAGTGTGCTTGCAGCACGCGCGTGATCTCATCACGGGTCACATCGTGACCACCCTCCCAAAGCTGGTTGCCCAGGTTGGAGGTCATGATGATGACTGTATTGCGGAAGTCCACCGTGCGTCCCTGCCCATCGGTCAGGCGACCATCGTCGAGGAGTTGCAGCAGCACGTTGAAAACTTCGGCATGTGCCTTCTCGATCTCGTCGAACAGCACAACGCTGTATGGTCTGCGGCGCACCGCTTCGGTGAGCTGCCCGCCCTCCTCGTAGCCCACGTAGCCCGGAGGGGCGCCGATCAGCCGCGAGACCGTGTGCTTCTCCTGGTACTCGCTCATGTCGATTCGGATCATGGCATGCTCGTCGTCGAACAGGAACTCTGCCAGCGCGCGTGCCAGCTCGGTCTTGCCGACACCGGTCGGGCCCAAAAAGATGAACGAGCCGATCGGCCGGTTGGGGTCCTGCAATCCGGCCCTTGCGCGCCTCACGGCGTTGGCAACCGCGGTCAGCGCCTCGTCCTGCCCGATCACGCGCTCATGCAGCCGCTCCTCCATGCGGATCAGCTTCTGCATCTCGCCTTCCAGCAGCCGCGAAACCGGGATTCCCGTCCAGCGGGCAACGATCGCCGCGATCTCCTCCGCGTCCACTTCTTCCTTCAACAGCGAGCCGCCGTCGGTCTGCATCTTCTTGATCTTCGCTTCTGCCGCCTGGATCTTCTGTTCGAGCTCGCGGAACTGCCCGTAGCGCAGGCGCGCGGCCTTTTCCAGGTTGGCGTCCCGCTCGGCGCGCTCGATCTCCACGCGCGTCTGCTCCAGCTTCTCCTTCAGGTCGCGCAACTCGGTGATGGCCTGCTTCTCGGTCTGCCAGCGTGTTGTCAGCGACTTGGACTTTTCTCCCAGGTCAGCCAGCTCCTTCTCGATGTTTCCAAGCCGTTCCTTCGAAGCCTTGTCCTTCTCCTTCTTCAGTGCCTCGCGCTCGATCTCGAGCTGCATGATTTGCCGGTCCACCTCATCCAGCGCCTGCGGCTTGGAGTCGATCTCCGTCCGCAGACGCGCGGCCGCCTCGTCGATCAGGTCGATGGCCTTGTCCGGTAAGTGCCGGTCGGTGATGTAGCGGCTCGACAGCGTTGCCGCAGCGATGACCGCCGGGTCGGTGATGCGGACGCCGTGATGCACCTCGTAGCGTCCCTTGAGGCCGCGCAGGATGGAGATGGTGTCCTCCGCGCTCGGCTCTTCCACCAGCACTGGCTGGAAGCGCCGCTCCAGCGCCGGGTCTTTCTCGATGTACTTGCGGTACTCGTCGATGGTCGTCGCGCCGATCATGTGCAACTCGCCGCGCGCTAGCATGGGCTTCAGCATGTTGCCCGCATCCATCGCGCCCTCGGCCGCGCCTGCCCCGACGACCGTGTGCATCTCGTCGAGGAACAGCAGCACTTCGCCGCCCGATTCGGTGATCTCCTTGAGCACCGCCTTCAGCCGTTCCTCGAACTCGCCGCGGTACTTGGCGCCGGCCACCAGCGCGCTCATGTCCAGCTGGATCAGCCGCCTCTTCTTGAGGCCCTCCGGCACATCGCCGTTGACAATGCGCTGTGCCAGCCCTTCGACGATGGCTGTCTTGCCAACGCCTGGCTCGCCGATCAGCGCTGGGTTGTTCTTCGTGCGCCGCGTCAGGATTTGGACGACGCGCCGGATCTCTTCATCCCGCCCGATGACCGGGTCCAGCTTGCCGCGCCGCGCTTCGGCGGTCAGGTCGCGCCCGTAGCGCTCCAGCGCCTGGTAGGTCGATTCGGGGTTCTGAGAAGTGACGCGCTGCGATCCGCGCACGGTTTTGAGCGCGGTCAGGATCGCATCTTTCGCCAGGCCGAACGAGGCCAGCCGCTTGCCTTCAGTGGATTCGGTCAGGCCGAGCAGTAGGTGCTCGGTCGAGACATAGTCGTCCTGCATGCCCTTGGCATAGCGTTCGGCGGCCTTCAGCGCGTCCGAGGCTTGCTGAGAGAGCCCGACTTCCACGTTGGCTCCCTGCATCGACGGCCGCGCAGAAAGCTCGTGGGTCAGCTCGTTGCGCAGCGCCTGCGGGCTGCCGGCCACCCGGCTGACGATAGCAGGCACGATGCCTTCCTCTTCGGAAAGCAGCGCCAGCAGCAAATGTGCGGGCTCGATGGCCTGGTGATGATAGTCTTGTGCGATCTGTTGTGCTTGGAGAATCGCTTCCTGCGATTTCTGGGTGTAGTTGTCCAGCTTCATGGTTCGCCTCCACTTTGCATAACTCAGAAATGAGCGCCGCGTTAGGAACGCCTTGCCGCCCCATTTCATATGAGTATTGTAGGAGGGAGCTGTCAGACGATTGTTAGCGAGAGCTATGAGGAAGGTTAGAGTGCGTCGGGCAGGCGCGGGGATAATGCAAGTCTTGCCGACCGGCTAACGCCTCCGGGGCTCTACGGAGCCGACTGCTGTTGAGCGACCTCAGTTCCCTGGGTGGTGGCCGTGGGGGTCGGTGTGGCGCTCCCGACCAGCGGCTCAGATTGCGCAGTCGGCGCGGGAGTGTCGGTCTCTGTTGCAGTCGGTGTGATCGTTGAGGTCGGCGTGCTAGCAGGGGTCGCGGTGCGAGTCGGCTTGCTCGTGATGGTTGGCTTCAGTGTTGACTTCGGGGTGGCGGTTCGGGTCGCCGTCGCGGTCGCCGTGGGGCTCGGCGTGCCGAAGAGTGTCCCTTCCTGGTTCGCCTGGTAGACCAGGTACCCGATCGCGGCTACCAGCACGACCACCAGCAGGAGATCAACCAGTTTTCTCATTCGTCAGATGCCAAAGCTTGCTTCGGATGGCTTCACCAGGATGAGCGGTACATGGATGACCGGCATTTGCACCATGAACGGGCTTGAGATATCGGCCTCATAGACCGACAGCCAGTTCTTGTGGGCCAGCTCAAGGTTGCCAGCTAAGGGCACTTGTGTCGATACCCGGATCTGGCCTTTCACCACGAACACGCCCAGGATCATGCTGATGCTCATCATGGTGCGGTTCGCCAAACCTGCGGTGAAGTCAGGCGGGTCGCAGTTCGGCGGCGCGATGTGCAGACCGATCATCCGGTCCATCGGGAAAAAGTACTCGGCGTACTTGACGACGCGCGGCTCGCCTCCCCCGAACAGCCAGATCTGCGCATTGAGGAAGTGCAGGTAGTTGGCAAAGGCCTGCATGCGCGGCAGGATGCTCACCTTGACACTCTGCCGCGTGATCAGGTCCCCGTGGACCAGCTTGTTAGCCGAGTAGACCATGATAGTGGTTTTCTTCTCGTCAGGCGCCAGTTCATACATTCCGCATACTCCTCCGTTCCGTGGACTGGAATCTATACCAGATTTGCGGAACGGACAACCCATGATTATAGCCAATCGAGCCTCAAATTCTGCCACCTTTCGAGGTTGACAGGTGCGAAACCAAACAACTATAAGCGTTTTTCCCTTCCCGAAGGTCATTTCCCCGCTTATACTTGCCTTCTCTCCATGGCAACTCCTAAAATGGCTACCTCCAAACGTTGGGTGATTGCGTCAACTATCACACCCGAGGCCGACGCAAATCTGGCCGTTTTTCCCCCCATACTCCGCCAATTGCTCTACAACCGCGGTTACGGTACGGAGCCGCAGGCGCGCCTCTTCCTGGAAGCGCAAACCGGGTTCGACCGCGACCCCCTGCGACTCACCGGCATGGGCGCCTCGGTCGAACGCGTGTGCTCCGCTTTAGAGCGCCACGAGCCGGTCGCCATCTACGGCGATTACGACGTGGACGGCGTGACCGCCACCGCGCTACTCGTGCAGACCCTGCGCGCCCTGGGCGGGGAGGTCGAAGGCTACATCCCGAATCGCTTCGAGGAAGGCTATGGGCTTAACAACGATGCCCTCGACGCGCTCAAGGCGAAGGGTGTCAAGCTCGTCATTACCGTCGATTGCGGCATCCGCTCGCCGAAAGAGGCGCAGCACGCCCGCGATATCGGCCTCGACCTCATCATCACCGATCATCACCATCCGGCGCTGGGCGACCTGCCCCCGGCATTCGCCGTCATCAATCCCAAGCAGCCCGGCGATGCCTACCCGGAGAAGAATCTGGCGGGCGTCGGCATCGCCTACAAGATGGCCGAGGCGCTTCTTGCCTCGACGACAATACCCTGTCCACTCGAGCTGTCCGCCTTGCTCGATCTGGTAGCGTTGGGAACTGTGGCAGACCTCGCTCCGCTTACCGGCGAGAACCGCATGCTGGTGCGGGCGGGTCTGGACCAGATCCACCAGACGAAGCGCCAGGGCCTGTACTCGCTCGCCAACGTCGCGGAAATGGTCATCGGCAAGACGACCGCCGGGCAGATCGGTTTCATCCTGGGCCCGCGGCTCAATGCGGCTGGTCGACTTGAATCCGCCCTCGCCGCCTTCGACCTCCTGACGACCACCGATTTCATGCAGGCAGGCCAGCTCGCGCAGCAGCTCGATGTGCAGAATCGGCAGCGTCAGGCGCTCACACGCCAGACGCAGGAGAAGGCTGAATTGCTGGCAACCGCCGAAGAAAGAGAGCCTTTCCTCCTGTTCGCTGTCGATAAGGAATTCAATGCCGGAGTCGTAGGTCTGGCGGCATCGCGCCTGACAGAGAAGTACTACCGCCCGGCCATTGTCGCGACGCAGAATGAGACCGAAACACGCGGCTCCTGCCGTTCCATTCCGGAGTTCCACATCACCGATGCCCTCGACGAATGCGCCGACCTGCTGGTTCGCCATGGAGGTCATGCCGCCGCGGCCGGCTTCACCGTTCGCAATGAGAATCTGCCGGAGTTCATTCAGCGCATGAAGACGAAGGCGGAGAAGCAGCTTTGCAATGAGGACTTGCGTCCCAGTCTAACTGTCGACCTGGTGGTTCCGCTCTCAGGCTTGAACTCCGGGCTGCTCGGCAGCCTCTCACAGTTCGAGCCGACCGGCTACGGGAATTCGGAGGCGGTCTTTGTATCGCGTGACGTGAAGGTGAAGAATGCCCGCACCGTCGGCGCGGATGGCAAGCACCTGAAGCTTACGTTTGAAGACGAGCGCCGCGTAGCGCTGGATGGCATAGCGTTCCGCATGGGCGACCTGTACCCCGGCCTTCCCCCGCGCGTCGACATTCTCTATACGTTCGAGAGCAACGACTACAACGGCCGCAGTTCGCTGCAGCTCAACCTCAAAGACTTGCGTCCCACCGGCACCGAAGACTGACTATCCTGCGTCGCCAAGTAGTCGAGTAGGCAGTGTTCTACCGCCATAGATCCGGTGGTCGAGTAGTGACGCGAAGCGCCAAGTATCGAGACCAACCCGTGGGGGCGACAGGCCGGTCGCCCCCATTATTATCTCTTCTTCGTGCCCTTCGTGGAAACGCCGTCTACGGCCCCCAGCGCGGCTGGTAATCGCAGTAGTCGTTGTTGGTCAGCCGGCGCAGGTCGGAACCGTCCAGCTTCACGATGTAGATCTCGCAACCGTTGATGTCGTTGAAGCGATCATAGTACGCCGTGTAGGCAATCCACCCGCCGTCGGGGGAAAAGGAAGGGCCCTGGCTGTTGCCGCCCTTCGGTGAGACGCGGTGTGGATTTGAGCCATCCAGGTTCATCGCATAGACTTCGCGCGACCACGCATCCCCGGAATAGGTTGCGATGAGGTTCTGCGTAGACCAATCGCTGCGGCCGCGAGCGCTGAGCAGGCTGCCGACCTTCCGGATGTGCGAGCCATCCACGTCACCTGTATAGAGCTGTATCGTCCCATCCCGGTCCGATGCGAACAGGACCTGCTTGCCATCCGGCGACCACGTCGGGTCCCAGCCGTCCCCCTTGAATACGCGCCTCGGGTTGCCTCCGTCCCGGTCCATCATCCACACCTGGTATTGGTCCGATGCGACCGTCCAGCGCATGAAAATGACGGATTTTCCGTCCGGCGAGATCTCCGGGCTGTTCAGAACGCCCAGACGGTCGGTTAGTTGGTTTGCCTTCCCGCTGGCGATATCCAGCTCCCAGATTTCGTACACGTTGTCTTCCCGGAACTGAGAATAGACTACGCTCCTGCCATCCGGTGAGAGCGACGGATAATAGTGCCGCACCGAATCGTCCGTCGTCAGCCGGTGATCGTCTGAGCCGTCGGAATTCATGATGCAGATCTGTTCGCTCGACTGGTACTTGTAGATCTGGCATGTGAAGACGATATGGCCGCCCGGCCCGCCCCCCGCCGGTTTCGGTATGGGGGTTCCTTCCGGCGTGGAGGCGGCCAGTGTCGCCGCCACCGCGGTCTGAGATGGCGCGGCAGGTGAGCCGGTCGCCACCAGCGCCTGGAACGTGCCGACCACATTCGGCGCTGGGCGTTGCGCCCCTCCCATGAGGCGCAGGGCAGCCGGGGCGAGCAGCACCATCAACATCAAAAAGCTGCAGGCCAACACGATGCCTGCGGCTAATAGAACCCGGTCAGAGTTGGTCATGCAGGTATTGTAACGTGACCGTACCGGTAGTATGCCGCGCAGGCCCCCTCGGACGAAACCATCGTTGCTCCCAACGGATGCTCCGGCGTGCACTCTCCGCCGAAGGCCGGGCAGTTGTGCGGCTTCCGCAACCCCTGCAGGATCTGCCCTGCAATGCACAGCGGCGATTCCTGAGCCTGGATTTGCTCGACCGCGAACTTCTTCTCCGCGTTGAACACCTCGAACTCGGGCTTCAGCCGCCAGCCGCTCATCGGGATGGTGCCGATGCCCCGCCACTTGCGGTCGCACTCTTCAAAGACCTTGTGGATCGTCTCCTGCGCAGGGCGATTGCCCTCGAACGTGACCCCGCGCGCGTACGCGTTGACGATCTCGACCTTCCCGGCTTCCAGCAGCTTGACGGTCTCTAGGATACCGCGCACCAGATCCAGCGGCTCGAAGCCCGTGACCACCATCGGGATCTGGAACTGATCCAGCAGCGGCGGGTATTCGTGATAGCCCATCACGGAGCAGACATGGCCCGCGAGCAGAAAGCCCTGCACACGGTTCATTGGAGAAGAGAGGATCGCCTGGATCGCCGGTGGCACGCGCACGTGCGAGACCAGGATACTGTAGTTCGTCAGGCCCAATGCCTTTGCCTGGAGAACGCTCATCACATTGGGCGGTGCGGTCGTCTCGAAGCCGATGGCAAAGAAGACCACCTGCTTGTCGGGGTTCTGCTTCGCGAGCTCCACCGCGTCGAGCGGCGAGTACACCACGCGCACATCCCCTCCCGCGGCCTTGACCGAGAAAAGGTCGCGGCCAGAGCCGGGCACGCGCAGCATGTCGCCGTACGAGCAGAAGATCACACCGGGTTGCGATGCGATGGCAAGCGCCTTATCGATGAGCTCCAGCGGCGTCACGCACACCGGGCAGCCGGGGCCGTGCACCAGCTCGATCTCCGGCGGCAGCAGTTGATCGATCCCATACCGGACGATGGCGTGCGTCTGTCCGCCGCAGATCTCCATCAGTGTCCACGGTCTGGCCACGGTGCGGCGGATCTCGTCAATCACACCCTTGACCAGTTTGGAGTCGCGGTATTCAGAAACGTATTTCATGGCTAGGCCGATATTCGTAATTCGTGAGTCGTGAATCGTGGTTCGTAAATAGTGAGTCGTCGAATGTCACTGATAACTGGTCACTGCTCACTGCCCTCATCCATCGCCGCGATCTCGTCGAGCAGGGCCAGCGTTTCCTTTGCTTCGGACTCGCTCAACAGGCTTATGGCGAACCCCACGTGGATGATGCAGTACTCGCCGACGTTGGCTTCGGGCACGTAGTCAAGGCACACCTCGCGCGACGCGCCCCCAAAATCGACGCGCGCCATCTTGAGGCCGTCCTTCTGATAGATTTCTTCGATCCGGGCTGGCACACCAAGGCACATCTCTAACCTCTGAGCCGTTGAGCTGCGATCGCAGCCTGCCCAAGCGAAAGCCCACCGTCATTCGCCGGCATGGCACGATGTATGTATACCTCGAAACCGTCTTTCCCTAAAAGTGACAAAGTTCGTCGTAATAATGTGATATTCTGCCAGACTCCGCCTGACAGAACGACTTGTTTAATAGCGGTTTCTCTGCTGATCTTCATGCAGGCTTCAGAAACCATGTGCGCCAGCCCGTCGTGAAAGCGGCTGGAGATGACCGGGGCAGGAACCCCGGCGCGGACATCCGAAAGGAGGGATACTACTGCCGGTTTCACGTCCACGGTCGCCTTCCCGATGTCGAATCGGTACAGCCGTTCATCGGATTCCCGCGCCATCGCCTCGAACTCGATGGCAGCCTGCGCCTCGTAGTTGACAACCTGCCGGACGCCCGCCAGCGCCGCTGCAGCATCGAACAAGCGCCCCATGCTGGAGGTGCTCGGCGTGTTAAGCTGTCGCTGGAGCAGCGCCAGTATCGTGCTTCGTTCCGCCTCCCCGAATTCGCGGAACGATGGCAGGCTGGGGTCCCAATCGATCCCCAGGGACCAAAGCAGCGCCAGCGCGATGCGCGCCGGGTGCCGGATGGCTGCATCGCCGCCGGGCAGCGGGAAGTATTCAAGGTGCAAGGCGCGGCGGTAGTTCATGTAATCCGCTACGAGGAATTCCCCGCCCCAGATGGCCCCGTCGTCCCCGTAGCCCGTCCCGTCGAACGCCACGCCAATGACCGGGGCTGAGCCATCCAGCCCGTGCTCCGCCATGCACGCCGCGATGTGCGCATGGTGGTGCTGCACTCCGATCGCTTCCAGGTTCTCACGCTGTGCGCGCTGCACCGCATAGCGCGATGCCAGGTAATTCGGATGCAGGTCATAGGCGATTGCTTCCGGCGTGACGCGGAACAGGTGCTCGAAATGTGCGATCCCCTGCTCGAACGATTGCAGCGTCTCGTAGTTCTCCATGTCGCCGATGTGGTGGCTCAGGAACGCGTAATCGCGGTTCGTGATGCAGAAGGTGTTCTTTAGCTCCGCGCCCGCCGCAAGCAGCGGCGCGGCCTGCCACGGCAGCTTGACCGGGAACGGCGCATATCCCCTCGAGCGGCGCAGCGGGTAGATGCCCGCGGGCTCCACGCTGTCGCCGACCACACGCACCACCGAATCATCGCACCGGATGTGGATATCGCGGTCGTGCAGGAGGAATACGTCTGCCAGCGAGGCGAGCCGTTCCCGCGCTTCGTCGTTGTCCGTTGCGATGGGCTCTTCGCTCAGGTTGCCGCTGGTCATGACCAGCGGCGGCAGAACCGGCGGCGCATCCAGCGCATCGGCGAACAACAGGTAGTGCAGCGGCGTGTAGGGCAGCATCACGCCGATCCAATCCTGTCCGGGCGCCACTTCCCGTGCAATGTTCGATTCGGCGCGCCGTCTCAGCAGCACGATGGGCCGTGCGGCCGATTCGAGCAGCTTGCGCTCCTCCCTCTCGACGATGCAGTGCTGCTCCACCGCTTTCATATTCAGCATCATCAATGCGAACGGCTTATCTACGCGCAGCTTGCGGCGTCGAAGCTCCGTAACGGCCGCCGCGTTGGTTGCATCGCACGCAAGGTGAAATCCGCCGAGGCCCTTGACGGCTGCGATGCCGCCCTTGAGCAGGATCGAGCGCGTCTCCTGGACCGCTTCGTCGTCCCTGGATGATTGCTCGAAACTACCGTTGATCTGTCGCTCCAGCCATACGCGCGGCCCGCACACCGGGCACGCCACCGGCTGCGCATGGAAGCGGCGGTTCATAGGGTCCTGGTATTCGCGCGCGCAGTCCTCGCACAGCGGGAAGCCCGCCATCGTCGTCTTCGGGCGATCATAGGGGATGTCCTTGATGATCGTGAATCGCGGTCCGCAGTTCGTGCAATTGATGAATGGGTATCGGTAGCGCCGGTCCGCGGGATCGAACAGCTCGCTCAGGCAGTCGTCGCAGACAGCCACGTCCGGCGAGATGGGTTGGAACGCTTCGGGGATCGCCTCCGAGTGCAGGATCTCGAACTTGCTGAACCCGGCTGCCGGGCCATAGGAGGCGGAAAAATCGTCGATGCGCGCGAGCGGCGGAGCCTCCTCGCGCAGCGCTTTCACGAAGGACTCGAGCACGTCCTGCGCTCCATCCACGGCGATATCGACCCCCGCCGACGTATTCCGCACCCAACCCGTCAGCCGGGAGCGCAGCGCAAGATTGTAGACGAATGGCCGGAATCCCACGCCCTGGACGATGCCGGAGACGTGGATGTTCGCCCCGCGCATCATTTCATTCGATGTCCAGCGCTTCCATATAGAACTCTTCCCCGCTCCAGATGCGCGCGCCCGTGCTGCCGCACTGCGGGCAAATGATCTCTCCCTCCGGAGGATGGTACTTCGTCCCGCACGTCATGCACTGGAGCTCGGCCTGCACGTGCCGGAAGTGGAGCTTCGCATCCTCCGCCAGCGTCCCCTTGCTGATCTCGTCCCAGTAGAACTGCACGGAATCGTCGCTGTAGCTCGAGATCTCGCCCACAACGATATACACGTTCAGGATGTGCCCGGCGTTCTGCTCGCCCGCCTTTTCGAGCGCCTTGTTCAGGATGGCCTGTGTCGCGTAGAGTTCATGCATGATGGCTACCGCCAGGGATGGATAATGGAAATGAGAGATGGGCCATGGAGAATGGCTCATGGTCAATAGGTCATGGGCCATTAACCATGATCCATTCTCCGACCTTCGACTTTGGAAAATTGCAGCGCCTCAGGCTGGTCTATAAGCCGCATTCTGTCCGGCGAATCGAACAGGTTTACGCTCCGGGCCGAAACCTGGAGTTCCGTCCCTGCCGCTCGCTTCAGCGATCATCCATCTGTGCGGTCTACCCGAGACTTGCCATCCCCGAAGGGCTGGGCGGAGCGGGCCGCTCCATCGTCTCTGTTTGACCTTGCTCTCGACGGGGGTTGCCTGGCCGCCCACATTGCTGTGGACGCCGGTGGTCTCTTACGCCACCTTTTCACCATCACCGGGGCCGGAGCCCTGGCTGTTGTTTTCTGTGGCCCTTTCCGACAGATCACTCCGTCCCGGGATTTCCCCGGCGCCGTGCCCTGCAGAGTACGGACTTTCCTCGACCGCGCACAAGTCGCGGCCGCGATCGCCCAACCGGCCTGAGGCGGCTTCATCATACACGGGAGCGCGAGGGTCGTCAACTCGGAATACATCCTTTTTAATGTAAAATATACCTGCACGGCAAGTTCCATCGAGGTTGCATTGAGCCACTGGCCCGGGAAATTTGTCATCGGCCTGACCGGAAACATCGGGACCGGCAAAACCGTCGTTCGCAGGATGCTGGAGCACCTCGGCGCGTACACCGTCGACGCGGACGCGCTGTCTCACCGCGCCATCGCGAAAGGCGCTCCAGGATACGGGCCCGTCGTCGATCTGTTCGGCAAGTGGATCCTGGACAAGAACGGCGAGATCGACCGCGCCAAGCTCGGAACTTTGGTGTTCCGCGACCCTGCTGCGATGCAACAGTTGGAGACCATCGTCCACCCGCTGGTACGGCAGGCGGTCGAGGTGCTGGGTCGCCGCGCCACCCAGCCGGTTGTCGTCATCGAAGCCATCAAGCTTCTCGAAGGCGACCTGCGCAAGGGCTGCGACAGCATTTGGGTGACGTATGCTCCCCAGGTGGTGCAGATCGAGCGCCTGACCCGCAAGCGGGGCATCAGCCGTGAGGAAGCTCTTCAGCGCATCCATGCCCAGGCCCCGCAGGAGAGCAAGCTGGAGGCCGCCGATGTCGTCATCCGCAATATCGGCTCCTATGACGACCTATGGAAGCAAGTCACCCAGGCCTGGAAGAAGAACATCCCCGTCGGGACAGCTCCACTGCCGGCACCGCGCGAGGTGAAAGCGGGTGAATTCACCGTCACGCGCGGCAAGCCGAAGGACGCCGGAGCCATAGCCGGTCTGATCAACCGCCTCAGCAAGGGCGAGCACAACCTGACCGCCGATAACATCATGGCCCAGTTTGGCGATAAGGCTTATATGCTGTTGGACAGCGGCAGGAGGCTGGTCGGCATCGCCGGTTGGCAGGTCGAGAACCTGGTAGTGCGCACCACCGATGTTTACGTGGAACCGGATATCGACGCTGCCCTAGCCCTCGAGACGCTAGTCCGGGAGATCGAAAAGGTTTCCAGCGACCTGCAGTGTGAAGCCTCGCTGGTGTTTTTCCCGACCAGCCTGCCCTCGCAGGACGGTGTGTGGAAGAAACTGGGCTATGAGGGCCGCTCCCCTCATGGCCTTGGCGTGCAAGCCTGGACCGACGCGGCCAAAGAGTCCATGCCGGCCGATACCCGGCTCTATTTCAAGCAGTTGCGGCAGGATCGGGTGTTGCGGCCTATTTAGCTGCGTGAACGTTCGGTGGCATTCTGGCACTTCAGGCCGGTGCCACACCGGATTGGCGCCTGGCTGCCGGCCGGCAGCCGACAGAATATCATGAGCGCGCGGCAATACCATCAGCGGGAGGATGCGGATTGAATGATCTGCGCGCCATAGGGAACACATGGGTTCCACGGTCAATACAGCAGTGAATTAACGTGGCCGACGTCCTGAACAACCTCCTATTTATCTTCCAGCGGCTCACCTGGTTGAGCCTGGTGGATATCGCATTGGTCACGTTCATATTCTTCGGCCTCATGTATTGGCTGCGCGACACCCAGGCCATGGTGCTGCTGCGCGGCGTTATCCTGATCGTCGTAGCGCTCATCCTCCTGACCAGCCTGCTGGACCTGCCGGCGTTCTCCTGGTTGGTGCGGAACTCGGTGCCCGCCATGCTGCTGGCGATCCCGGTCATCTTTGCGCCGGAGATCCGCCGGGCCCTGGAGCGTATCGGCCGCGCCGGCACCCTGCTTCCCCGCTGGAGCGCGGGAGCCCACGCCGAGATCGAGCAGTCGGTGCGCGCCGTCGTGACGGCCGCCGCGCGCCTCTCGGCCCGCCAGCACGGCGCGCTAATCATCATGCAGCGGCTCGACAACCTGGATGAGTTCATCGAAAGCGGCGTGCGCATGAACGCCATTGTCACCCCCGAAGTCCTCCTGCAGGTCTTTTATCCGAATACCCCGTTGCACGACGGCGCGACCATCATCTCTGGGAACCGGATCGTCGCTGCCGCCTGCGTCATGCCGCTTTCATCCAGCGGCATCCTCAACCGTTCACCGGAGCGCCAGATGGGCTTGCGCCACCGAGCCGCGCTGGGCATCTCGGAGGAGAGCGATGCGGTTGCGGTGGTTGTCTCCGAAGAGACCGGCGCGATCTCCATCGCTCACGCGGGTCGCATGATCCGCCGCATCGACCCAGACCGGCTGGAGAACATCCTGCTGGCGTTCTTCCGCCCCTCCGCCATGGAGCGCACCACACGCTGGTATGTCCGCATGTTCCCCTTCCTGTTCCCGCGCAAAGAAGAGCGTAATGCTAAATAGCATTGCGCGCAACCTCCGCACCTTCCTGTGGTCGCTGCTGCTGGCGCTGGCCGTCTGGTTGGCCGCCGTCACCGCCGCCGACCCGGATCAGGTGCGCGCTCTTCCCAACCCCATCCGCGTGGAGGTTGTCGGGCAGGACCCGGGCCTTGTGGTGGATGGCAGCCTCCCCAAAGAAGTGCAGCTCACCTTGCGGGCGCCGCAGTCCGTCTGGGACCAAATTACGGCCCGGCCCGATGCCATCCGCGCCATCCTCGATCTCTCGGGACTGGGCGCGGGAGAACATGACCTGTCCATGCAGATCCAGGTGCCCGAACGGCCGGTGCGTATCGTGTCAGCCAATCCATCCACCGTGACCGTCAGCCTCGAGCCGCTGGTGACGCGCACCTTGCCCCTGCAAGCCACCGTCTCCGGGCAGCCCGCCATCGGATATGAAGCTGGTCAGCTCGCTATGGACCCGAAGCAGGTTGTCCTGGCGGGTCCGCAGTCCATCGTCAATCGCGTAAAGAGCGCCCGCATCGGTATCAATGTCAGTGGCACTCGGGAGAACGTCGACGAATCCATCCCCATCCAGGTGGTCGATCAAAATAAGGCTCCGGTTGCGGGCGTCACCATCCAGCCCTCTGCCGCGCACGTCACACTTCCAATCACCAGGCAGGGCGGTTTCCGCGATCTTGCGGTAAAAGTGATTGTCCGTGGCCAGGTGGCCAATGGCTATCGGCTCGACAGCATCTCCGTCTCTCCGCCGGTCGTCACAGTGTTTTCGTCCAACCCTGATCTGGTGAACGCATTGCCAGGCGTCGTGGAGACACAGCCGCTGGATCTACAAGCCGCCAAGGACAATGTGACCCTGCGCGTGCCCCTGAACCTTCCAGGCGGCGTCTCCGCCGTCGGCGACCAGACCGTGGTGATCCAGGCGGGCATCTCGCCCATCCAGAGCAGCCTGACGCTGTCAAGCCAGCAGGTAGAGATCACGGGGCTGGCTTCCGATATGGAATCGCAGATATCCCCGGCTACCGTGGACGTCATCCTCTCAGGCCCGCTGCCCGTGCTCAATTCGCTCTCGCGGCAGGACGTGCATGTGATTGTGGATGTAGCGGGGCTCGCCCCCGGCTCCTATCAGCTCACTCCCATGGTGCAGACTCTTGCCTCGGGCGTGACCGTCGAATCCCTCCTCCCGGCGACCGTCGAGGTGGTTCTGGCGCCGAAGACCTCACCCACCCCGAAACCGTGACCATGACAAAGCCGATCGTCGCTCTAGTGGGAAGGCCCAACGTGGGTAAGAGCACGCTCTTCAATCGCCTGGTCGGCGAGCGCCTTGCCATCGTGGACGACGTTGCCGGCACGACGCGCGACCGGCTCTACGCGGAAACCACCTGGAACGGCCGCGCCTTCGGCATCGTGGATACCGGCGGTATTGACCCTACGCACGGAGGCAGGAGCGTCCTCTCCGTCGGTTCCGCCGACTTCATCCAGGATATCAAGAGCCAGGCCATGGCGGCCCTGCGCGACGCCGATGCGGTTCTGTTTGTGAACGACGGGCAAGCCGGCGTCACGGAGCCGGACCGCGAAGTGGCCGATCTGCTGCGCCGCAATCAGAAGAAACTGCCGGATGGCAGCCTCAAGCCGCCGATCTTTGTCGTCGTCAATAAGGCCGAGTCAGGCGAGCGGCGCATGTCTGCCCACGAGTTCTACGAGCTGGGACTCGGCGATCCGTACCCGATATCCGCCGTACATGGCACCGACGTGGGCGATCTGCTCGATGCGCTGGTGAGCAGCTTCCCCGAAGCCGAGGAAGAGGAAGACACCTCCATCAAGATCGCCATCGTCGGCAAGCCCAATTCGGGCAAGTCGAGCCTGCTCAACAAGCTGGTCGGCGAAGAGCGCGCCATCGTCAGCCCGATCGCGGGCACGACGCGCGATGCGGTCGATACGCCAATCGAAGTGGCCGGACTGCCCGTGACGCTCATCGATACTGCCGGCATCCGCCGCCGGGGCAAGATCGACCGCGGCGTAGAGCAGTTCAGCGTGTTGCGCTCCTTCAAGGCCATCGAGCGCGCAGATGTGGTCTTGTTGCTGATCGATGCGGTGGCCGGTATCAGCGCGCAGGACGCGCACATTGCCGGCTTCATCGTGGAAGCCTCGAAATCCTGCGTGGTGCTGATCAATAAGTGGGATGCGGTGCAGAAGGACAGCGCCACGATGGATGAGTACACGGCCCGCATCCGCGCCGACCTGAACTTCCTCGATTATGTCCCCCTGCTGTTCATCTCAGCCCTGACGGGGCAGCGCGTCGACCAGGTGCTCCCGCTAGCCCTCCGCGTGCAGGAGGAGCGGCTGGTGCGGCTGAGCACCTCCAAGATCAACAAGGTCCTGATCGAAGCACAGGACATGCACGCCGCGCCGTCGCGTTCCGGGCGCCAGCTCAAGATCTTCTATGGCACACAGGTGCGCTCCGATCCTCCGACCTTCATGATCTACGTCAACGACCCGAAGCTGATGCATTTCACATATCGGCGCTTTCTGGAGAACCGCCTACGCCAGGAATACGGCTTCTTGGGCACGCCGATCCGCATCGTGGTCAAGGGCCGGCGGGATGAGTAGCACCTCAAGCGGCGCATCCTGACCAAAAAAGGAGCCAGCGGAATTCGCTGGCTCCTTTTGCTTTGACGCGCGTTCATGCCCTACAGGTTATTGTATGTTCCCATGATGGTCGGGAAGATGGCTGACTCGACCGCCATATCGAACACGGGCGGAGGGGTCGGGTAATTGCCCGGGTTCGTCGAGTGCAGGATGAACGTGAGGCTGATGCAGGCCGTCCCCTTGGTGGTGGAATAGCCGGTCCAATCATAAATGTTACCCGCCGCGCGGTCCGAGCCGATCTCTTGCAGGAACTGGATGCCGTTAAAGGTTACGGTTTGCGACACGGTCACCATGGGGCCGGTGTGCGGGTCTTTGCAGACCGCCGCTCCGTCCACAACCTTGACCTCAATGTACTTCTGTCCCAGATTGGTTCCCGGAGTGATGATCGGCAGGAAGACCTGTCCACTGTTGTCCTGCTGACTGGAAATGCTGGAGCCCGGCGGGATCTGGAACACGAACCCGTACTTGGTATTCTGGTATGGATTCCAGCCGGTAGTGCCGCCGGTTGGGGTTGCGGTCGGTGTGCCGGTCGCGGCCTGCGTCGGCGTGGAGGTGGCTGTAGCCGCCTGCGTTGGAGTTGCCGTGGCTGCCGCCGTTGTCGGTGTGGGTGTAGCGGTGGAGGCGGCGGTGGTCGGCGTCGGCGTGGCGGTGGAGGCTGCCGGTGTTCCCGTCGGTGTGGGAGTGCCGGTCGCGGCGACCGTTGGCGTTGCGGTGGCGGCCAGGGTGGCCGTCGCCGTCGCAGCGGTTGCATTGAAGATGATCGGTCCAACCCACATGGCGCGATCGCCGGTCGGAGAGCCGGTGGCCAGGACGGTCAGGATGAACTTGACATCCTGCCCGGCCAGCGGGCTCAGGTCCAGGTTCACCTGATAGAACTGCCCCTCGTACTTCTCCACGAAGGCCCAGAAGGTCGTGATGGGCCCGTTGCCGGTCTGGTAATCCAGGCGGAACACCACGTAGCAGGACGTTGCGCCGTACGCGCAGTTCACGATCGATTGAAAGCGGTCACCCTGCTTGACGTGATAGGGCGGGAAGATGCCCTGGATGTAGCCGTTGTAGATGTTCTGAGGATAGGTGAGCAGCCCTTGGCGCGAGTCCGTGGTGCCATTCTCAAGCTGCGGGTTGTTCACTCGGATCACAAATCCCCGCTGATCACCTTCGGTTCCGGGGCATGGAAGTTGACCGGCGCCTGAGAACCAGACGCCGGAGCAAACATTTGCGGCAAAGTCATACGTCGTACCACCCACCGGTGGCACGGTAGTGGCTGTGGCAGTGCCGGGGGTCGGCGTGAACGCCGACCCCGATACATGAATATCAACCCACCAGGATTGGGTTCCGCTCGAGCCGATTCCGAACGGAACGCCGCTGGCGTTCTTGAACTTCCAGTAGCCGCGATAGGAGCCGGCGGTGCTGGGAGACGTAAGAGTTACGCTCATATCGACGGTCTGGCCTGGGGCGACCGAGAAGGGCAGATAGACCGGCGATGTGCCGCCCATTTGCGCGCCCGTATCGAAGATCATGGCGTAGGATGTCGTCCACGTCGACGTGCCGACGTTCTTCAAGCGCCATGTCTTGGTGAAGCTCACGTTGGGAGAGAACGTCGTCCCGTCGGGCACGGTTACATCGGCGACGAACTGTGCGCGATCCGCACCCGAAGGCGGCTGTGATCCGCTGCGGATGGAGATGCCATTGAGCACCCAGGTCGCATCGCTGCCGCCCGCGTCGGAAAACTCCAGCGACAACGAGCCGTTCGTCACCGAGGTGTTGAACGTGCCGACCGCGTAGGATCCGGCCGCGCTGGTGACACTGCTCAGTACTGTCGCTCCATTGGCCTTGACCACCTCATTGTCGTGAGCAAAGTCCTGATCGCCCATCGTCGTAGTCACCGTGTAGCTGCCGTTGGGCAGGTCAACCTTGAAGGTCCGCGCCGCGGAGCTGCTCATCACAAAGTCACGCCGCAGCGCGTCGCTGCTGCTGGTCCTGTCCCGCGATTCGAGCGTGGTGAGATCCGTCCAGCCGAAGTTGCCGGCGCTGTAAGCCGTCGCCTCCGTTACCTGCGTGAATCCCTGGGCAACAGGAGATCCGCTG
>DATKAF010000164.1:0-2792 GCA_035498395.1 Anaerolineales bacterium
AATTCGTAGATCTGGCGGCCGGCCTCGCCGTACTGGAAGGTTTGGAAGAGGCGCTCCACGTCGCGAACCAACTGATCCAGGCGGGAGGCGATCCAAGAGTCGGCGAGCGTGGGAGCCGAGGTGGGTGCAGAGGGGGCGGAGTCCGCGTCGCCCAAGGCGCCGACCGCAGATATCACGAAGCGTCCGGCGTTCCAGACCTTGTTCGCAAAGTTCCGGTTGGCCTCCACCTTCTTGACCGACAGGTTCATGTCATTGCCGGGCGTAGCGCCCACGAGAAGCGTGAAGCGCAGCGCATCGGTGCCAAGCTCGTCCATGACGATCAGCGGGTCGATCACGTTGCCATAGGTCTTCGACATCTTGCGCCCGTGCTCGTCACGGATCAGTCCATGGAGGTAGACCGTATGAAAGGGAGCCTTGCCGGTAAATTCCAGCCCGTCCATGATCATACGCGCCACCCAGAAGAACAGGATGTCGTAACCGGTCTCCATGTAGGAGGTCGGGTAGAAGTACTTGTAATCCGGCGTCTCGTCGGGCCAGCCGAGGGTGGAGAAGGGCCAAAGCCCCGAAGAGAACCAGGTATCCAGCACGTCCGGGTCCTGCGTCAGTTCCGTGGATCCGCAGGTGTCGCACTGGGTGGGGTCCTGCCGGCCGGTGGTCATATGGCCGTCGGGGCAATACCACACGGGGATACGGTGACCCCACCACAACTGCCGGCTGATACACCAATCCTTGATGTTTTCCAGCCAGTTGTAGTAGACCTTCTCAAAGCGCTCTGGCACGATACGGATGCGGCCGTCCCGCACAACATCCAGCGCAGCCTTCGCCAGCGGCTCGATCTTCACGAACCACTGCGTGCTGATCATCGGCTCCACGATCTCGCCGCCGCGCTGCGAGCGGGGGATGGTGGTCATATACGGCTCGGTCTTGATGGTGAGACCGGCTTTCTTCATATCGGCCCAGAGCTTCTCGCGGCACTCGAAGCGGTCCTGCCCCTGGTAGGGGCCGCCGTTCTCGTTGATACGGGCGGATTCATCGAGCACGGAGATGACCGGCAGGTTATGGCGCTGCGCGATGGCGTAGTCGTTCGGGTCGTGCCCGGGCGTGATCTTGAGGGCGCCGGTCCCGAACTCGCGCGAGACGTATTCGTCTGCGATGACGGGAATCTCGCGGCCGAGAATCGGCACGATGGCCATGCGGCCGATGTACTTCCGATAGCGCTCGTCGTCGGGATGGACGGCCACCGCCGTGTCGCCGAGGATGGTCTCGGGCCGGACGGTCGCCACCGGGATGAACTCAGAGACTTCCGAAGTCTTCTTGCCATCTTCGGCACCCTGCCCTTGGATACCGGAGACTTCGGAAGTCTGGGGTTTCAGCATGTACTTGAAGTAGTACAGCGTGGCTTCCTCTTCGCTGTACTCCACCTCGAGGTCGGAGACTGCCGTCTTCAAGCCCGGCGACCAGTTGATGAGACGCGGGCCGCGGTAGATCAGCCCTTTCTTATAGAGCCGCACAAAAGCCTCCCGGACGGCGCGGGACAAGCCTTCATCCAGGGTGAAGCGGGCGCGGTCCCAATCGCAGGAGGCGCCCAGCCGGCGCACCTGGTTGAAGATGATGCTCCCATATTTCTGCTTCCACTCCCAGGTGCGCTTGACGAACTCCTCGCGGCCCAATTCCTCGCGCGTCACCTCTTCCGTCTTGAGCAGGTGACGCTCCACCATGAGCTGCGTGGCGATGCCGGCGTGATCCGAGCCGGGCACCCACAGCGCGGGCAGGCCCTTCATGCGGTGGTAGCGGACCATGAGGTCTTCCATGCTGACGAACATGGCATGGCCCAAATGGAGCTCGCCGGTCACGTTGGGCGGGGGGATGGAGATGACGAACGGCTTGACATTCGGGTCGAAGCCGGGCTTATTGGGGTCATTCCATGGCTTGAAGTAGCCGCCCTGCTCCCACATCTGGTAGATGCGCGGCTCGGTCCCTTTGAAATCGTAAGCCTTAGGGATGTTGTATTCGGGCATACTTAGCTCCTTGATCTAGCGGCGGCGACCTGCCTGGCAATCCGCACAGATCAACAGCGAAATTGCCTCTCCAGCACTCAGAAATGAAAACGCCTCGTCCGGATGAGGACGAAGCGTTCGCTCCGCGGTACCACCTCAATTCGCTGAAACACTTCAGCGCTCTCGTCCCGACCAGCATCAGGATCTGGCTGTAACGGGCCACCCGTGCCGTTCTACTTTGCGAGCATCAGCCAGCATTTCTTCGGCATGCGCTCCCGGCGACTTCGGCGACGACTGCCTGGGGAGATTTCCACCGTTCTTCTCCTTCTCTATCAGGCCGCTCTCCGCGTACTACTCCAAGAGGGATCGTGTAGGCGGTATTATACAGAAGTGCATGCGGCGAGTCAAGCAGAGCGCGCGGACAGCTGGGCTGCAATGCTATACTTGCCGTGCTCCACACACTGGGTACAAAGGACTTGATCCACTGATGCTCACCGGAATTGACCTGGTTCTTGTCGGGCTGGCGGCTGTGGCGGCGGGGGCCATCAACGCCCTGGCAGGCGGCGGCACGCTCATCACGTTTCCCGTGCTGGTCGCGATCGGCGTGCCAGCGGTTGCCGCGAACGTGACGAACACCGTGGCGCTGTGCCCTGGCTATGTAGGCGGAACGCTGGCGCAGAGAGAAGACCTAAAAGGGCAGGAGAAACGCTTCTGGTATCTGATTCCCGCAGCGATCGCAGGCGGGCTGATCGGCGGCATCCTGCTGCTGCATACCGGCGAGAAACTGTTCCGCGG
>DATKAF010000165.1:0-11068 GCA_035498395.1 Anaerolineales bacterium
CGTGTCACGTCGGGGCTGTACATGCCCAAGATCGAGTCGATCCGGTCTGCAAAGGCCTGTGCGTCGATGTGGCTCACAAGACCCTGATACCCGCCCGCTGCCAGGGTCGTCCGGAGATCCAGGTGCGATCCGGTCAGGAAACTGAGGCATGCGCCCGTAACCGGGTAATTCATGCTCGCGTCGAACTGGTCCCCCTGGAGCCAGCGGCGGGCGTCGTACCAGATCTCGCCCACGATATATGCTTCCGGGTTGATTGCCTTCACGCGATGGCGGAACTCCTGCCAGAAGGAATCATCGTTGATCTCGCCCGGGACGTCCAGCCGCCAGCCATCGATGCCGAATTGGATCCAGTGTTCGGCGACGCCAAACAGGAATTCCCGCACCGCCGCGACATTCGTGTTGAACTTCGGAAGCGCGGGCAGATTCCACCAGCCCTCGTAGCCGATGGCCTTCAGGCTGCCTTCCTCCTGGATCAACCGCTGCTCGTGCGGCGAAGGGTACGCGCCCCAATGCTTCTTGCCGTTCAAATGATCCGGGTCAAAGTGGAACCAATCCACGTAGGGGGAGGCTGCCCCGTTCTCCAACGTATGATGGAATTGCCAGAATCCCCGGCTGGCATGATTGAACACGCCGTCCAACACGACGCGCATTCCGCGGTGGTGCGCCTCCTCCAGGAGGGTCTTCAGCGCAGCATCACCACCGAGTATCGGGTCGACACGGTAGTAGTCGTACGTATGATAACGATGGCTCGAGGCGGAGGCGAAGACCGGCGTGAAATACAGCGCATTGATCCCGAGGTCTTGCAGGTAGTCTAGATGTTCGACAATGCCCAGCAGGTCGCCGCCCTTCATGCCGTGGATGGTCGGAGCGGTATCCCAGCTCTCCAGGTGGAGACCTTGCTTGGGCACTCGCTCAGACCTGGCGAAGCGATCGGGGAAGATCTGGTAGAAGACGGCGTCAGTAACCCATTCGGGCGTCTGCATTGGAATGGCCTCTGTGGAAGTTCTGGAGTGTATTGCCAGGCATCGAGCAACCGGACGCCTGCTGCGGGCTGAATAAATGGCCGCGGACAACGAGGCGCGGCAGCCGGCTTTGCAGGGAACATTGTACCAAAAGGAACGGTGGCGAATGCGCGCGGGCTTTCGCGCTTCGGGGGAACAGAGTCAATTCTGTGCAAGAGCAACTATGCTATAATCTCTGCACCATCTCGAAGATTGCAGGAGAGAATCGGAGTTGCAGGTTGTCCGCAAGACAGCCCTTGTCATGCTCCTCTTTTCGTTTGGGACAAGCCAACTCAGGTCCCCGCAGCCACCTCATCGCGACTGTATTCACTCCTACCCCATGCTCTCCCGTATCGACTGAACAAACCGGATTGGCTCTTTCGAGCCGAGCGAAACACCGCGCCCGCCGGCAGCAGCGAGGCTGTCGTGTCGAGGGCGCGGCCGCCACCTGAGAAGACCGACTCGAACTATTCGGGGCCATGCTGCGGCTACCGATCCACTTTCAAAGGAGGTGATGCCTCGACATCCATTTGGTCTCGATCCATGGGAAACGCCTAGTCCTGATCCTACTACACAAGGAGAAGAAGATGCATAAGAGACTATTTGCGGTATTTAGCATTCTATTGGCGGCCGCCTTCGTGCTGTCTGCATGCGCTACGCAGACGCCTGCTGCGCCTGCACCGACCGAAGCTCCTGCGCAGCCTGCTGCTACTTCTGCGCCCGCCGCAACCTCGGCCCCTGCCGCCCAGAGCTGTGAAGTCTACTATCTGAACTTCAAGCCGGAAGTTGCCGACGTATATGCCAAGATCGCGGACGAATACAAGGCCGAGACGGGCAACACCCTCAAGGTAGTCACTGCCGCCGCCGGAACCTACGAGCAGACCCTCAAATCCGAGATGGCCAAGTCGGATGCTCCCACCCTCTTCCAGATCAATGGCCCCGTGGGATACCAGAACTGGAAGGATTACACCGCCGACCTGAAGGACACGGACCTTTACAAACACCTTTCGGACCCGAACCTGGCGGTGAAAGATGGCGATGGCGTTTTCGGAATACCGTATGTGGTGGAAGGCTATGGGATCATTTACAACGACGCCATCCTGAGCAAATACTTCGCCATGCCCGACGCCAAGGCGAAGTCCATCGACGAGGTTAACACCTTTGACAAGCTGAAGGCGGTCGTGGAAGACATGCAGGCCAAGAAGGGTGATCTCGGTATCAAGGGCGTGTTCTCCTCGACCTCGCTGAAGACCGGTGAGGACTGGCGCTGGCAGACGCACCTGATGGACCTGCCGGTCTTCTATGAGTGGCGCGACAACAACATCTCGCTGGCGGCTGCCGGAGCCGACAACTTCAAGTTCCAGTATGCCGACCAGTTCAAGAACCTCTTCGATCTGTACCTGAAGAATTCGACCACCGCGCCGGGCCTGCTCGGCAGCAAGAGCGTCGACGACTCGATGGCGGAGTTCGCACTTGGGCAATCCGCCATGGTGCAGAACGGAAACTGGGCCTGGGGCCAGATTTCCGGCGTTCAGGGCAATACCGTGAAGCCGGAAGACGTCAAATTCCTGCCCATGTACATGGGCATGTCGGGCGAGGAGAAACAGTCCATTGCCGTGGGCACCGAGAACTACTTCTCCGTCAACAAGCAGGCTTCTCCCGAGAAGCAGAAGTGCGCCGAGGACTTTGCCTATTGGCTGTTCAGCAGCCCGAAGGGCAAGTCCTTTGTGACCAACGATCTGAAGTTCATTGCTCCATTCGATACGTTCGCTGACAATGAGAAGCCGACCGACCCGCTGGCCAAGGAAGTCATTCGCTATGTCAGCAATAAGGATCTCTACAACGTCGCGTGGGACTTCGTGAAGTTCCCGGGACAGGCGTGGAAGAACGACTTCGGTGCCGCCCTCTTGCAATACGCGCAGGGCAAGATGTCCTGGGATGATGTTACGAAGCTGGCGGTCACCGAATGGCCTACCAAGTACGGCCAATAGCCTAGGATTTGCTTTGATGAAGTCACCCCACACCCGGCTGGATGCGGGGTGACTCAAATCGCCGCGCTTCGATCCTTTAACAGGAGAGGAGAATCGCCGTGCAGAAAATGCCCAAGCGATACTACGCCTTCTTTACCTTGCCCACTGCCATCGCGTTTGCGATTTCCTTCATCATCCCTTTCATATTCGGTCTCTATCTGTCCTTTACGAAATTCACCACAGTGACCGATTCGACCTGGGTGGGCTTCCAGAACTATGTGCGCGCCTTTACCGATGACCAGAACTTCATCAATGCCGGGCTCTTCACGATCGAGTTCGCGGTCGTCTCGGTGATCCTGATCAACATCGTGGCGTTCGCGCTTGCCTATCTGCTGACGCGGCCTGTTCGTGCCCGGAATGCGCTCCGCACCGTCTTCTTCATGCCAAACCTGATTGGCGGCATCGTGCTCGGCTACGTATGGCTGTTGCTCATCAACGGCGTTCTCATCAACTTCGGCTTTGATATCACCTATGACCCGAAGTACGGCTTCTGGGGGTTGATTCTGGTGACCAACTGGCAGATGGCCGGCTACATGATGGTCATCTACATCGCAGCCATCCTGGCGATCTCCTCTGAGGTGGTCGAGGCAGCCAAGATCGATGGCGCCAATGCATGGCAGATGCTGTCGAGGATCACGATCCCGCTGGTGATGCCCGCCTTTACCATCTGCACGTTTCTGACCGTCTCGAACTCGTTCAAGCTCTTTGACCAGAACCTCTCCCTTACGGCTGGCGCGCCGGGTCGGGCAACTGCCATGCTTGCCTTGGATATCTTCTACACCTTCTACGGCCAGAATGGCTATGAGGGCGTCGGACAGGCCAAGGCTGTCATGTTCTTCCTGTTTGTGAGCGCGATCGTGCTGCTGCAGCTGCGGGCCAGCCGCAGCAGGGAGGTAGAGGCCTGATGGAAGCCCAAAATCGCGCGCGCAACAACATCCTGTTTGTCTGCCTGACCGCCATTGCGGTGCTGTATATGGTGCCGCTGCTGTTAGTGCTGATGAATTCGTTCAAGGGCCGGTTCTTCATTTCCGACACGCCGTTTGCGCTTCCGAACGCTCAGACCTGGGTCGGGCTGCAAAATTACGTAACCGGCATCGCCAAGACGGGATTCCCTCTTGCCTTTGCCTATTCGCTTTTCATCACTGTCTTCTCGGTCATGACGATCGTGCTCTTCACTTCCATGACCGCCTGGTGCATTACACGCGTCCGTTCGCGTCTCAGCTCCGCGTTCTACTATCTGCTGGTGTTCTCGATGATCGTCCCGTTTCAGATGGTGATGTTCACCATGTCGAAGGTGGCAAACGTGCTCCACCTGGACAATCCGGTCGGCATCATCGTGCTCTATCTGGGGTTTGGCGCTGGGCTTTCGGTCTTCATCTTCAGCGGCTTTGTGAAGAGCATACCGATCGAGATCGAGGAGGCGGCAACGATCGATGGCTGCAACCCGATACAGACGTTCTTCCTGGTCGTCTTCCCGGTCCTGCGGCCGATCTACATCACCGTCGCCATACTGAATACCATGTGGATCTGGAACGACTATCTCCTGCCATATCTCACAATCGGGAGCAATTACAAGACGATTCCGATTGCGGTGCAGTATTTGCAGGGGGGCTATGGCAGCCGCGATATCGGCGCGATGATGGCAATGCTCGTTCTCGCCATCATCCCGATCGTGATCTTCTACCTCTTCCTGCAGAAGTACATTATCGAGGGCGTGGTGGCCGGCGCGGTCAAAGGCTGACTGGTTGCTGCCTGAACCTCCGGCAACAAAACAACTTCGGAAGTCTGTCGGACTTCCGAAGTTGTTCTGATCGAACGGCAGAGGCGTTGTCTTACGCGATGGCCTTCTCGGTTGCGGCATCGAAGACATGGAACTTGTCCATGTCGAACGCCACCTGCACCTGGTCGCCGACGCGCATCTTGGAGCGCGGGTCTACGCGGGCGACGAACGTGTTCTTTCCGGTCAGCAGGTACAGCAGGATCTCATTGCCCATCAGCTCGGTGACGTCCACACGAGCGCCGACTTTGGCAGCCTGGATGTTCGACGGTACGAAGTCCACATCATGGACATCTTCAGGCCGGATGCCGAAGATAATATCCTTGTTCACGTATGGCTCGAACTCCTTCACCTTCGAATCGGGCAGCGGCACTTGAAATTCTCCCGCGTCTGCTATCAGCTTCCCGTTCTTTCGCAGTTTCGCCGGGAAGAAGTTCATCGCTGGTGAGCCGATGAACCCCGCTACGAACAGGTTGGCCGGGAAGTTATATAGGTTCTGCGGCGTATCAAGTTGCTGCAGCTTGCCCCGGTTGATGACGGCAATGCGGGTTGCCATCGTCATCGCTTCCATCTGGTCGTGGGTCACGTAGATGAAGGTTGTTTGGAGCTGCTGGTGGATCTTGCTGATCTCCGCGCGCATCTGCACGCGCAGCTTGGCATCCAGGTTCGACAGCGGCTCATCGAACAGGAACACCTTCGGCTCGCGGACAATGGCGCGTCCAACGGCCACGCGTTGGCGTTGACCGCCGGACAGTTGTCTTGGCTTCCGGTTTAGCAGTTCGGTGATGCCGAGCGTCCCGGCTGCTTTCTCCACCCGTTTCTTGATCTCATCCTTCGGGACTTTCCGCAGCTTAAGGCCGAACGCCATGTTGTCAAAGACGGAAAGATGCGGGTAGAGAGCGTAGGATTGGAACACCATGGCGATGTCGCGGTCTTTTGGCGCTACATCGTTCACCACTCGATCCCCGATGAGGATCTTGCCGTCAGTGATTTCCTCAAGCCCGGCCAGGCAGCGCAGCGCGGTCGTTTTCCCGCAGCCCGACGGTCCAACAAGCACCAGGAATTCTTTGTCATCGATCTTGATATCCAGGTTATCGACTGCTACCATTTCCCCGAACTTCTTCGTCACGTGATCGTAAGTGACGCCTGCCATGGTATTGCCTCCTGTCTTGAGAGTATAGTGGCTTAACTATACTCCAAATGCACCGGCGAAGCCAGCTATTCCGGAGAAAGCCACCCCGGACTGTCTGACAACTTGGCTGCTGCAGGGCAGACTTCCCTCTGATGGTTTGCCAGGAGATGATAGAGCGCCTAACAGAATAGCCTCTGTGCCTACTCACCTTCTCCTTCCTGCCCAAATGAGCCGACAAGACCGAATAGAGTGCTTCTGAACCCATTTCTGCGTGCTTGCCGTTGGGAGGCTCTCCCGCCCCTTAGTTGCTTCCTAAAACAAGACGTCCCTGTGAGCATGCAAAATGCCCGCAGGGACGTCTGTCATTATGGTGCAGGGTGCAGGTCAGGCCTGCTGCCTCAACGCGCTCCATCCGGCGTATTTTGCGTCGCTGCCAAGTTCCGCTTCGATGCGCAGGAGTTGGTTGTACTTTGCAACGCGGTCCGAACGCGCCGGCGCGCCAGTCTTGATCTGGCCGGTATTGAGCGCCACGGCAACGTCGGCAATTGTCGCATCTTCGGTCTCGCCGGAGCGATGCGATGTGACCGCGCGCCAGCCGGCCCGGTGGCAGAGCTCCACGGCTTCAATAGTCTCTGTCAGTGAGCCAATCTGATTCAGCTTGACCAACAGCGCATTGGCCGCCTTGTCATGGATGGCCTTGCGGACGCGCTCAGGGTTGGTGACCAGTAAGTCATCCCCGACGATCTGCACCGTATCCCCGACCTTCTTCACCAGCATCTCCCACGAGGCCCAATCGTCCTGCGCCAGCCCGTCTTCGAGGGAGACGATCGGGTAGTCCTTAAGCCACTTGGCCCAAAACTCGACCATCTGCTCGCCGGTCAGCTTGCGGCCTTCCTTACGAAGGTTATAGGTCTTGGTATCCTCTTCGTAGAGTTCCGACGCAGCCGGGTCGAGCGCGATGGCGACATCCAGCCCGCGGCCTGCCTTGAAGCCCGCCTTCTCGACGGCGGCAAGAATCACCTCGATCGCCTCGTTGTTGGCTTTCAGCGCAGGAGCGTAACCGCCCTCGTCGCCGACGAGTGTGACGTAGCCCTTTTCCTTCAAGACGGACTTGAGGGTGTGGTAGATCTCCGCGCCCCAGCGCAGTCCCTCGGCGAACGTCGGCGCTCCGAAGGGCATGACCATGAATTCCTGCATATCCGTCGATTGCCAGTTGGTGTGAGCGCCACCGTTGAGGATATTCATCATCGGCACGGGCAGCACGTGTGCGTACACGCCGCCGATGTAGCGATACAGCGGCAGTCCCAGTGAGTTTGCCGCTGCCTTCGCAGCTGCCAGGCTGACTCCCAGGATGGCGTTCGCGCCGAACTTCGACTTGTTCGGTGTCCCATCGAGGCGGATCAGCTCTGCATCCAGCGCCTTCTGCTCAACGGCGTCCCATCCGAACAGGGCCTCCGCGATCGGGCCATTAACATTGGCAACCGCCTTCGAAACGCCTTTACCCAGATAGCGCTTCTTGTCGCCATCCCGCATCTCGAGCGCTTCGTGGATGCCGGTTGACGCCCCCGATGGGACTGCGGCGCGGCCCCAACTTCCATCCGCTAGCATGATTTCCACCTCGACGGTGGGATTGCCGCGTGAATCAAGTACTTCAATGGCAGAGATGCCTTCAATAGTGGTGTCCATCCTGTACTCCTGGAAATGTAGTTTCGAGCCGCCGGCAACGCCTACTTGCGGAACCCAACCGATTTCGCAACCAGCCGCGTCCTTTGCGGCAAAATTCACATGCAAACGTCCCTAGTATAATCTCAAACCCCTGTGCTAATTCGACGCATTGTGTCTGAATCTCCGGCGTCTCACGCGCGCAACGGGATGACCTTCCGCGAACATCTCACGGGCAGGCGTTTTGACCGATCCGTCGTGGGCGCTACGCAGCTTGCAATAACGGAAGTACTAGCTTCGTTCGGTTTCTGCTACCTTTGCGCTCGCGGCTGGCTGGGCTGCAGCATGTTTCTCCTTGGCTGCTTTCACCAACCCGACGAAAAGCGGGTGCGGTCGCATCGGCCTGGACAGGAACTCGGGATGGAACTGGCTTCCCACCATGTACGGGTGATCGGCAAGCTCTGCGATCTCCACCAGCTTTCCGTCCGGCGAGATCCCCGAGAATACCATGCCGGCTGTCTCGAAGGACGCGCGATAGGCATTGTTGAATTCGAACCGGTGCCGGTGTCGCTCGTCCACCTGCTCCACGCCGTATGCCGTCGCGGCTTTCGTGCCCGGCAGCAGCACGCACGGGTACAAGCCCAGCCGCATCGTTCCCCCCATGTCACTGATGGATCGCTGGTCGATCATCAGATCGATGACCGGCGCCTCGCTGTTGCGATCAAACTCCGTGGAGTTGGCATCCTCCAGGTTGAGGACGTGGCGCGCGAACTCGATGCTCATCACCTGCATGCCAAGGCACAAGCCCAGGTACGGCACCTTTTTCTCCCGTGCATAGCGCGCGGCCATAATCTTGCCCTCGATGCCTCGCGACCCGAACCCGCCGGGGACTACGATGCCGTCAGCTTCCTCCATGGCATCCCATCCCTTGTCTTTCTCGAGATCGACCGAGTGGATCCAGCTGATATCCACCTCGACGTCGTTCGCCAGCGCCGCGTGCTTGAGGGCTTCGCGCACCGACATGTATGCGTCCTGAAGCTCCACATACTTGCCCACCAGGGCTACCTTCACGGTCGGCTTGGGCCTGCGCACCGAATCGACAAGCTTCGTCCACGGCTTCATGTCCGGCTGGCGCGTTGCATTCAGTCTGAGCGCGTTGACCAGGTAATCGCCGACGCCCACCCGTTCGAGCAGCAGTGGCACTTCATACAGCACGTCGCTGGTCACCATCGGGACAACGGCTTTCTTCTCCACGTCACAGAACAGCGCGATCTTGTCGCAGATGCCATCCTCGATCGGGTAGTCCGACCGGGCAATGATCATGTTCGGCGAGATACCGATGGATCGCAGCGCGGCGACCGAGTGCTGTGTGGGCTTCGTTTTCAGCTCGCCGGTCGCGCCGATGTATGGCATCCACGTGACGTGGATGAAGAACACGTTCTCGCGCCCGACCTCGTTGCGCAGCTGCCGGAGGGCCTCCAGGAACGGTTGCGACTCGATGTCCCCGACCGTGCCACCGACCTCCACGATCACGATCTCCGCTCCCGTCGCCTTGGCGACCAGCCCGATCCGGCGCTTGATCTCATTTGTAATATGAGGGATCACCTGGATCGTTCCGCCCAGGAAGTCGCCGCGCCGCTCCTTGCCGATGATCTCCGCGTATACCTGCCCGCTCGTGAAGTTGCTCACTCGCGTAAGCCGGATGTCGATAAACCGTTCGTAATGCCCAAGATCAAGGTCCGTCTCCGCGCCGTCGTCAAGCACGTACACTTCCCCATGCTGATAGGGTGACATCGTGCCGGGATCCACATTGATATAGGGATCCAGCTTCTGGACGGCGACCTGGAAGCCCCGTTCTTTAAGGATGAGGCCGGTTGCTGCGGCCGTCACGCCTTTTCCAACCGAAGACACGACCCCGCCCGTGAAGAATAGGTACTTGGTAGCCATACCCGTCACCTCCTTCGAATGCACTGGAGAGCTACTTGCCGTATACAAAGGCGATGGGGAGGGCGCTTGAGCCCTCCCCATCCGGGAGTCTGACCGTTTTGCGTGAAGAAATGTTCTTGAGCTTCATCCTACCAATTTAACGATATCTTCTGCGGCGCGCCGCATTTCGAGAAAAATGAGGCCCAGCTTGGCCTCCTGCCGGGCAAGAGCCGTCAGCACCGCCTCCGTGCCGACCGACGTCAGCAGGATGGAACCGGCGTCGCCTTTAATATAGACCTGCTCGAGGGCACCCCTGCCGAGCTCGCCCGAAATGCGCTCCCCGAGGCTCAACATCGCCGCCGACATGGCTGACACCCGGTCCTCTTCCACGCCCTGTTGCAGCGCCGATGCCATTATGAGCCCATCCACGGAGACCACGGCAGAAGCTTCGATATCGGGTGCAGAGGCCTGCATCGAACGTAAGCGTTCCACCAGCTGGTCTGCTCGGGATTTGGGCATCGATGATGTTCCGGGGTTTCAACGCGTCTGAGTTTACCATAGAATTTGACCTGACCACTTCTTCGTGTTAGACTTCAATGTTCAAAACTCAAGACGGGCCTGGCACGCAATGCCTTGCCTCACCCGCAAGATGGGAGATCCAGTGACGGAATTCGGCGCGCGCGCGCGCCTGCTCACTGTCAGCCTGTTTGTCGCCGCGCTTTTCTGCGCAGCGAAGCCTGTACAGGCTCAAAATGCCGTGCAGCCTTTGATCGTGTCACCCACCGATGGACAGTATGTCCAGGGCACTGTCACGGTCAAGGGCACTACGCAGATACCGGGCTTTGCTTCAGGAGAGCTGGACTTTGGGTACGCTTCCGATCCTACGCAGACCTGGTTCGTTATCCAGACAACCAGCCTGCCGGTCACGAACGATGCGCTGGCGTCATGGGATACGACGGTCATCAGCGATGGCGACTATGTGCTGCGCCTGAGAGTGACCCTGTTGGATGGGTCATACCAGGATGCAACCGCTGCCGTGCGCGTGCGCAACTATACCCCTCTGCCGACCCCAACCTCGGCTGTCACCCCGACCGCTCCTCCCGTGCTGGATATCCCGACAGCTATCCTCATTCTCGCATCGCCGACAATGCCGACCCCAACCCCGACCCTTCCGCCTTTTTACACCCCAACCGTCTTGCCGCCCAATCCAGCCGGTACTACGACCACCGCGGTGTACTCTAATTTCTGGCGGGGTGCGCTTCTCGCCGGTGTTCTCGCCGTGGTCCTGGGTGCACTGGTACGCCTGCGCCGTTAATGAAACTGCATTGATGTCCCCTGACATCTTCCTCCTCATTGGCCTGGGAAACCCCGGGCGCGAATACCGGGACAATCGCCATAACTTCGGCTTCATGCTGATCGACCAGTTGGCAATTCGTCTGGGCGCGCGCGGCATGAAACTCCAATCCAAGGCGATCGTCACCACCGCTGGCTACGAAGGGCGCAAACTCCTGCTTGCCAAACCGCAGACCTATATGAACCT